>CAZQZR010000164.1:0-6890 GCA_964597845.1 uncultured bacterium | reverse complement strand
CTCGCTGGCCGCGACCGCGCCGCCGGCCGCGGCCACCACCCGCCAGGCATACTCCTTGTCCTCGTCGAGCTTCCTCGCTCTCGCAGGATAGCGGAACTTGGTCGAGTTGATGCCTTGCCGCTCGAACCAAGGCGGATTCGCCGCCAAGGCCTCTTCCCCGGTCTGGCCCGGCTCCACCTCAACGACTCTCAGTTTGTAGGTGACTGGTCCGGAGTAGTTCGCCGGCGGGGTCCAGACGAAGTCGGGATACGGCCCGCCCAGTTTCGCTCCTTCCGGCGGCGAGATGAGCCGTGGCGGTCCTATCGGCTTGACCTCGAACCCGAAGCTGTCGCCGACGCCAAAGGGCTGCAACAACAGCTTGAACCGGTAGCTGCCCGCGGGTAGTTGTCCGCTTCTTGTAACAAAGACCTCGTATCCGGGCGCGGTCTGCGTCCGGTCAATCTTCACGTCGCGGTAGCCATAAACCTTGGTGCCGCGCGTCAGCGGGAACGGTTTCGTTGTCGCGTGGAACACCTGGCCTTTGGTCGCCTCGAACACATACCCCTCAAACCACGCATCGCACGCTGTATCCGAGACGACCGTGGCCTTCCAGAGGTCTTCGATGCCCCAGCGACCGGGCGGGGGCTTGGACAGCCTCACGGTCGGCGCGGCCATCAGCATGGCCGCAGGCACAAAGGTCATGATGACCAGCGCACAAATGCTGAACGATTTCATCCTGCCTCCTTTGGCTTCAGACACAGCCTGCATCCACCCCCGAAAGGGCGTGCCGAAGCTACCCTTGACCGAAACGTGGACAACCGGTCTGGGCAGGCGTGGCGTTCTGACATCCTCACTGTTCTTCCACCACGACGACTTTCGTCACTGTCCCGGTTCCGCCCTCGTTGTCAACCACGGACAGCCGCACGACGAACTCGCCCGCCTGCATCCAGGCGTGACGCGCGGTGACGCCCGGCGCCCTGCCGCCGTCGTCGAATTCCCAGCGGTATTCGACGATGCTCCCATCCTCGTCCTTCGAGGCCGACGCGTCGAACTCAACCGGGTCGCCCACCGCGGCCGTGTCCGGTTCGACCGTGAAGCCCGCGACCGGCATCCGGTTGGTACTGAACATCACGCTCTTCGGCTCGCTCGCCGTACCCTCGTACTTGACGACCCCTACCGCGCGGTAGATGACGGACTTCTCCGCGGCCGCCGTGCTCCAGGCCCGCCTGTATGTCCTGGCGGTGCCCGGCTTCAGGCCAATCATCTCCTGCTCCAGTTCCTCGACGACCCGCCCTTCGGTCGTGATCCGGAACACACACCGGCCGTCGAGGGCGACGCTGCCCGTGTTGTGGAACTCGAGCGTGATGCCGATTTCGTCCCCGATGTCGAAGCACTGCGGCTCGACTTCGAACCGGGTGATTTCGCCGCGCGGGCGGCCGAGCCGGAACGACGCCCGCGACCGGTCGAGCTCGTTCCCGGCGTGGTCGCGCAGGACGAACTCCGCGAGGTACTGGCCGGCCGCGCGACCCGCGGTCGGCCACTCGACCACGACCGAATCACCCGGCCCTGCCCGCTCAAGCACGATCTCGGCCGGCTCGGCGACCGCGCCGTCCGTGGCCGCGTTCCGCACCGTCGGCCGGATGGTAACGCCCGCTTCCCCCGCGTCGCCCTCGAGCAGGACCACGGTCCGAAGCGTCTCGCCCGGGTCGCACACCGGGTTCACGTGGTAGACCGAACCGATGCCGATGCCGGACGTGACGTATCGGACCTCGAATTCGTACTGCTTGTGAGAAGTCCCGACGCCGCTGGCCGGGTCAAAGCGATACGGGTAGACGGTGATGGCCAGCGTGATGCTGTCGCCTATGCCCTCGACCACGCGCCAGGTGAAGTCTTCGGCCGGGTACACACCCGGCTTCGGCACGATGTCGGGGACCGGGTCGTTGTACGAACTGAAGTGGACTAGAGGCATCTGCAGGCCCGAATCGACCTTTGTCCCGGTCTTGCCTTTGAAGGTCACGTCCTGGACCCGGCATTCCGCCGGGTACTCGAACCGCGCCGTGTAGTACGGGACCTGGGGCCGTCCTGCTTCCAGGTAGAGCACGCCGCCGCCCGGGACCGTGACCTCGGTCAGGCCGCCGCGCTCAACCGCCACGTAGTCCGGGACCACGACCGACAGCTCGGTCTTCGGTACGCCGGGCGCGAGACCCGCAAGAAGCAGGAGGACCGCCAGGACAGGCATGCGCCGGTTCATCACAACCCCCCGACTTTCGGGTCGCCGTACAGGTTCATTATCCGCACGAAGTAGGTCATCCATGGGGCCTTCAGCCACTTGCCGCTTTGCCCGGGCGCGGCCTGCATGTTCCAGAGCTTCAGTCGCTGTAGCCCCTGGCCGATTGTCATCCCTGGGCCCCAGGCCGACCACCACTCGTCCGCCAGCATGTGGTCGCCGAACGGGTACATGTTCTCGGTCGCCCCGATGTAGACCGACGCGAACCGGGTGAGGAACGCACGGGAGATGGCGTCGGTGTCGTCATAGTTGCCGCAGTGGCAGCCGAAGGCGATGACGACCGGCCGCGGGCCGATGTGCAGGTTCTGCACCGTCCCACCGCCAACCACGTCGCCCCAGCCGTCCGGCCCGCTGTGACCGACCCAGACGATGACGTCCTTGGCGGCCGTGGCGATATCGAAGGTGTGGAATATCATCGCCGGCGGGCCGTGCGCGTCGTCGGGTGAGTAGAACAGGTATGCGCCGTACCAGACGCCATTCCGGGCGGCGAGCATCGTCTCCTCAGCCAGCGACACGGCCGCAACGAAACCGGACGCCCCGAAGGCTGCCGGCATCCGCCGCGAGACCCCGTTGGCGTCCTTGAAATGAGTGTCACCGGACTGCGGCGGGTAGAGCAGGTCCAGCTTCGTCACCCACATGTTCACCATCTTGAGACTCAGCAGCCATGCTGCCAGCTGTGCGTACGAGTAGCCGGCCAACGTGTCTGCCTCGCTTCCACAGGCGAGCCCTCCACTTTTCGAGAGCGCATACAGCGCGTGCCTGATGATGCGGTACCGGGTCGTGATGAAATCGGTGTGGAGTTCCACCGCGCTGTTGCCCCAGCGGCCTACCATGTTGCCTCGACCTTCCGACATGTCCTTCACGAAAAGCCACTTCCCCGGTTCGGGTCCGCTGACGAAGATGGCCACCGGATGCCCGCCCTGCCAGCCGATTCCATCCTTCTTGTAGTCGAGAGCGTTCTGGACTGCCGCCCGGAGTTCGGTCGCGTGGCGGCCAAGCATCCGGCCCACCCGCCGGTCCGGAAGCAGGTCGTCGTTCGGGTCCGCGTAGTCGTAGTCCGACAGGTGAATGGCGGGTATTTTCAGGCTCGCCACCTCCGGCTTCGACCACGTCGGTATCACGTCGTCTTCGCCGACAATCAGCAGGTATCCGTTCTGCAAGTTGTTCTTCAGCATGGTGCCGAACGCGTTGACGATGGTGCGGGCCGAAGTCGCGGTCAGGGACGCGCTGGTCAGGTAGCAGAGCGCGCCGTTCCGGGACTTCGCGAGTTCCGCGAGCTTCACGAGCAGGCCGTTGACCGCCGACGGCGACCCCTGGATGCGCGCCGGGGAGGTCAGGACCATGTAGTTGGCCGCCTTCCATGCATCCGCCAGGCCGGGCACCGGGTAAACCGCCTTGCTGTCGAACTTCCGCACGCCATCGCTTCCCCCGACCTTGTACGTCACCTTCAGCCCGGCACCGATGGTGTGCCCCGGGCCCTGCAGCGAAAACGTCAGCAGCGGGAACACCGAGTAGTAGACCGACATGCTCAAGCCCGGCGGCAGGACCCAGTCGCCCAGGTCGATGGCGATGGTGCTGTAGAATCCGCCGCCGGCTGACCGGACGCTGCTCGCGGCAGACACTGGCACCGTCGTCCAGCCCGGTCTCACCTCGCCCCCGGGCGGCGCCACCTTCATCTTCGATACGTCGTTCAGGCACTGGAAGTAGCGGTGGCTGTCGGACACGACGATATTCGTGAGGTCGGTCGCGCCCGTGTTCGTGAGCGTCAGCCGGACCACGAAGTAGTTGCCGTGCCGGTCGACTTCGCGCGATACCTTCAGCGGGTCGATGAATTTCATCGGCGGCGTGAAGAGCGCTCTCCTGAAACCCCGCCGGTCGCTAACCAGTGGCTGGATGCCCTTGCCCACCGCGGTCACCTGCCAGGCGTACCTCTTGTCCTTCTCCAGCCCCCGGGCTCCGGTGGGATACCGAAGCTGTGTGGCCGTAATGCCGCTCTTCTGAAACCAGGGCCGGTTTGCACGCAAGGCCTCTTCCTCGGTTTGTCCGGGTTGAATCTCCACGACCGTCAGGTTGTAGGTCACACCACCGGTGTTGTTGCCAGGCCGTGTCCAGACGAAGAGCGGGTACTTCCCGGAGATGGCATCTCCGTCTCGGGGCGAAACCAGTCTCGGCGGGCTCATCGGCTTGACGTCGAACCCGAAGCTGTCGTCGACGCCAAAGGGCTGCAACAACAGCTTGAACCGGTAGCTGCCCGCGGGTAGTTGTCCGCTTCTTGTAACAAAGACCTCGTATCCGGGCGCGGTCTGCGTCCGGTCAATCTTCACGTCGCGGTAGCCATAAACCTTGGTGCCGCGCGTCAGCGGGAACGGTTTCGTTGTCGCGTGGAACACCTGGCCTTTGGTCGCCTCGAACACATACCCCTCAAACCACGCGTCGCACGCTGTATCCGAGATGACCGTGGCCTTCCAGAGGTCTTCGATGCCCCAGCGACCGGGCGGCGGTTTCATCAGCCTGACGCGCGGCGTGGCCATCAGCGTGGCGAGCGGCATCAGGGACAGAAGGGCTACAACGATGATTCGGTGTATCTTCATGAAGCAACCTCCTCCTGGCGCTTGACGGCACCTGCGTGCCCGGTTCCAGACATCACGGATTGCGGGCGGCCCGCGGGCGCGCCTCAGGGACCTGCCTCGCCGAGCGGGTAGTCATATCACAATCCCGGCTTCTTGTCAAGCGGAACTTTGTCAATCCAGTCCCAGCAGGTCGCAGGAGAACCGCCAGAAGACCAAGGGGTAAGTGAAAAGCACAAAGGACAGAGCAAAGCGTGAACGGCAAAGCGCGAATATCTAAGGGGAAATGACAATGGCGCGGAGGCGGAAGAGGGCTTACCGCTTACGGCTCACGGCTGACGGCCGCGCAGAGCGGCTACACAACAAGGGAAAGACCCTTCGACTCGGTTGGCGCACATCCGAGATTGGCCTTCGCCCCGGGTGCGCTCGCACGGGGAAAGATGAGTTCAGCGACTCAGAAGGTGTAGTAGAGCGACTGGCCGTCTATTGTCCCGCTCACGTCACCGCCCCTGCCGTTTGAGTCGATGTTGATCGTCACCAGGAAGTTTGCGGTGTGGTCATAACCACCGGGGCCGGTTGCCCGGACAGCTCCGCTGATGTCGATGCTGGACGCCGTACCGAAAGTGCCGTCCGGCCGCAAGGTGAACAACCCCACGGTCGAGATATCGGGCGCTCCATTCAGTGTCCACTTCTGGCCGGTGGAGTCTTCAAAAGCGTAACCGGACCACGTCTGCGTATATTGGAACGACGCGGAACCGCCGAGGTAGTTACCATGCTCGTCGATGTTTGCGGTAACGGTAAGGTCTCCGAGCACGTGGCAATTGCCCCCGGCAGGCCCAACCATGGTGTAATCAGTGCTCAGATGTTTCGTGTAGTCCGTCTTTGGCTGTGATGTGTCGGACATTGTCGCCGAGTATCCCGACATCGTAGCTTGGAATATGAAACTAACGAGGTCCTTGTTGTCGAGCTGGACAGCCTTCTTACAGCCGACCATCGCGACTAACGCAGCCACACTGACCAGTACGAGTACTCTCTTCATTCTATCCTCACTTCTATGTCCTTAGTCTTACGCCACTCAGCAACGTTTGTCGCTCGCGGCTTCCCGGGGGCACGACACGTGACGGTTGGCTTCGTCAAAGCCGGGCCGGGCTTGGATTCCACTCCCGTGATTATGGCGGGGCGGGACGGGAAGTCAAATGCGCGGGCGCTATGCGCCCGAGTTGGCAGTTAGCAGACATGAGAGACCCTTCGACTCATCCGACTCCCTCAGGGCGACGCTGCGCGTCGTGCGCGCGACGCGCGGTCTGGACATGAAACGGTGACTATCGTCAGGGACTTACAGGTCTTCGGCGGTGAGTCCGCTGTGCTTGGCGATTCGGGTCAGCATCCGCGGGCCGATTTCATCATGGTCGTGGAAGGCAAACACGAGGTCCGGCCAGCCCGGACGGCTGAGGACACGATGCGATGTTCCCGACTGACGCTTGATTACCCACCCGATTCGGAGCAGCGCAGCCAGGACTCGATTGGCCTTGGCAGAAGGCCAACTGCTCATGCGGGCACGGCGAACACTTCTCGGAGCGCCGGGATTTCCTCGCCGTGTTCGAGTCGGTCGGCGAGAGCCCGCAGAGCCAGCGCCTTGACATTCGCGATGGCCGCAGCACGGGTCGGGCCGTAGGCCATGACGCCCGGCAGGTCTGGGACTTCCGCCAGCCAGCGCCCGTCGGTCTCTCGCTCTATTTCAATCTTCATTCACACTCCAGTCTCCTATCGGCACGCACCACCCGAGAACCGAGATAGGAATTCTCCATCAAGTCACAGCCGAATAGTGAATTAGGAGTGGTGAATAGTGAAAGGCGGATTCGAGTTTCACAACTCTCCATTCTCTATTCACTATTCTCCTACTTGGCGGTTCCATTCTGGCTTCCGAGTATCATGATGAGGTCGTTCACTACGGAGTAGTTTTACCCGGTTCCGGCCGGATGTCAAGTCGGCGCACGGCGTCTCAGAGAAATCGAAAGCTGCAAATGGACAGTTGGGGAATGGGGTGCGTGAGAATG
>CAZQZR010000163.1:0-6895 GCA_964597845.1 uncultured bacterium | reverse complement strand
GCCGTCGTGAAAGGCAATGGGCGGCACGCACGCGCTGCCTGCCAGCAGAACCATGGCGGCAAGGAACAGAGCCGGACGGACGAGCGGACGTGCGACGGTCATGTCTTCCTGCCCGTGATTCCGCCCATGGGCAGCCGTCGAGGGCGACGTCGGCTCACACATAGTCGGATTCTAGAACTCGCGGGGACGGATGTCAAACGGCTGGCAGCGTCGGGTAATCTGCAATCTACAATCTGCAATCTGAAATGCCCAGATGGGCTTGTCAAATGGGCGCGCGCGGCCGAGGTCTGTAATTCTCTATTGCGTCCGCGGGATTCGCTCATACACCAAACAGGCTTCTCATCCATGCCGTTAGATCGGGGCCTAGCCCCGTAGCCTCTTCTGCGCCGCTAGCTAGGTCAATTGTGTGGCCGCGTTCGAAGCTCTTGAGTACAGTCTTCTCGGTCGGCCCAGCCCAGTAATCCAAGAGATACGTTTCGCGAACATGGCAGGTCGGACAATACTGCACCGATAGCAGCGGATGCATGGATACCCACTCATTTCGCTCCAATTGCATGTACAGCTTGTCCTTTGGCAAGGGCTTTTCGTGCTCGACAGACTCAAGGTCCATTGCCGGATGGTCGCCCATATACAGCGTCGTCTTCAAGACATTTCGATTTGTCTGCCAGTCTACGTCCGACGCCAACACCAGTCTCAGCGGGTATTGGGCAAGAAAACTCATGCGATCCAATACTGCGCGCAGATTGCCATCTGCCTTATCGCCCTCGCACCGATGCTCCGGCTCAACCCTCGGACCGCGTCCGTGCTTGAAGTTGTTGATCGCGGTCGCCATGTTACCGACGAGTTCTCCGAAATCGGACTGTTTACTGCCAGTCCCACGGAACCAGATACCAGCGTAGGCCTCAGCCGCAGTGGACGTTGTCCTGCTGCGCAGGATACGAGCAGACTCTCTGCCGATTGTCACCCAGTCACCAGGGGAGATGCCTCCACGCCAGTACTTGCGCAACGTATCTTGGCCTAAGTGCAGGTGTCCGACCATTTCCTTCGGTACGAACCTGGCGGCCATTGCCAGTCCGACCGACGCCAGGTACGCCAAGGTATTCTCGCACACACGCATTAGTTCCTGGTATCTCTCGGCCGGGGCGTCGATTGGTCCCAAGAGCCTGTAAGGGTATGCAAGCGGGAAAGGAAGCGAGGCAAACCCTTTCGTTCGGGACGCGGAGACCGTTACCTTAGAGGCGGTGTTGTCCTCGTGACGGGCGACCGGAACCAAGCGTCCCTCCCCAAGTTCATTCAGCCGTTGCAGGTGCGCATCAACTCTCGTAGGTTCCGACCAGATGCGTTGCTCAAGTCCCCTGAGTTCGCTGATCAATCCCGCCACTCGGGTCCGGCCCTCCACTGATTTCAGTTGCGTCTGCCGGTCTGGGAGTAGCACGAGTATCTCGCCCACCATGCTCTTCTGCATCCTGGCACTTGCCGTGCCCGAACACGCCTGCTCACGCAGGTAGATGCCCGTGGACGAGTTCAGGAATGCCGCGACATAGGTGGCCTCAGCCGACGCGTTCGCGATCGCCACCTGCACGTAGTTATGTGGCTTCAGTTTCAACTCGGATAGCGATGAAACCACGTCACTCCGGCCGGTTAGGGGCACGTAGATGGCGTTGGGATGTTCGTGAAACCCCGGGAGCTCTGAGGCCTTTGTGAGCATGACCTGCTCCGAAATGTCGCCCAAACGGACCACGCGGGAGCCGGTTTCCTTCGCCAAACGCAGCACACGTTCCTCGACTTCGATGGCGGCGAACCCGCGGTACGTGTCAATGTCGACCAACCGTCCAAGCGCCGGCTCCGCACTCTCGACACCGCGGTTCATGTTGGCAAACAAGGCTCGGTTGCGTTCCATGTCGTCCGTCAACTGACCGACATAGAGGGGTCCCTGTTCACCATTCTCTATTAGTAGCAGACACGTGCCGACTGCGGTGTACGGGTAGAATGTCTGAAGGGGAAGGGACAATGCGGCCTTCAGCCGCAGCCCGTTGCGCCTGAGCGCGTCACGAGTACTGGCGTGACGACTTGCCCATACGTAGGCCTCTGGCACAACGAAAACGCCCAGCCCATCTGCACGTAACTGGCGGCAAGATTGAAAGACAATCGTGAACCCCGCCTCGTCCCTCACGGAAAGTGGTCCCCTCAAAGACAGTGGCAGGACGGTCGTCATCTTCGCGCCCATGGGCGGAATCGATGCAACTAGGTCCAACGGCTCCATGACATGCTCGAGCTGTGAGAGGGGATCACCCTCAAGCCAATCGATGCGCAGGCCTCTTCCAAGGGCCTTCGCCACCTTTGTCGCAGATGCATCGTCGCAGATCACGTAGGCTTGATTCGGTCGCGTCTGGCGTATGAGCTGCACCGCCAAGAGCCCAGCACCTGCCCAAGGATCACAGAAGGTCTTTACCTTCCGGCCGGCTACGGCGAACTCGAAGAACCCCGCAACTGACCTAGGTACGTAGTACATCCCGACTTCTTTCCCGTACCAGAGCATCAGCGTCCGAACATCATCGACATCGAAGTCGACCCCGGTCTTGCGCGCCTGCTCCAATATCCTAGAGATGCTAGGTCGCCTACCGGCCCGACGGTCCTCATCCGCCAATCGCCAGAGTCCGTCGGCGCGTGCTCGATTGTCAGGGACACTTGTCCCTTTCGGCGCTTTGGCCAACGTCGGGCGGGGTGGAAGGCCACCTGACCCGCTGGAGTTCTGCTCGGTCATGGGTGGATGTTACGCTTGCTCATGGCGAGAGTCAAGACTCGCGCCTGGCGCGTGGGCGAGGTCGGTGGTCCTTCTTGCGTCTCCGGAATTGCCCCCTAGCCGTTTAGAGTGCGTCGTCATGGCGGATTTCGTAGTGAAGGAGAATGACCCTTGCTGCCTGGATGAGCAGAGGGTCAGTACGATGGACCTCGGTGAAGTGGATTTCGTTCATCCTGCTGGGCCAAGCTCTGTGTGCGATGCGGAATTGGAATGTCACCTCGGCCTCGAGTGCTCTGCGGAATTGGCTGTTACTGAATCGCTCTTCGGATAGCCCAAAGTAGTCCACCTTGAGCCTCTTGTCTCTGTAGTCATCGCGCCACGCATACGCGAGGTAGTTCTTGCGTTCTTTGCCACGCACAAGCTTGCGCAACGGCTCGCGGAATCCCTTCCTAAGTCTGGCTTCGCCCGAACCGGACTCGCCGACACGCAGCACTTGGTGACCATGCGAGATCACGTAGAGTCCGAAGCGTGGCAGTGCGTGAAACTCCGCGGCCGGGGCTCTTCCATCAATCCCTATGTTTAGCGTGAACGATGATGGATCTTGTGAAACAGGCATCTCTGCGGTTTCTACGTCACGCATGGATTCGCCTCGATTGCAGCGGGATTTTAGAATCTGCGGGCGGGCGTGTCAAATGCGCGGGCGCGCGGCCCGGGTCAGTGATCCTTCTTGCGGCCGCGGAATTACGCAAGTTAGTGTTCCCCGAAGTCGGGTTCACTTCGTCCACTTCTTCGTGATAAGTGCGAAGTCCACGTCTTGCCACTGTCGCTTCCATTCCTGAAGGTACGGAATGTCACTGGACGATGGCTCGGGAGCGGATGGGTCAATCCGCACAAGCGACGGCATCACCACTGCGTCGCCGAGCAACAATGCTTCGCCGCAATCGAGCGTTGGAAGTGCCTCTGTCAGCGGGCCGAGGGTGTCGGGCAGCAGCCTCTTGACGTAGCTCTGGTCATCTGGATTAGTCAGTCTCATGGCTACGAAGTTGTTGCACTGCGAGAAGATAGTCTCTGAGACTTCGGAAGGCCGCTGTGTCACGAGTGCCAGCGTAACTCCGTACTTCCGTCCCTCCTTTGCTATCCGTTCGATTGCATACCGGGAGGCGCCATACCGTGCCCCTGAGAGTTTGGGCACATACTTGTGCGCCTCCTCATACACCAGTAGCAGAGGGGTCTTTGGCGCGTCGGACTTCATGACCCGCTTGTAGTAGTAGCCGTACTCGAACAGTATGCGCGACATGAGTGAGACGGTAATGCTCAATACCTCGAATGGTATCCCACTTAGGTCGACAACCGTCACGTTGGCCTGTTTGTCCCTTTTGTAACCCAATATCTGGCGGATTGTGTCTTCGAACGAGAGGTCCTCAGCCTTGGAGCCAAGCAGGAATCCAAGACGTTCATCGGTCAGCCTCCAGCGAATGCGTGAGATGAACTTCTCGAGCGTGCCGTCGTTATAGGTGCCCTTGCTTTGGCTCTGGGATTTCGGTTCCTCGAACTCGCACACGTCTTTGAAGTATCGGTCGAACCTCTCATTGTCGTTCTCGAATGATACAGGCGCGTTCTTGATACTGCATTCCGCTGGTTTCTTGTAGTTTCGGGTTTCCGTGCTCAGATTTGTGATGCAGTTCAAAACCTCTTTGAGCGAAAACCTCACCGGCGAATCAAAGAGGACCTTGGGATTCCCGCTCTTCACTTGTTTGTTCCTCGTCACGACGCGCCTGAGTAGGTTGGCTTGGTTGTAAGCTTGATTCTCGCCTGATTCGACAAGGAGTTCCTCCAGTTCCTCGCCGTTCATCAGCCAATACGGCAGCAAGAGACTGCCTGCGTCCAAGTGGTTCGCATCTGGAAAGGCTGAGCGGTATTCGCCGTGCAGGTCGAAGATTACTATATGCGAGTTGTTGAGTCCGGTGAATCCGGTCTCCTTGGCGTCGATCGCCTTGCGCAAGATAGTCGCCACGGAGCAGGATTTGCCGCATCCAGTAGACCCGACGATGGCGATATGCTTGTTGAAGAACCGGTCCCCGTCCACCGGTACGCGTACCTGCTTATCCTGCATCAGGGAGGCGAACTCGAACCTCTTGGCAGGCTTAATCTGGCCGAAGATACTCTGAATGTCGCTTCGGGGCGCAGGCGACACTCCCACGGGCGGTATGGCAATGTTGTTGCCTCCCCTGGAGAATTCCCCCTGAGCGCTCAGAAAGCCGATGGGCACTGCCTCAATGACGTAGTGACGATCAGGGTCGTCCTGCTCCTTCCGAATACTATAGCTTTGCACGACCGCGATGATTGCACAGTCGTCCGAGTCGGAGATTCGCACGAATGCACCGACGGAGAGCTTCTCTCCCGCAAGTTTGAAGCTCTCGATGTCGGTCACCTCGATCTCGACCTTGTTCGGATACACGCCAGTCACGACTGCGTTCAAGCTCTTCTCGGTTTCAGTCACACAATCCTCCCTACGATAGCAGGCTGACCGCCTGCTCGACGTCTTGCACCTGTATGCGAACCTGTCGCCCGCCGAACGCTAGGTCACAGGGCGCGCTTGTGAAAAGCTGGTACACCTCATCGATGCGTGCGCACCCCAGAAGGGTGGTCAACTGCGACTCCGGGACGAACTTGATCGTCACAGTGGCGTCGTCTATACGTCGCCTTGCCAGTTCGGCTGGTCGGAAGCAATCGCCGTCGAAGCAGGTGCCATCGAAGAAACGTGTTCCCGAGTCGAGTAGCCCACGTTTGACACGAGTGAGCAGGGGTGCATTCGAGGTACGCAGGCATAGATACGGCTGGGGTGATTTTCCTTTACGGTAGTACTTGCGTGCAAGGCGAGTCGCAAGGCGAATCAGAGTGGTGTCGTCGCAGATCGCCTCGCACTCGACGATGAACAGCCGTTCGAAGTCCTCGATGTTCGGCTCCCGGAAACGGAAGTACCGGCTCTTCACCACGTTGACATACCTGACCGCCGACAAGTACTTGTGGTATGCTGACTGGAAAACCGTGACCTCGGCATCGTTAAGGAAACCTCTGAGGTCATCCAAGTTGACATGCCTCTGCGGACGTTGCAGAACGCTTCGGTCAAGCAGCTTGGAACGGAATATCGAATGGTACAGCGCGGCTGTGCCATCATCATGCAAACCGAAGGATGTCCTAATGGCACTCACCAGCCAGCGGAACTGGGCTTGATAGTTCTCCGAGAAACGAATCCGGAAACTACGCACGAACTGCTTCCGCGCGAGTATCGGGAACCTTTTCTGCGCGGTCTTGCCGATGATAGCATCAAGCTCACCAGTCTTCGGCCGCCATTCGCCGGGGGCTTTGTTCTTGAAGTGGCAGTAGAGGCAGAGCTTGCGGGAGCGGTCTCTGCTGAATGACTCAAGGAGGCCCACGACCGGCATCCTTATTCTCCCTGTGCTAAAGTCTTGGCTCTCGTGGTTCTTGACCTGCAAGACATAGACATCGTAGTCGATGTCTTGCTCGTTCTCGAACGCCACCTCGGCTTCAGGATTCCTGAGTACTTCTATTAGGGTCTTGTCGAACTGGTACAGAAAGCCCTTGATGGCGTAGTACCCGCCGTCGCGCTTCTGGCTCTTGTCTGCATGTGCCGACTGGGACTTCGGTGACATCATTTCCCCCGCGTCAGGAAATCCAAGGCGCTTCCCATATTTCCGGCCTTCGTCAAGGCCAGGGTACGCTGGCGCGCGAGCTGCCGGTGTCCAGACAGAGGAGACCATTTCATCGGCGTCAGAGCTTGTCCTGAGCTTGTCGAAGGGGCGACTCGGCGTCGGTTTGCAGCCAGGGAAAAACCCGCAGCCTGCGTCAAGGCCGGCAAGAATCCTGTCTCCATAGGGAACTGTAGAATAGGCCGGGATTACTCACTGTCAAGCGGAAGAGAAGAGAAGTGGTCTAGTGGTCAAGTGGTCCAGCGATCAAGTGGAGAAGGGGAAAGGGGAAATGGCAAAGGCGGAGGGAAGCGCTCCATCGGTCGAGTGCGGAAGGAAAGGGGTCGAGGGGTCGAGTTGCGGAGGTCGCGAGAGGGGTCGGAAACGGGCTATGACAGATTCTAAGACGGAATCTCTGTTGGAGTCTAAGACGGAGTATCTG
>CAZQZR010000162.1:0-6898 GCA_964597845.1 uncultured bacterium | reverse complement strand
TTGAAAGGTGCTCTGAAATGAGCTTTCCAATGCGCTTTCGAAGGAGCTTTCTCGGGAGCTTTCCGACGAGCTTTGCGGAAAGCTGTTGCGAGTTGCGGGTTACGAGTTGCGAGTTGGGGGACAGGAGCTTGGGCTTGTGCTTGCGCTACGCCGGGGGTCAGCGAATGGTCTGCCAGCGGCGGAAGACGTCGAGGATGGTCCTTTGGACTTTGGCGCAGACCGCGGTCATGAGCTGCCCGGCTTTGGCCGGGTCGAAGTCGGGGAGACCTTCGCCTTTCTTGTACAGGATGATGGAGCCGGGGAACGGCATCGCGGCAAGGCCGGGTTGGACGAGAAATGCCATCTCCTTCTTGTACTCCTGCTTCCGAACCTGCTCGGGATGGTCAACCTGGACCAGCGCCGTCTCGTCGGTGCCGGCGTGGCCGCCCGCGTGGCCGTAGACCTTCCTGATCTCCTCGCCGCAGAGCGTCCACCAATCAATCACCATGCTGTAGGCCTGCTTGTCGCGGTACAGGCGGACGGAGACATTCTTTAGGGCCTCGGTGTTCCCGCCGTGGCCGTTCAAGAAGACGATTCGCCTGAATCCGGCGTCGGCAAGGCTCGCCGCGACCTCGGCGACGTAGCGTTCGAAGGTCTCGGGCAGCACGGTCAGAGAGCCGGGATAGGGCAGGAGCGTCTTGGTGATGCCGTAGTGGATGGTCGGAACGATGAGCGCTTGAATCGGCTCGGCAATACGTTCGGCGATGGAGAGCGGTATCTGGTTGTCGGTGCCGAGCCCGGTCACGCCGTGGGCCTCGATAGTGCCGACCGGCACGAGCACCGCGTCGGTTTTCTTCGGAACAATCCGTTTGAACTCCATCCAATTCAGTTCTTCGAGCTTGTGGGTGCGCAGCGTCGTCTTCATGGTTCGTGAGAATAGAGCCGCAGATGCCGCGCGTCAAGATGGGCCACACGTCCCAGAACCAAGATGGGAGTTCACCACTAAGACAGGAAGACACGAAGATGGGTCCGGATGGAAGTGCTCTGTGGCCGCTTGGCGATCTTGGCGTCCTTGGCGGTTCAACTTCGGCTTCTGGGTCGTCCGTCCGCGCTTGATTCGGCGTGGGTTTCGGGTAATCTGGCAGGGGAAAGAAGGAGAGTGGGGGTAGGGAGTCGGTGACGGACAATGAAAGGAAGAGGAGAGCATATGAAGAGACTGACAGTGATGGCGGTGATTCTGGCCGTGTTCGCGGGCAACGCGATGGCGACGTATATGCTGTCGCGCGGCGCGTCGGTGGTCAAGCCGCTGCAGTTCGTGGGCTATGTGGCGTCCGGCTATTCGCGAACCACCCAGAAGTACAACGACTCTACTGGGAAATACGAGGCGCTGCCGAGCGACGCGCAGACAAGCACGCTGAGCGCCGATGTGCTGGTGGGCTTGAGCCCGCTGAAGAACCTTGAAGTTCTGGCGGTCGCGCCGGTCGTGTCCAAGAGCCAAGGCGCCAACAGCCAATTCGGCCTCGGCGATGCATCCCTTATGGTGCGCTATGGCCTGCTGGGTGGAATCCTGCCAGTGAAGCTGACCCTGGCAGCCGCGGTGATGATGCCGACGTCGGCCAAGAACCTGGTCCTGTCGCTTGGCGACCGGACGCTCGACGTCGGCCTGGGCGCGGCCGCACAGACGGCCAAGATCGGCCCGATGGTCGCGCACGCGCGGCTGGGGTACTGGATTAACGGCAAGAAAGCCGACTCGACCAAGGTCGGCAACCAGTTCGAGTACGTCGTCTTTCCCGACTTCGCGCTCGGGAAGAAGGCAAGCGTCTTCGTGACGGTGTCAGGTGCGGTGAAGGCAGATGACATCAAAGAGGGTGTGGCGACGGCTTTGAGCGGAGGCCAGCATTCGGTCGGCGGCGGGTTCACGTGGAACCCGATAGGCCCGCTGTGGTTCAAACCCAAGGCGGCAGTACCGCTCGCCGCCATCTCCAAGGGCGGTTCAATGCCGAACTTCACGATCGGCCTCGATATCTGGGCCGTGCTGCCGTGACGACCGAAATCCTCCGGTCCGGGAACGGAGTCTAAGGACCATGGCAAACTCCATAGGCGATGTGTTCCACTGTGAAAGTTGTGGCGCAGAAGTGACTGTAACCAAGGTCTGCACCTGCAAGGAGTGCAGTGTAACCTGCTGCGGCAAGCCGATGAAGCCGAAGGACGCTCCGGCCAAGAAGGCCGGCGGCTGCAACTGCTGCGGTTGATGACTCGGAAGTAGCCGGGTCGAACTAGGCTCAGACTTGTAATGCGGCCCGGCCAATGGCCGGGCCGCTGTCGTTGTCTTGACTTGCAGTCGCCTTTGGCCTAAGCTGGCAGCGTGACCGACCCGCGCACCGCCCGCATCATCGATGTCAATCTGAACCGGCTGACCGAGGGTTTGAGAGTGGTCGAGGATGTTGTCCGGCTCGGGCTGGAGAAGCCGCGGCTGCTGGCCGGGGTCCGAAGCCTTCGGACCCGAATCGGCAGGGAGACGCGCGCGCTCCGAAGGCGCGCCATACTGAGCCGGCAGAGCGAGACCGACCTCGGGAGAAGCGACCGGTTCGACCGGACGAAACGGAAGAGCTTGGAGGATGTGCTGTTCGCCAACTTCAAGCGGGCCGAGGAATCGGCAAGAGTGCTGGAGGAAGTGCTCAAGGTCGTGGAGCCGGAGTTGGCAGGCAAGTTCAAGGCGGTGCGGTTCAGGCTGTACGACTTGGAAAAGCAGGCCATGGAGAATAGTGAATAGAGAGTTGAGAATTATGAAACCCGAATCCGCCTTTCACTATTCACCATTCTTAATTCACTATTACGGCTGTCTCGGTTCTTGCGCTGAGCCAGTCGGCTTGACTTGGGGGCGGTGAAATCTATACTCTGACCGGAATCAGCGAAAGACACTGGGGACAGTCCCCATCCGGGGACAGTCCCTGCTGCAGGAGGTAAGATGGCCAAAGATGACGAAAAGACCAAAGCCCTCGGCAATGCCCTGGGGCAGATTGAGAAGCAGTTCGGCAAAGGCGCGATAATGCGGCTCGGCCAGGACACGCCCGCGGTAAGCTGCGAGGCGATTCCGACCGGTTCAATCGGGCTGGATGCGGTGCTGGGCATCGGCGGGGTGCCGCGCGGCCGGATTGTGGAAATCTACGGGCCCGAGGGGTCGGGCAAGACGACGCTCGTGCTCAACATCGTCGCCCAGTGCCAGAAGCTCGGCGGTACAGCGGCGTTCATTGACGCCGAGAACGGGCTCGACCCGAACTACGCCAAGGCGCTCGGGGTTGACCTCGACAGCCTGCTGGTGTCGCAGCCGGATTCGGGCGAGCAGGCGCTGGAAATCGCCGAGATGCTGACCCGCTCCGGCGGTATTGACCTCTTCGTCATTGACTCGGTCGCGGCGCTGGTGCCGCGCGCCGAGATTGAAGGCGAGATGGGCGACGCGTTCGTCGGGGTCCAGGCGCGGCTGATGTCGCAGGCGATGCGCAAGCTCTCCGGCGTGGCCGCGCGCTCCAAGACTTGCGCCGTCTTCATCAACCAGATTCGCCACAAAATCGGCGTCATGTTCGGCAGCCCGGAAACCACCACCGGCGGACTCGCCCTGAAGTTCTACGCCACGATGCGGTTCGACATCCGGCGCATCGCCGCCATCAAGAAGGACGATGACGTTGTCGGCAGCCGGACCCGCGTAAAGGTTGTGAAGAACAAGGTCGCGCCGCCGTTCCGCGAGGCCGAGTTCGACCTGATATACGGCAAGGGCATCTCGCGCCTCGGTGAACTGGTGGACATGGGCGCGGAGCAGGGAGTGTTCACCAAGTCCGGCACCTGGTACGCGTTCGGTGACATGCGCATCGGCCAGGGACGCGATGCGGCGATTGCCTTCCTGGAGGATAATGCGCCGGTCGCGGCCAAGGCTGAGACACAGCTATACGAGAAGCTGAAGATACCAAAGGCCAGCAGGATCACGCAGCGCGAAGCCGTCCCGGAAACCGACATAGACGCCACGAAGACACGAAAGACACGAGGCTGAAGACAGGGATCGAGGGACAAAGGGATCAAGGGAACGAGTGGCGGACGAATCTGTGTAATCTGCGTAATCTGTGGATGAGATTCGGGTCCGGCCGTGAAGATAACCGCGCTCCAGCCGCAAAAAAGAAATAAGCGGCGGGTCTCGGTCTTCCTCGACGGAACGTTCCTTTTCGGTCTGTCCAGCGAGACGGTAGGCGCGCTCGGCCTGCGCGTGGGGCGCGAGGTCGACCGTGCCGAACTCGACCGGATTGCCCACGAAGAGCAGTTGCACGCGGCGCGGCAGTACGCGTTCCTGCTGCTTTCCTACAAGGCGCGGACTACAAGCGAACTGACGCAGCGGCTGACGCGCAAGGGCTTCTCGCCGGACATAGTTTCCCACACCCTGCAAAGGCTGGCCGAGTTGAAGATGGTTGACGACGCGGGGTTCGCGCGGCGGTTCGCCGAAGACCGTATCGCCATCGGGCACAAGGGCAAGTGGCGCGTGCGGGGCGAACTCATCAAGCGCGGCATTGACCGGCAGCAAATTGACGCGGCTATCGAGCAGGCACCGGACGAGACCGCGGCCGCGCGGGAAGTGGCCGAGAAGTACCTGAGCCGCAACAAGCGGCTCGAACCGGCGGTGCTTAAGCGCCGGCTCTACGCCCTCCTCGCCCGCCGCGGCTTCTCGCCGGATACGATCCGCCAGGTCACGAATCTGGATGCAGGAGAATCAGCCTGACCGGCAGTGCATTCTGTTGCGCCGAGCAGGTTTAGCTATACAATAGAGCCGCAATGAACCACCGAGAGCTGCGCCGGACGTTTCTTGAGTTCTACGCCCAGCGGGAACATAAGATTGTGCCGAGTTCATCCCTGATTCCGCGGGACGACCCGACCATGCTCTTCACCAGCGCCGGGATGGTGCAGTTCAAGCCGTATTGGGCGGGCACGGTTGAACTGCCGTATCGCCGGGCCACCTCAATCCAGAAGTGCCTGCGTGCGTCGGACCTCGATCGCGTGGGCAAGACCCCGCGCCATGGCACGTTCTTTGAGATGCTTGGCAACTTCTCGTTCGGGGACTACTTCAAGCATGAGGCAATTCCCTGGGCGTGGGAGTACCTGACGCAGGTGGTGAAGCTCGACGCGGACCGGCTCTATGCTTCGGTATTCGAAGAAGACGACGAGGCGTACAACATCTGGCGCACCAAGGTCGGGCTGCCGGAGAACCGGGTCGTGCGCCTCGGCGTCAAGGACAACTTCTGGGGCCCGGTCGGCGGCGGCGGTGCGTGCGGGCCTTGCTCAGAAATCTACGTAGACCTCGGGGCCGAACTCGGCTGCGGCAAGGCGACGTGCGGGCCGGGCTGCGACTGCGACCGGTTCAGCGAAGTCTACAACATCGTCTTCCCGCAGTACAACCAGTTGCCCGACGGCACGCGCGAGCCGCTCAAGAACCGGGGCATTGATACCGGCATGGGTATGGAGCGGCTGGCGATGGTCTCCCAGAAGAAGAAGACGATATTCGAGACCGACCTGTTTGCGCCGATTATCAAGGCGACCGCGAAGATGCTCAATCTCGAAGCGAGAGGCGAGAAGCGAGAAGCGAGAAGCGCGGAGCAGCAGATGCTCAGCGTTGCGGCGGACCATGCGCGTGCCTTGACCTTTGCCATTGCCGATGGCGCCATACCGTCGAACGATGGGCGCGGGTACATCCTGCGTAGCATCCTGCGCCGGGCGTCGCTCATTGCCCGGCGGGCCGGGGTCAACGAGCCGTTCCTGTACAAGGTCTCCGGTGAAGTGGTTGAGCTGATGCGGCAGTGGTACCCGGAAGTCGTGGCCAAGCGCGAGCAGGCGGCGATGATTATCAGGTCCGAGGAAGAGAGGTTCCTCCGGACGCTGGACGCCGGCCTTGAACGCTGGCAGGATGTGCTGGCAGCGCACAAGCGCGAGGGCCTGATTCCGGGCGAAGACCTGTTCAAGCTGCACGACACATTCGGGTTCCACATCGAGTTGGTGAAGGAACTGGCCGAGGAAGCAGGCGTGCGACTGGATACCGAGGGGTTTGACCGGGCGATGCAGGAGCAGCGCGAGCGGAGTAAGAAAGAGTGGTCAAGTGGTCCAGTGGTCATGGGTTCTAGTGAGAAGACGGAGTTCGTTGGGTACGACTGCGACGAGGTCGATACCGAGATTCTCAGCTTCACAGTTCTTCCCGGCTTGGGACACGATCCGAAATCCAAGGAGGATTTCGGTCATGTCCCGCGCCTGTACGAAGTCGTGCTGAAGCAGAGCCCGTTCTACGCCGAGATGGGCGGGCAGGTCGGCGATACCGGTCGGATTATCGGTGAGGGGTTTGAACTTGAGGTGCTGGGTACGTTCACGAAGCAGGGCGTGCCCACGTGCAAGGCGAAGTTGGTGCGGGGCAGGCTACCGGGAGGGTCGGGACACGATCCGGAATCCCAGGAGGATTTGGCCGCTGAGGCCCCTGTCGGACAGCCCGGTCATGTCCCTACCAAGGTCTTTGCCGCAGTGGACGCAGAGCGGAGGCGCGAGATTGAGCGGGCCCATACCGCGACCCACCTGCTGCACGCGGCGCTCCGGAAGACGCTTGGCGACTACGTGAAGCAGGAAGGTTCGCTGGTCGAGCCGGGACGGCTGCGGTTCGACTTTGCCGCGTTCGAGCCGATGACCGCGGAGCAGATTCATGCAGTCGAGCGGATGGTTTACGAGCAGGTCGTCGCCGACCGACAAGTTCAAGCCATGCGTGATACCCCGCTCGACGACGCGCGGGCGATGGGCGCGCTGGCGTTCTTCGGCGAGCAGTACGGCGAGAAGGTGACGGTGGTGAAGGTCGCCGACTTCTCGATGGAGTTGTGCGGCGGTACGCATCTGCGCAGCACCGGCC
>CAZQZR010000161.1:0-7034 GCA_964597845.1 uncultured bacterium | reverse complement strand
CCTCGACTTTGCCCGGCAGCTCTTCCGCCTCTCGCACGGCCGGACCATCTCCGGCCCGACGCTGGCGAAAGAAGCCCAGGTGCTGCTGGAGAAGTGGCACAATCGCGGTCTCAGGTCCGACGTCCTCGCCGCAATTCGCACCGACGTCTTCAACGTCCCCGCGCCCGCGCCGTAATGGAAGGTCACTACCCGAGGCCGGCTGCGCTGACAGAGAGGACAGTCCAGCAGGAGGTCTTCAGCGTCAAAGGGAGGATGCTCAAGGACGCAGTCGCGGCAGTACCGGTAGGTCAGCCCTGCAACTTGGCGACTAGGTAGTGGAGCATGGCCCGTGCCGCATTGATGAACAGCGTCGCCTCACTCTGCCCGAGCAGCTCCTGATTCGGGTGGGCCATGCTCCCCCTGTTTCGTGCGGGATTGAGCGAGTCAACGATGTTGGCAAACGCCCGCATGACGCTAAGCTGATTGCCCTTGAGTGGTTCTACGCATCTTAGCTTCGGGTGGGACTTCCATAGCAGATGGAACAGATGGACCATCGACGGGTCAGCCTCATGATGGATGCTAGCCTGGTCACAAGCGTCTAGCAGATAGCCATGGAGGGTCGTGTGTACGCGGTCCAGTGCGCTGGTTGGACCTCCACTCTTCAGCAGCGCCTCGGCATCCTGTATCGCACGTTCGACGACGGCGCTCGTGATTCGCAACTGCGGTGGGCTCAATAGACCATTCTTCGACGGGGACGTTATCTCGGCCAGGCAGCATTCACTGCACCACGGAGCCGCAGTCTCAAAGTACTTCTCGATGTCTTCTTGCAGGAGCCAAAGCTTCATGCTCACTTCGGTCACAGTGGAACGGACCAAGTCATCTGCTGCTCTGCGGCAGGTTGAACAGAAGCTGTGCACCGGCGCGCACTCACTATCGACTCGGAAGTAACCAGGATAGGGAATGACAAAGAGGTGCGACACCGAATCGCTGCACGCGGCCCCATTCGCGCCTCGCCGCTTTACGTTCTTCTGCACGCCGTAGAGGGCAAGGCCCAGCTGCCTCATGGTCCCAAGAGGTTCGGTGATACTGTCAAGGTAGCAGGCAATGCCCGCTAGGTCGGAGCCCGGCCCACCCACATCTCCGAACTCGGCAAATACACGGTCGACGGCGTCTCGTACAGTCGGCTCAGCCTCAGGCCGGGGTGCAATGAGCCAGTGAACCTGAAACGCTACGCAGTCTACGTATGGCCGCATCTCAGTCGGCGTGCGGATAGGGCCGTAGCTCACACGCGAGGCTTCCTCTTAGCGCCCCTAGCTTCCGCCGAGCGCCGGAGCAGGTCGGCCACGTGACGAGCGGCTGCCGCGCGCCGGGCCGCATTGGCGTAGGCTGCCGTGGCGATTGGAGGCACCTCGTTTCCCGTAATGCCGAATCGAAGCCTGTCGAGTGCTTCAGCATCATTCAGAGTATCGGCAAACCGCACCCAGCCGAACATGCGCAGGAACAACGGGAGTTGCGGCGCTTGGGGGCAACTTGGCAGAAGAACGGGGATTACGGGCAATCTCCGCCTGGCAAATTCACTGAGGACGGCGCGGATTTCGGCTCTCTGCCACGGACCGGTCCCGCTCGCGCCCACTAACACGCAGGCCGTTCTGATGTGTTCGATCACGCGCTCGAGTTCGTTCTGGAAGTCAAGTCCGGGCCTGAGATGATGCTTGTCTACCCAGGGTCTTAGACCTCGTTCGACCAACATGCGAAAGACGACCTTAACTTCGTCCCAGTCCTTGTCATTGTAGACCAGCATAGCATCGTAGTCTTCGAGCTGCCTCATGGCACCAATCTTAGGCCCTTCCGCCGTTTGTTCAAGCCCGATTCTCACTCAACAGCGAGCGCCGGCTGCGGCATTATCGTGAGGTGCCCACGTTCCAAGTCATATTCCACTCTGCCTCTTCGCACACAACCTGCCTGTGCCTGTTCGTGCCTGGACCGCCCTTGGCGTCGCCGCCAGTCGTCCGCCCAAGCTGGCGCGACGCGACGGCGGTTCTTGCGCCCCATCTGCATGCCCCGCAGCTTCGAAGCCGCTCGTGCGCTGTGGACCACGGGCTGGATTCTAGGACTCGCGGGCAGGGTGTGAAGAGGAAACGAAGCTCCTTGCCGCAACACGAAACCTGTTGAGCAGCGTGCCCGCGCTAGAATCTGCACGCCACGCCGAATGTCGCCTCACTCCTCAATCCCCGGAGTCCTATCTGCAGGCCCAGTCTCTCCTGGAGTTTCTGGTTGTACCTGCTCGCCGCGTTCACCGCATCACCGCACTCGCATATCTTGGTGACCACGGCTGCCGTCCAGCAAGCCGTACTCACAACCGTGAGAAAAACGGCGTTCTCTGAAGAGTCAGTGCCTGCGGCGTTGCCGCAGAGAACCGCGGCCGCAACAAGGGCGACCTCCCCAACCATAAACGCGGCTCCGGTACCACCCTCACCGGCGTAGACATGGCCAAGTGTCGGCACGAACGCGGAGAGCAGGCCCGCCATTGCAGGGTCACGTTTCAGGCTCTGGAATGTGGCGAGGAGGGACGACTGGTCCTGCGGTTTGGGTACGGGAATCGCGTGCTCCGCGCCGCTCGGCGATGAAGACTGCTGCGCTTCCGAAACGGCAACCATGGGGTTCACACCTGATGGCCGCAGATCCACGGGGATTCCCAAGGCCCGTAGGGGAATCTCGAACTCCTTATAGCGAGCTGCGTCATCGAAGGACACGGCCCGGACGTCAGCGGCGGGCAGTCTCTGGGTTCCTCCCAACGGGAGCACTACCCAGATCGTCACCGAGTCCGACATGGTGACGGTGCCCGTGAACTTGCCTTGGCTAGTTTCGACCATATCCGCGCTCCCTGCCGCGGCTAGGAGCAGGACTGCTGTCACGACTCTTATCACCAGAAACCTCCCTTAGGATGATACAGGCGAGATTCTAGAACTTGCGCAGTCATGTCAAATCAGCGCGTGGGCGGAACTGGGTCGGGGAGTTCTCTTGCGCACCCGAATCACCGCTGCGTCTCAGGAATCACCAACTGCTTCCCCTGAACTCCCCCAGTGTCGCGTCCCCCATGCCTAGCGGTCCCTTTGTTGAGCACGCGGGCGGCGTAGCTCAAGACGGCTGTGACATCCTCGTGCTTCAACCCCGGGTAGTTCTCTAGTATCTTCTGCTCGGTCCATTCGTTCGCCATCAACTCCAGAACAAACTCGACAGTCAGTCGCGTGCCCCTAATGATAGGTCTGCCTGCGTGAACTCCCCGCTCAACGACAATCCTGTCGCGCCATCCCACGCGCCCGCGATTCGGGGCGCGGCTCTCCAGCTTCAGTCTCGTTACGAACTGCCTCGGCGTCTCACTCGGTCGCTGGCCGTCAGTCGCACGGCCCTTGACCTCCACGCCGAGAACCGCCAGAATTTCTACGAGGTCGTCCCATAACACAGGCGGCAGGGCGAGAACTCCAACGGCGTAAGCGTAAAGTGTTCTTGTCTCCCTCGACCATCGCTCCGCAAGCCTCGGGAGCAGGCCGCGATAGGACAGGCCGTTCTCAACGGCCGCCTTGCGGAGTAGGTGGAAGAGTCGTCTGGATTCGTACTTTATCATGTGGGGTATTTCGGGGGCACGATACTCATTCCACCCCGAGGCGCGTCAAGGACAACCTTGGATTGAACACGTTGGGATTCTAGGATTCATGAGCGGGGAAGTCATATCAGCGCGTGGGCGGGCCTGGACCGGTGAGTCTCTCATTGCGTCTCCAGGGGTGCAGAACCGACGGGCTCAAGCGTGACCGCGTGCTCCATCTCGCTGATGAGTGCCTTCCTGGTCATGCTCTCAAGTTGCAGCCTGCACTTGGTGAACTTACCCGAGTCCGACACTTGCCCGGTGTGCACGATGCTGCCGCGTTGCTTCCCCATATCAGACAGCGACTTCCTGACTTCCGCAAGCGTCCCGGCCATCGCCCTGTGTTCAATGACATAGTGAGCGTAAACGGCCGAGTCGCTTTCCAGCTTCGTGTCACGCAGTCGCGCGCACAGGCGTTCGGCAGCGTTTGCAGGGACTCCAAACCGCTCCTTGAACAGCTCCTTTGCGTCCTTCAACAGGCTCTCGCGTTCCTCGTCGGACGACAACCAGTCCAGAACCTTGTCGGGGTTCTCGCCGCACAAGACCTCCAGGGTGACGTGGTGAAGGACGAACCCGACTTTCCTGTCCGTGGCACAGCAGCCGAGGTAAAAGAAACTCAGCGCGCGCTGTAGTCTTGGCTCTAGACTGGCCGTCAGCACAGCGCGGTCTGCCTCCCTCGCTACGAACGTCTCATAGCCATGCGACTCGACGCGAAAACTGATGATCGCCTTTGACTGACGACTTGCAGGCGAAGAAGGGCGTTTGACCGACCTCACGTCTGCCGCCAAGGCGCGGCGACCTCGGCTGAAAGTGGCTCTCCTCAGCGACATCAGACACAGCAGTCTGTCTACGGTCGCGCGGGCAAAGCCAAGCGCTGTCCCTTTGTCTCGCGCCGATGTCAGGACCCGGACGACATACCCCTCACCGTGGTTGTCTATCGTCACGTGCGGCCCGAATCGAGCGGGAGTCGAGATCAAGTCGAATCGGACCGGTGCGATTCGCTCCTCGACTACGTAGTTCGGCGGTGCACCCGTGTCCGTTTCGCCGAGTACCGGAGAGATAGTCATCGCCTAGAATCTTAGGCCTCTCCATCGGACAATCAAGCCCAATTTCGCGCTTGACGCGCGTTCCGGGCATCAGCAATCTACTGCTGTGTCCTCCCGACCTACCCGTCTGAGGCGGCACAAATGGGGCACAGGCACGCGCGACATAGTGAAAAGAGAGCAGTCACGGCGCTCCCCAGGTCACCTGTCCATCCTCATCGGTCAACTGAATCTTTGGCCCGTCCTCGTAGACGCCCAGGCCGGCGCGGCGCTTGCCATCCCGATCAAACAGCAACAGGGACGGCCTTTCCTTCTCTACCTGCACCAAAGCACGCATAGTCCCACTGTGGTCGGTCAGGGCTAGTAGCGGTAGCACCTCGCCGTACTCTGGCGACTTTCCTACGCCCAAGGTGGCCAAGGACTTGCCGTTCTCCTCCACTAGGTTCAGAAACGCTCCTCTCTCGTCGAGGTGCAGGTCGGCCCGAGCCTTGCCGTCCCTGTCATAGAGAGTCAGCGCCGGCTCGCCGTTCTTACCGAGTTCCAGGCTGGCCCGAGCCTTTCCGTCCTTGTCGTATAGAGCCAGCCCCGGCTTGCCGTTGGCCATCCCCAAGGCTGCGCGGACCTCACCGCTTGGGTCCTTAAGAACGAACTCGTTGGCACTAATGACCCTCATGGTCTCGTCCGCCTTCTGGGCTTGCGCTCGGCTGGCGGCACCAATAGCAGCCCACGCTAGGGCACCAACAAGCGCAACCGCGCCCACTCCAGCGAGCACCAACCGATGGCGACGCTCCGCACGTGCCAATCTTGCTTCCACCACTCCTACGCGGTCTTCCAGGCTCTCTGTTTCCATGCCAATCCTCCTGTCATGGGTTCAATCGTGCGTAATTCGGGCGACATAGTTAACAGCTCTATCTCCGTCAAGGTCGAACGGGCATCCGCGTTCATCGTCAATAACATAGCCGGGCCGGGACGGAAGTCAAGCACCGGAAAGTGGCCAAGTGCTCAAGTGGTCCAGTGGTCGAGTGCGCGGGAGTAAAGGCCGACGGCCTACGGCTCACGGCTTACCGCCCCAGACCATGTGCTGAAGCTCAGGGGACGCGTGCTTGTCGTGCTGCTGGCGCAGTGCGCCGGCGAACTGAACTCGACCCGCTGCTCGTCCGACGCGAATGCGCGAGACTTCTCATTTCCCTCTGAAGAAGGCACGCCTTCTTTCGGATGTACGCGACTTCCTGCGGGGGAGTCATTCCGGCGATTTCTCGACCCATCTGGTCGCGGATTGTCCGCATCATCTCAACGGCATCGAAGGCCTTACTTCTCTTCAATCAACACCTCCAGCGGAGACCTGATCTCCAGTTCCGGATAACCGAGCTTGAGGTTAACGGCATTGTATGCTCGAATCCGGCTGAGCTTCACAATGTGCTTGAAGTTCCAGCTCACAAGCACATCCACGCGCTGCACGGTCGCCACCGCGATGTGGCGCGCATCCACGCGGTGGGCTTCGCTGACCGCGCCGTCTCGGATGTAGGCGCTCGCAAGCGCAAGGGCTTCATCATCCAATGTGACAATCTCGGCGTCGGCAAACCCCGACAGTTCCATCAGTGCCCGCACTTCGGGGCGCGCGCTCAGTAGTTCAGCCTGGGTAACATCGGAAATCACTGCCCGGAAGCGACCTGACGCGAAGTTCCGGCGGAGACCTTCGGAGTATCGGCCGAACTCCTTATCCAAGCAGCCGCCGATGACCGACGTGTCAACGTAGACTCGCGGAATCATCAACAGACTATAGGACGGTCACCGCAGAGTGTCAAGAGTGACGAGGGAAGGAATCGAGGGGTCGAGGGCGCGAGGGGGCGGGAGCAAGGGACAGAGGGACGTAAGGAGAGGGAGAAAGGAGTAGCTACCAGCCGATAAGAAACGGAAGTCCCGAGCTTTCCGAGCCCGGGACTTCCAGTACTTTGGTGCGGCTTGACGGCCCGCTGACGATTTTCACCTGGGACTTCGGCACGCGCAGGAGCTTCGCCACTGCTTTCACGACCGCCTCGTTGGCCTTGCCTTCCTGAGCCCGCGCCCTTACTGAAACGAGCAGGGAGCCGTCAGGCTCCCTGCTCACTTTCTCTTCGTGCGCGCCCGGCTTGACGCTGACGCGGAGACGCATCAGGAAGTGGTCAAGTGATCAAGTGATCAAGTGACCCAGTGGTCCAGTGCCGGCAGTCTGCTTCCATCACTAGACCACTAGACCACTTTCCTGCTTGACCACTATCCTACGGGCTTGAACCCGTCCTTGTACCGGTCGAGCAGCTCTGCTCGTTTGCCGACGTTCCAGCTCGAGACCGTTGAGAAGTACCCGGTCACGCGCGTGATGAAATCGACCT
>CAZQZR010000160.1:0-7079 GCA_964597845.1 uncultured bacterium | reverse complement strand
CAAACTGGTCGCACACAACCCATAGTAGTTGGTTGAGTCAAATGGATACCCCCAATAATTTAATTTTACCCCTCTGGCCAATCTTGTCAAGAAAATGTCTCTTCTATCGCTTCTGAGTTCGCCGCAATCCACGCTCCGCCACTCCATGCCCTACCCCCTATCCCTTTCTCTCTCCACTGGAGCACTTCCTCTGTGCCCGAGCGGATGGGAAGAGCCCGCGGCGGACCGCCTCGGCGCAGAGCCAATTGGTCGCTATCAGTTGTCCGTTCTGCGAATAGTTGTCGGCCACGCAACCGGTCCGGCAGACCCGGGCGAATATGCACTCGGCGCAGATGCCTGGGTAACTGTCCACGTCTGCCAGTGCCCGGCGCAAGTAGAGAATCGTCGGGTTGGTCAACCAGATGTCGCGAACGCTGTCCTTGCCCAGTTGCCCGTAGATAAGCTCGGGGCAGGTTGAGCCGATGCCGCACAGGGCGTATTGATTCGTACCGAGGATGCCCAGAATCCCGCGCACGCCGCAGTCCCCGCAGGAACCGCAGGTGCGCCTCAACCGGCGGAACGACGACAGGGCCGCAGGCGGGCTCAGAATGATACCAATCGGCGCGCGCGGACCCAGGTCAACGTCAACGTAGCGCGCCAGTTCCATATGTTCGTCGAAGTCGAGGTCCTCGCCGCGCTCGTGCATCGTGCTCCCGCGGCCGGTCCGGTTCACCGGGTTGAGTTTCACCGATGCCGCACCGTGCGCGGCGGCCAGGCTTACGACTGCCTCGACCTGGGCGCGGTTTCCACGGTGCACGCTCATGATGACCTGCGTGTTCTTGAAGCCGGCATCCACAAGGTATGAGAGCCCCTTCAGGGCCGCATCGAAAGCGCCTTCCACGCCCCGAAACGCATCGTGCGTCCGGGCGTCAGCCCCATCCAGGCTGATGGAAATGTAGGTGACCTTGGTCTTCTCCTTCATGTGGCGGGCGGCCTCAGCAGTCAGCAGGGTGCCGTTCGTCTCCATGTAGAGGTTCAATCCCTCAGCCGTCAGCATGTCCACGACCTCCATAAAGCGGGGATGAAGCATCGGCTCGCCGCCGGTTAGCTTCGCCGATTTCAGGCCGAGTGTCTTGGCTTCGCGCACCGCCTCGCGCAGCGCATCAACATCAACTACCCGACCTGGATCCGGCTTTCCGTCGGTGAACCGGGGCACAATCCAGCAATGGCGGCAACGGAGATTGCAGTTATCGGACAGGTAGATGTAGAATGTGTGCAGCGGGGGCACGCCATCGGGCAACGAGATCGAGGTAGAGGTTGATGCAAGGGCAGAGGCAGAGGAGTGAGGAGTCGAGGGACAGGCTTCTTCTTTCGTCTTCGCCTCCACCTTGACGTCGACCTTAGCTTTCATCGTCGGACTCCTCTCCTTTGAAGATTCGATAGCAGACCAGGGGGTCGCGCGCGTTCAACCTTCCGAATTTGGCCATGACCGACCCCGGGCAGCCACCCGCGCAGAATCCGGCATACGAACAGCCCTTGCACGCCGGCAACGACAGCATCGGAATCTGGCGCCGGTAGCGCACTACGTTGATGGCCGGGCTCGTGCGCCAGACTTCGGTGAGTGACTGGTAGCCGAAAACACCCATCACGAGTTTGGGCAGCATGTTGCAGGGGACGATCGTCCCATCGTGAAGTATCGCCAGCTTATTGAAGACTCCGCCGCAGGAAGAGAGAGTGCCGCGGCCGGGCGTGCCGGTCTTGCCCTGTGCACAGGCCTCTTCGATTTCGGCGAAGTTGGAAGCTGCGGCGAGCGGGCCGGCGTTTGCGCTGATCCTGCCTCCGTACTGCTTGTTCAGTCGCGTCAGGGTCTCCATCGCCTGCTTTCGCTCGGAGTTGGTAAGGACTATGCTGTCGCCATAGCACCGGGCCGAACCCATCTGGTCGGCCTCGTTGGTGCTGAAACCACTGAGACCCACGTCCTCGAGCAGCAGGCGGGCGACGTTCGGCAGGTCATTCACGTTGGTCCGGTTGACCGTCACGCGCACCGTCACCGGAAAGTTGGCCTGCTTGAGCAGCCGGAGCCCGCGCAGCGCGCGGTCGAAACTTTTCGGCGGCCGGCTCTTGTCGTGAATCTCGGCGCACGACCCGTCAATCGAAACCTGGATCGAATCCAACCTCAGGCGGCGCTTGCCCTTCTCAAATTCCTTCAGCGTCTCCTCGGTAATGAGCGTGCCGTTGGTGAGAATGTAGTAGCGCATCTTGTTCGCGATGACGCCGTCGATCAACTCGAACAGGTCGGGACGGGTGAAGACCTCTCCACCCGAAAGGCAGACATTCTGAACTCCCAGCCTGCCGAGTTCTTCGAACAAGGCGTGCCAGCGCGCAGCGGGCATGTCGCTGAGCGCAGTCATCTCATCAGCGTAGAAACAATACCGGCACTTGAGGTTGCAGCGGCCGGTGAGCGAAAGGTCGACCGTCTTGGGAAACCGACAGAGACCGGGCGGCGGCACGGTGAGGTCCGGTATGGGGAGAGATTCGGGTTTCACCTTCGCCACGCGTGCATTCCTAGCGCCCATCGGCGGTTTCGCTGTCGGCCAGGATGAAGTCCGGCAGCAGCGACTGAATGAACTTGTCGGCGTCCTGAACGGCCTGTTCACGAGCCACGCCGGGATAGGCGGCCATCAGGTGGCCGGTGATATCGTCGAGGGTGTGGGGAGCAGCGAGGAAGGACCAGATTGCGCGGCCGGTCGGGTTCAGCAGGATCGTATCGTCCTTGTCCGGATTATAAAGCATCGCTCCGTCTTCGCCTTCGTCAACGCAGGAAACGACCTCGTTTGCTCGATAGGTTTTGTCACTCACTAGAACACCTCCTTAATTCTTAGAACCGGAATTGTACCGCCAAGGATGCCAAGGAGAAAGGGAAATGGACAAGTGACCGGGGGCGGACGACGATCCCGGAAAACGGACTGGAACCGCCAAGTGCGCCAAGGCTCCGGACTCCGAACTTCTGCATCTTGACTTCTGCAATCTGCGCTCGCCCTCTCCCGCCAACTCGCCACTCGTAACTCGTCACTCGCAACTCGCTTATGCCTTCATCCTCTGTGCTGACTTCCTACCTCGACCTCTGGATTCGAACGGTATTTCCCGACCGACGAATCCTTCTTCGGCCAGCTTGGTCAGGAGCGCAAGAACGTCGTCAGCTACGGTATCCGGCGCGTCCGGGAACCAGCCGCGTACCGCGGCAATTATCTCCCCGGTCTTTCGCCTGCCGTCAACCAGCTTCCAGACAAGGGCCCCGGTGTGATTCACGGCCATGGCCCCCGCGGTATCCGGGTTCACCAGCAGGGTCCAACCATCGGTGCCTGCTTCTTGCACCGCCGCCGGGTTGCGTATCGGTGTGTCAGGCAGAGCCATGCCGGATTATACCAGAGGCGGGTGCTTTGGGCAAACAGAATCTATGCCTCACAAGTCCCAGCCCCGGTGCATGGTGACTCCCTACGGAAAGTGTGGGTGACACTCGCGGTCAGAGTATCACCTATGTCCTGATGATAGCATGTTACGGTTGTACTATGCTCGCACCACCATGCCCGCATACGACATCTAGATTGCCGGCAACCAACGCACCCGGCGCGCTCTCGCTCGAGCCGCGCAGTGCCACCGCCGACGTCGCGACCGCCTGGTAGCCGGGCGCTTCTTCTCACGCTCTCCTCCAGCGCCGACGCTACTCGTCCCAAATCACCAGTCGAGGATGAGATAACCGCCAAGAGGGATGTCATTCCGACCGGAGCGAAGCGGAGTGGAGGAATCTCTCAGGAATCCACAGATTACGCAGATTACGCAGATGTAGAAGCCGCCAAGACCGCCAAGTCCCGGAGACGAGTAACCACGGATGAACGCAGATGGACGCAGATGACACGCAGCGTCGCCCTGACGGAGTCGGACAAGTCGAAGGGTCTCTCAGGACTAGCCGCAGACTCCGGTCCGCCTTCCTCCATCCGTCATTCCCCGCATGAGACAAAACAATAACAAGCGCATCGTCGCCTTCGTCTCTGTAAGTTCTCTATTGTCAGCAAGCTAACTCCGCTGGTCCGAAAACGCCTCCCCCGCTGGGGAGGCCACATGAGCCGCGGCTTGAGCCGTAGCGATATGGGCAACAAGCCGCGCAACGACCGCCGCTACTTGAGCCGCAACATCAACCGCGACTTGTTCCGCTACTTGAACCGCTACGGGTCGTGTAACTTGACCCGCAACTTCAACCGCTACGACTTCCGCTGCTTGTGCCGTAACGAGTTGAGCAACAGGTAGAGGAACTTCGACCGCAACTTGTGCCGCAACTTCTACCGCAGCTTGAACCGCAACGATGTCCGCTACTTGTATCGCGATTCGTGCCGCTACGACCCTTGCGCAAACCCCTGCCACAGTCCAACCAACAGCAGCCGTCCCTGCTCCTGCAACAGCGCCTTGGCCAGCCGCTGGTTCACACATCCCGTCACGCCGTCAACATAGCCTGTCGTGGAAGCGAGAATCCGCCAGTGTTGCACTTCATCCTTGAACTCGCGGGGTTGTGCCCGACCACCACACATAGATTGTTGGGAACTGGCTACTCGCGCGTCAGGAATTACCTATTGTATCACCGGGATCTGCTCCGATGTACGAATCCGCCGATTCAACGATGTACGAAACCCGCCCAACTCGACCATCCGGTCATGCCGCGCCTTGACATCGCTCAGAAATGCGGGGAGTGTCCCTCACCGCCGCTCAACAAGCAGACTGGCTGGGTCTACGGAATCAGTTACGGTCTAACGTGCTACTGCAGTGGCTGTCGCCAGCACGACTACCACTGACTCGTGCCGTTGGCGCAGAGCACTGGTACCGCCCCCGTGGGACCACAGAAGGGGAGGAAGTCGTCGCCATTCGCGCACTCTGCCGGGGTCGGGGTGGAGCCATCCTGGCACCACCCCCAAGTCGCGCCGGTCACGGCATCGGCCAGCCGGACTGCGCGCGGGGCTTCATACCTCGCACTTGCAGACTGGGTCATTACTCACCTCCATTCAATCATCTCGTCAGCAACTACTGCCAACTGAGCACTGGATTCTACCCTCCGCCCTCCTCCCGTGTCAAGCGCGGTTTCAGGTGTGGCTGACTACTACACGCAAGAGACGTGTAACTCAACGATCCGGTCATGCCGCGCCTTGACATCACTCGGAAATATGGGAAGTGCCCCTCGCCAGACAAAGACACCAAGAGTCCAGGGACTTGCCGTCCGCCATCCGCCTCTCGCAACTCGTGACCTCGCAACTCGGAACAGCTTTCCACAGAGCTCCTTCGAGAGCTCGCCGGAAAGCTCCCGAGAAAGCTCACTCAAGAGCTTCTTGAAAAGCTCATTTGAAAGCTCATTTCAGAGCACATTTCAAAGCTCGCCCAAAAGCTCACTTCAAAGCTTCCCGCAAAGCTCGGTTCAAAGCTCGCGAAACAGCTTGGTTCAAAGCTCGGTTCAAAGCTCGGCTCAAAGCTCAGCCAAAAGCTTGGTTCAAAGCTCGATTCAAAGCTCGTTCAAGAGCTTGTTCGAAAGCAACCCCCAGGGCGGTCTCCGGTCCGTACCCCCTACGGGGAAATTGCGTGTCGGACCTCCACCGACCACTACATATAGATGCACGCCAACCGCCGCTGAGCGTCGCCCCGCCGCAGCCGCATTCTGCATTCTGGTCTCTGGGTTCTGACTTCTGAATTGCCCCCTGCCCGCCACCCGACCCCTCACCAATCGCCGACCCGAAGTGAAAACCGCCAAGGACGCCAAGACCGCCAAGTCTCGGAAAGAAGCATCCACAGATTACGCAGATTACGCAGATTGCTCGGACTTCTGACTTCTCTCATCTGACATCTGGCTTCTGACTTCGATTGGGCTCTCGCACCTGCAAACTGGAAACTCGCGCTGCCGGCGCGATGACCCCTCGACCCCTTCTTCTTCGCGCTAGAATCCTCGACCCCTGTTCTTCCCGCTTGACATGCCGCCTCTCGTGTCCTATCCTTACTATGGTAGAGTAAGAAAGTAAGGAGAAGCCTTGTTAACCAAAAAGACCACGAAGAACCAGTTGACCATACCCAAGGCGCTGCTCGACCGTCTGCCGCCGACCGATTACTTCGACGCCGAGGTAGTCTGCGATGCACTGGTCCTGCGGCCGGTGCAGATCGTGCCTGCGGTCGACATCGACCGGGTGCGCGACCGGCTGGAGCGGGACGGGGTCGGGCCGGATGAAACCAAGCGGGCAATTCAGTGGGCGAGAAAAAAGAAGTAACGCGGCTCGTGCTCGACACCAACGTCCTGGTGTCGGCGCTGCTCTTTCGCTCCGAGGCGTCGGCTCTGCTCGGTGCCTGGCGCGGTGGCCGGTTCCGGCTCGCGGTGAGCGAGCCGATTCTCAACGAGTATGCGCGGGTGCTCGAGTATCCGAAGTTCCGGCTGAGTGAGCACAAGGCCGCCGCCATCATGGCGGAATTCGTTCTGCCATATTGCGACCGATTCCGGGACGCGGGTGGCCCACGCCTCTGCTCTGACCCGGATGACGACAAGTTCATCCACTGCGCGCTCGCGGCCCGAGCCGCGGCGCTGGTGAGCGGTGACCGAGCATTGCTCGCGCTCGGTCCGCGCTGCGGCCGGGTACGTATCATCTCGGTCTCCGAAGCCCGCGTCCGCTACTGCCGCTGACCCAGGTCCGCTGGCCGTCCGCCCGCAACTCGCAACCCGCAACTCGCAACTCGCCCCCTGGAATCCTCGATCCCTCGATCCCTGTTCTTCTCACTTGACTCCTCGAATCCTCGACCCCCTTCTTCTCCACTTCTGCATTCTGCCTTCTGCTCTCTGACTTCTGACTTCAATCGCTCCGCCACTCCCTCTGTCCCGTTCGCCCTCAAGAAGCAATCTGCATTCCGGCCACGAAATAATGCACCTGCCAACCGCCCGGCGCGGCACATGAACGCTACGACCGTGGGCGCTCGTGGCGCCTCACTGCCGCCCATTCGTATCGTGTTTCAAGCCGTTTTGCTCGCTCCGCGCCTCGCTAAGTATCCGAATCTCCACAACCTACAACCCCTTCCGCAATCCA
>CAZQZR010000159.1:0-7145 GCA_964597845.1 uncultured bacterium | reverse complement strand
GTTAGTAGCAGCGGAAAGGAAGCTGCAGCGAAGCTTGACATTAAGGAAGGACGCGAGAGTATCTTCACGTCAACCTGACGCCCGGCTGCCGCGCCGTCTGACGGGGACCATTGAGGCTAACGACGACTGGAGGGCGACAGGTCGAGTCTGAATGTCCGGGAACGAATAACCGTGGGCGCGATAGGCGCGTCACATGGAGGGCAAGATGGCCGAGACGCGTTCTTGGTATCGGATACGACCGTGGGCGCGCAACGCGCCCAACAAACGTAGCTCCGCAACTTACAGCTCCGCTGTGTGGCTACGCCTGTGCGCGTTCGCGCTGGGGCTGCTGCTAGCATCGACCGCCTCGGCCCAGATACTCGAAACTGTGATCAGGCTACCCGATACGCTCGGGCCGCTGAACGGGCCTTACTGTCTGGCCTGGGACGACAACCCGGCGCATCCGCGGCTCTACGTCGGCGGAGAAGGCGACAGCGGCGGTGTCATCGTTGCTGAGGCCATCACCTGCAAGAGACTGGCATGGGTTTCGACCGGCCCGGTGAAGGCTCTCTGTTTCGTTGCGCTGCACGGGAAGCTCTATGTCGCCAAGGCGGGTAGCAATTCTGTCGCCGTGGTGGATTGCGCTACGAATCACGTGGTTTCCACGATCCACGTTGCCAACGAAGCGCCGGCTCTCCTGTACAACTGCCTGAACGACCGGCTCTACTGCGGGGGCAGCTCGGTGTCCGCGCTGGACTGCGCCGGCGACACGCTGGTGCACACCATCCCGGTCGCGGCGACCGTTTTCACGCTCGACTCCGCCAGTGGCAAGCTGTACGCCGGGAGCAACGGACCTTTGTCCGTCATCGACTGTGCTGGGGACTCTGTTGTTGCGACCATTCCAAGGGTAGATTCGGCAGGTGCTCTCTGCTACAACCCGACCGCTGGAAAGGTCTACGCCACGTCTGGTGATACGCTGTTTGCGGTGGACTCCAATCACGACAGCGTCGTGGCGAGTCTCCATTTCACAGGACTCGGGCCAATTCTGACCTTTGACCCCCAAAGGAACCGCATCTACTGCACCTACTCCGGCAACTGGGCGAGCATTGACTGCGCGGGCGACTCGGTCATCCTGACGACTCATGTGGGTCTGACTGCGTCATTCCTGGCGTGCGACGTGACGCGGGACAGGCTCTACCTTACCGTCCCGCAGTACGATCCGGTGCTAGCCGTGTACGACGCGACGGCCGGTCAGTACGTCACGGAGGTTGATGTAGACGGCCTGCCGTCCGGCTCGGGTTGGTGCCCGGGCCTCGACCGGGTGTACTGCTTGCCGGACTGTGTGACTGAACCACACTACTATCAATCATGTCTGGTTTCTGCGGTCAGCGGCGCGGGTGACAGCATCGCCGGCCTGGTGCCGCTAACGATGGTGGCGTTGGCAATCAGCTTGGACACGGTGCACAACAGGCTCTACTTCATGTACTCTGGTGGGCCCATCGGCTGCATAGGCACCGTGGACTGCTCGTGCAACATCGTCACCTCGTACGCATACGCGGGCGAGAGCCCGGGGCCGATATGCTACAACCCAAACAACGACCGGCTGTATTGGAGCACGGGCGCGTACACCGGTACCAATGCGACAATCACGGTGTTCGATTGCGCGGGCGATTCGGTCGTCAAGAGAATCCCAACGATTGGCGGCGTCCAGGCATGTCAGTTGCACGTCGGTCTGAACAAGCTCTATGCCCAGGCCTTCGATGAGACGCTGGGAAAGAACGCCATCTACGTTGTTGACTGCGACCACGACAGCGTGACAAGCCGCATCATCCTGCATGGTGACTACCTGAAGAAGTCGTTCCTGGTGCCGGAGGACAACCGGCTGTGGTATCTGGGCACGAACTACGTGATAGCCATAGACTGCGTCGGCGACAGCGTTGCAGCCGACGCGCTCGACAACCTGGGGTCCATTGACGACGCCTGCGCCTGCCCGGAGGACCGCAAGATATACACATCGGATGGTGACGTCATCGACATGGACAACCCCGGACATGTAGGCACGATTCAGTTCTGGGGAAACAGATTCTGCTACGTACCCGGCGCGCACAAGCTCTACGCCTGCGGCAACGAAGAGTACCCAACGCCCCACTCGGTCTTCCTCGTGTTGGACACCCGGAACGACACAGTGACCGCGACCTTCGATGGTCCGTGCCAGGTTTCCGGCATGTGCCTTGACCACACCGGGGACTACGTGTACAGCGCGGGCTACGAGGATTCCCTGGTGTTCGTTACTGACACACGAGCAGACAGCGTGGTCGCAACGGTCAGGACGTCAACATGGGCTGCCGCCCGCGACCCTCTCGTGACAAACCGGAGGACGAGCCGCATCTACGAGGCGCAATTCGGGAGCATGTACGGCAACGGGATTCCGGTGATTCGCGACAGCCTGCTAATCGGGCTGGAGGAGCTGAAGTCGGCCCCACGGCCCTGGTGTGCCCGTCCAACCCTGGTCAGTCGGAGCGTGCCGTTGCGCGCCGTGACGCGCGCTGATCTCTACGACGCATCCGGCCGCAAAGTCGCAGTCCTCCGGCCCAGGCTTAACGACATCAGCCAGCTTGTGCCCGGTGTCTACTTTCTGTGTGAGGCCCAAGCCCGAGCACAGGCTCAGGCCACCCAGAAGCTGGTGATTACGAGATAGTACGACGCGATGAGTATTGACTTAGGCAAACGAGTGGGAAGGAGGCGCGTATGACCTGACTTACCGTCGGTACAGACAGAAGACAATAGGGCAGCCCTGCCGTCCGCCAAGACAAACAGGTTCAGGACTTGCGTCCTGTCGCTGCCCATCGAATTCTAGCAGCATTGTAGGTATCAGTCAATCGGAAGGAATGACAGTGAATATGCAGTCAAACAGAAAGGAACGAAAGTGAGAAAGACAAGAACTTTTGTGCTCGCTGTGCTCTTCCTATGCGCGGTGGCGAGCACTGCGTTCGGGCGATACGGGTGGCACTGGACGCTTCCTAATGTGGTGCGGAAATACACTTACCAGCCCGACCGGGCTACAGACACTGCGGGCGTCTACTTCTACCTTACTAAGAACAACGGCTCGCACGCCGTTGCGATGACGGAATACGACTCAAGCGGTACAATGCAGGTATGGTCCAGCATCCTCGCCGAAAGGTTGGACGATGCCTGGAGGCCCGCCGGCGACATCCGAGCCTATGAGTACAGCGACGTCGGGGCTAGCTGGGGGCATTGGCAGGAGTCAGGCACGTGGCCTTTCATCCCACGGCACCCTGAAGACGAGGAGGTGAAAGCGGTCAACTGCCACGCGTCGTGCAACGCGAGCTACAAGACGTTCAGTTGGTGCGCTCCGCACGGAGTCCAGGATTACTACCACCCACTTGGTTTCGGGTCGGATGGAGATCCCGACCCCGACCTCACCAATCAGGAGTGGGGCTTCTGGACCCCTCCCCACCCGTTCCACTACCACATGGACTCCCTGGCCAACGACAGTGGGGTCGCGGTGGCACTGTTCCGATATCCCGACAGTCTGAAACGCGGGTGCGCGGTGTACGTCACTTGGGATTATGAGGACAACTACTACGTCCTAGCAGGTGAGTACACGACCAACGGTGGAAGTACGTGGTACGCCCATGAACACACCCCGTCCCACATCGATGTTTCAGACGACCCCTGTTTCTCACACCCTTCGCTTGCCACGAACGACGAGAACGGCACAGACGTATATCTGGCTTACGAGCTCACGGACCAGTACAGCGTCCCTCACGTGATGTTCAGAAAGTCGACGTCCTGCGGCGAGTACTGGACATCTGCGACGACGTTGGCAAATAACGCTGTTGAGCCCTGCATCGCGGCCCTTGGGCAGCGTGTGTTTGTATGCTGGACGACGACCGACAACTCCTCGCGCATCTACTGCAAGTACTCAACGAACGGAGGCGGTGAGTGGTCGGCTTCCTCTGTGATACCGTTTGACGAGCACCCCGGCCCCTGCTCGTATGACCGTCCCAATGCCACATGCGCACCTTGTCCCGACAGCTACCACATGGGGGTCCTGGTGGTTGCCCGTCTCAGGTTTCCCTACGGCAACACCGCAACGGACTGGTGGACCACGCGAGGGATGTTCGCGCGCTTCTTGGACTACAACGCACCACCCTGGGAACAGTTGATGCCGCTCTGCGACAATCTCGTAAACAACAACTCTGATGAACCCTTGAATCCATCAATCGCGGCCATCGCGGCAGACGGCTTGAGTCTCCCATTGCTCGCACAGCCCGACGCGATTGCGTGTTGCGTGATGAGTACCCGGCGGTACAACGACAGCGACCGGCGCAACATCCGCGAGGCCCATGGCTACTGGGCGAACCTGCCCTACGACCCCGCACCCGGCGCGAACACCGCGCGGCTTCTGGCGATGGACGCGGACGGTACTGAGCACTACGGTTGCGCGCAGTGGCCATACATCGCCACCGGACAGGTCTTCGACGGCGTGCCCATCTACGACTTTGGCGCCACCGGGAAGATGCCGGCGCTGGCACCGGACGCGGACGGTCACCGCTGGATCGCATACGTTGACTCTGATACGCTCTGGGTCCATACCGGCGATGGCGAGCCCGAGTTGGTCTTTGCCGGTTCCAGCTCGGCCGTGCCGGGTCAGCCGTCAATCGTCTGCTACTCGGAGCAGGCTAGCTCGGGCTGGGCCGCCGGGGTGGTGTTCCCAGTTTATGACACGACGGGCGGGTCCAGTATGATCTTGTTCGCGCGCACGGACACGTCGGCAGTCGTGCTCGACACAATCGAGAGCGTGGCCAACCTGCGGGACAGCCTGCCCTCTATAAGTCTCTATAAAACCGATACCTTACTGGCAACTTTCCAACACGGCGATTCGGTCCTTTCCGTGATGCTTGCTGATTACGGACCCGGCACGACCGGCCGGCCCGGTGCATGGTCCAGCCCGAATCTCGTGACTGCACACGGCTATCATCCGATGAATGCTTTCGAGCAGGGCGGGAGCGTCCTTAATTGCGTTTGGTCCGGCAAGGATGCGAATAACTACGCTATCCACCGTGCGACCAATGACTTATCTGGCGGCATGTTCCCGAGCTGGACTGCCCAGAGCGACCCGAGCGGCAGTGCTACGGCGGAGAAAGGCAACTCGGTGTATGCCGGGCTGGGTGTAACCTGCTGGCAGGAGAAAGTCAGCGGCAAGTGGGTCATCAAAGGCAACGTCCGGGGCGAGGAGACGACGTTTGTCGCTAACGACACCGACGCCTATCACCCGCACGCCGTGGCCGAGTCATCGGCCATCAGCCCTTCGATAGACCAGGTACGTGTCCATCTCCTTTGGACTGAAGGGGTTACGTTCGAGGTAGACTCCGGGGTCTATGACACCGGCGAGACCCGGTACATGTGCGAGAGCCTCAACGTCTCCCATGCCGGGAGCGAGGCTACGAAGTACAACAACGGCAGCAAGTTCCTGCGCAAGGCCTTAAGCGACAGCCTGTTCTGTGTCTACACCGACCTCGACGGCGCGGTGATGTACGCGATGTCCGCGACCGGGGACTCCTGGCAGCGGGAGGTAATGCTCACCGGCCGTGCCTGGCCCGCGATAGCCGAGGATTCAAGCGGCAAGCGCTGGGTCGTCGTCCACAAGGTGAATCAGATGACCGGCACCCAGACCCAGGAGGCCTACTACCGCAACGGTTCGTCGTGGACCGGGCCGCAGACGTTGTACACGAGCCAGCAGAACGGCACGATTGGTCCGGCCGGTCTGTCCGGTTCGTCGTACACCACCTCCGGCATCGCCTATGCCGCATTCCTGGCCTCAATCGGCGGAGGCTACAAGTCCGTGGTTCTGGCCAAGTTCAACGGGTCAGTGCTGGCAACGTACACGGTCGCTACGGGCCTGAACCTCGGTGACCCGACGCTCGCGGTCGAGCCCTACAAGCAGGACTCGGACCACGTGCATGTGTCGTGGGCAGACGCGGGCGTCATCAAGTACCGGATGAACACCGACGGCCGCAGCTCAAGCATCGCCGCCAACTGGACTTCAACTGTCACCCTGTCCAATGCCATGGTCACCGCGAACCACCCCTGCATCGCGGCTGACCGCGACCAGATTGTCGTGGCATGGGCCCAGGGCGCCACTACGGAAATCTACTGCCGCAAGCGTTCCACCGGCAGCGCGTACAACAACTGGCAATCCGAGCTCAACCTGAGCAATACCAACAATGCCTCCGACTACCCGACCATCGCCATGGGTGACACGGTCATCTTAGCTTGGGAGGAACACCGCTCAATGACCGACTATGACGTTCTCGTCTGCATCGACTTCGGCGACACCCTGAACATCGCGGACAACGCGACCAAATCCGGGTATCCGCACGTGCTCTTCCAGAACAAGACCTCGGGCGACACCACCATACCGTATCTGCTGTCGGTCTGGTCTGAGGCTCCGGAGGCCAATGTTTACGAGGTAGCCTACAACCGGCTCAACCTCAAACACATCGGCGAGGGCGAGCAGAGCGCGGGCCGGACACCGATACCGATGAAGCCGGCGCTTAACGCCTGCCGGCCCAACCCGTTCCGGGACCGGACCCAGATCAGCTACCAGTTGCCCAGTGCCGGCAACGTCAGCCTGCGAATCTACGACGTTACGGGCCGGACCGTACGCACGCTGCAGAACGGGTTCCAGAAGCCGGGTGCGTACTCGGTGAGCTGGGACTCCAAAGACAGCCGCGGCCGGCTGGTGCCGCATGGCGTCTACTTCTACCGGCTGGATACCAAGGGCTTCCGCGACGTGAAGAAAGCGGTCGTGACGCGGTAAGGCTCTGGGGACAGTCCCCATGCGGGGACAGTCCCCAGAGGAGTTAGCAGTGGCCGGGGCGGGCGAAAGCCCGCCCCGGCGTCTCAACCGGACGGCATGGGCCGTCGGCATTAAGGTTACGGCGCGGGCGCGGGGACGCTGAAGACGTCGGTGCGAATGGCGGCGAGGACCGCGGGGTTGAGTCCGCGATTCTGCCACTTTTCCAGCAGCACCTGGGCTTCTTTCGCCAGCGTCGGGCCGGAGATTGACCGGCCGTGCGAGAGACGGAAGAGCTGCCGGGCATAGTCGAGGTGACGAGCAGTTAGCAGTTAGCAGAGAG
>CAZQZR010000158.1:0-7279 GCA_964597845.1 uncultured bacterium | reverse complement strand
CGAGGCGTACGCCAGGGCCTGCTGTACGTCTTCTCGCTCAAGCTCCGGCCACTCGCGGAGTATCTCATCAACGGTCATGCCGGAAGCCAGGTAGCTGAGGATGGAGGCAACCGGCATCCTCAGACCCCTGATGCAGGGCTTGCCGAAGCACTTGTCGGGGTCAAGTGTGATGCGGGTGAACCGGTAGTGGCGAATCTCCATACCTTAGTTTACCGCCGCGCCACCCCGCGTCAAGCCAACAGGGACGATGTCGGCGACGGTCATCCGCAGCGTCCTGCTTCTGGCGGAGCGCCCAAGCTCAAGCCCAAGCGTAAGCTACTTGCTGGACATCTCAGGGCGGCAGGTGATGGACCTGCTTCCCGGTCCCAATGATGTGCGAGCGCTGGCACCGGGGGTCTACTTCGTGCGCGAAGAACCACAAGCCGTAAGCCACAAGCCGCAAGCGGTCCGCAAGGTCGTGGTGACGAGGTAGGCGAGAAGTTAGCAGTTAGCAGTGAGGAGTTAGCAGTAGCAGGGGCGGGCGAAGGCCCGCCCCTGCCTATCAGGCGGCACTCCATGGGTCGTCGGTCTGCTGTTACGGCGCGGGGGCGGGGACGCTGAAGACGTCGGTGCGGATGGCTTACGGCTTGCGGCCGCAGGGGTGGGGCGGTGGATTCCGACTCATGTCGCGCCCCAGGGCTTCACGTCTTTCTTGGCCCAGTCGCGGGCGGCGTGGACGATGGCGAGGATGATGATCTGGGCGCTCTCGATTCGGTACATGATTCGGTAGTTCTGGAAAAGGAGCTCCTTCGTGTTCGGGTCGTCCGCCTCGGGAACGAGTCGGCCTCTGGCCGAGAGCTCTGCCAGGCTCTCAACGGCCTCGATAATCCGGTTTACGAATCGGCCGGCATAGAACTCGGAGTCGCGTCTGATGTAGTCGCGAATGCTCTCGATGTCGGCCAGCGCCGGCTCTGACCAGACGAGCTTCATTCGTCCAGTAGCCGCTTCCTGACCGCGTCGTGGGCCACTACGCGCCCATCCTCGACGGCCTTCAGGGCGACGGCGAGCTTCTTTTTTATGTACAACTCGTACATGACGTCGTCCCATGTCGCTTCGTCGGGCAGTTGGTCAATCAGCTTCCTAGCTTCGTCTCTTACTGTATTCATGTCAGAATGTCCTCCAGACTGAGTCAGCATAGGGCGGAACGTACCGGGCGTCAAGCAAGACTGCACAAAGACGACCGCGCGGTAGGTCGGGACGTCAAGGCGGCAGCGAGCGTGGAGCGCCCGAGTTGCCAGTTCCCTGTTTACGGTTTGCAGTCTGCAGGCGGAGAGTAGGGAATAGCCGAACGAGGACAGGGGCGGGCGGAAGCCCGCCCCTTTGACTGGCGACGGGCGGTGGTGCTGTTGCAGGGGCTGGAGCGGTGGCTGTTACGAGGCAAGGGTTGGGCGCTGTTGCGGGTGAATGGACAAGGGCCGGAGCGACGGCTGTTATGAGACGAGGACCGGGCGCTGTTGCGGGTGCTGGGACAAGGGCCGGAGCGGAAGCTGTTGCGAGACAAGGACCGGGCGCAGTTACGGATGAAGGAACGAGGGCCGGAGCGGTGGCTGTTGCGAGACAAGGAACGGGCACTGTTACGGATGAAGGGACGAGGGCCGGAGCGACGGCTGTTACGAGGCAAGGGCCGGGTGCTGTTGCGGGTGCTGGGACAAGGGCTGTATAGAGGGCTGGGACTCCCCGAGCTGTCCGGGGGACGGGGTCGCGGAGGCAATTCAGAGTGCAAAATGCAGAAGTCAAAATGGTGGAACCATCGGAAAGGAAACGACTTGGGAATCAACGAAGGACGAAGGACGATGTCCGAAGCAACGAGCGATGTGACGCAACGCGTCGGTTTGCAGTCAGCGGGTGAGTCAGCAATGACATACAACGTATAGTGCCGGGTCGGCACGGAATCACAATTCTGCCGTGGGGGTGGCAGACCGGAGACCGCCCTGGGGGCTGCTTTCGAACAAGCTCTTGAACGAGGTTTGAAATGTGCTTTGAGCCGAGCTTTTGATTAAGCTTTTCTGCGAGCTTTGAACTAAGCTTTGAAACAAGTTGTTTCTTGAGCTTTTCCGCGAGCTTTGAGCCGAGCTTTGCGATGAGCTTTGAAGTGAGCTTTTGTCCGAGCTTTGAAATGTGCTCTGAAATGAGCTTTCAAGTGAACTTTTCAAGAAGCTCTTGAGTGAGCTTTCTCGGGAGCTTTCCGGTGAGCTCTCCGAGGAGTTCCAGAGAGCTTTGTGGAAGGCTGTTGCGAGTTGCGAGTTTCGGGTTGCGAGCTGGCGGACCAGAGCTTGAGCTTGCGCTCTGGTCTGCCTGCGGCTTGCGGCTGGAAGTCTGTGGCAGCGGCCATGCGCCTGCGGGCTTGACTAGGGGAGGGAGCTGCGCATAATCTTGCCTGTCTTTTCATCCGAGTGGCGCGCAATTCAGACCAAAAGGAGGCTCTGTGCGTGTATTTGCGTTATTGCTGGCTGCGGTAGCGTCGGCGTTTGCCGGCGTCGTTACCGTTAGTCTCCAGACGAGTCCGTCCGACATCGCGATGACACCGAAGGACGGGTTCACGCTGGTGAAGCTGGCTTCGGACCGGGATGGCGTCGGCGTCCTGTGGACAACCGAGCCGGGCAGCCCGCTGTTGCCGGTCTATTCCGGCAACGTGCTGATTCCGGCCGGGGCCGAACTCACGAGCATCACCGTCAAGCGGGTCGAGCGGACCGATCTGGGCCAGGGGCTTTCGCTGTACCCGGTGCAGCCGCCGCGTCCGGCTGATGCGGACGTTCCGTTCACGGGGCCGAATCCGGCCGTGTATGCGAGCGCGGCGGTGTACCCTGCGTCGCCGCTCGTCCAGATTCCGGCTGGGTCAAAGGCCGGGTTCCGGATTGCCGGGTTCATGTTCTGCCCGTTTGAGTATCGTGCGGCTCCGGGCAGCCTGACCCTGCTGTCGCGCGTCGTGCTCGAGGTCGGCTATCGCGAGAACGCGATGGCCGCGCCGGTGCTGACCGTCCGCCAGCGCGAGCAGGCGCAGCGCGGGGTCGAGGCGATTGTGGTGAACCGGAAGGACGTAGCTAAGATGGCACCGCCCGCGGCCGAGAAGGACGCGGCCGAAATTGATGCGATCATCGTGACTTCGACCGCGATGAAGCCGACGTTTGAGACCCTGCGCTCCTACTACATGCGCAAGGGCTTTTTTACGGTCATCATGCCGACCGAGTCGATTTACGCGCACTACACCGGCTACGACAATGCCGAGAAGGTGCGTAATATGCTGAAGGAGAAGTTCGCGCAGAACGGGCTCAAGTACGTGGTGCTGGGCGGCGACGTGGCAATCTGCCCGTTCCGGAACGGATACCTGGAGTATCCGCCGTACAACGTGCCGGCCGACTGGTATTTCGCGGACCTGGACGGCACTTGGGACGACGACGGCGACCACCAATACGGCGAGATGACCGGGGACACGCCAGACCTGTTCGGCGACATCATTGTCGGCCGAATCCCGGTGGACGACACGGCGCAGTTTGCCCACTTCTTCCGCAAGGACACGGTCTATGAACTTGCACCCGACACGTCTTACCTGAACAACGTGCTGTTGCCGTTCGAGGCGCTCTGGCCGGACATCGACTTCTACGGCCGGATTGTGAACAAGAACATCGCGCTGGCCCTGTCGGCGATGTCAACGTGGGAAGTCGACTCGATGCTCGACATGCCGCCCGCTACCTGCGTGGCGAGCCTGAATGCTGGGCGCCAGCTCTGGCACTTTGCCGGGCACGGGGCGACTTCGCAGTTCGGCTCGACCTTCTCGACGTCGAACATCAGCCAGCTCACCAACTCGACCAAGCCGTTCATCGTCAACTCGATGGCCTGCGACTGCGGCGATTTTGACGAGACCGACTGCCTGGGCGAACTGCTCGTGACCGACGTCAACGGCGCGGTCTCGAGCGCGACCAACGCCCGCTCCGGTTGGGGCGCGCCGCCGGAGATGGGCCCAAGCGAGGCGCTATGCATGGAGTTCTACAACAACTACGTGAAGGGTTTCAACCAGGGCGAGGCGAACAACCTGGCCAAGGACTTCTGGCGCAACGCTTCCTTCAGCCAGCTTACCTACCGCTGGTCGGTGTATGACTGGACGTTCCAGGGCGACCCGACGATGCGGATGTGGCGGACCGTGCCGCGGGACATCGCGGTTGATTTCTCGGATACCATCGCGGCGACTCCCCAGACGCTCACCGCCGAGGTGAGCTACGCCGGCGGCGGGCAGGCGGCCGGAGCCCGCGTGGCGCTGCTCCATTCCGGCGAGCTCATCGCCCGGGGCGTGACGAGCTCTTCCGGCGTTGCGTCGCTCGCGATTCCTGCCATCGATAGTTCCTGGACGCTGCAGCTCGTGGTCACTGCGCAGGACGGCAGAATGTTCACAAAGCCCGTGGCGGTCAGTGCCGGCTGGACGAACGCGCTCATCGTAGTCAGCCACAGCGAGGTCGATGACCCGAACGGCCGGCTCGACCCGGGCGACACGTCAGACCTGTACATTGTCGTCGAGAACCGCGGCAATGCCACGGCTGCGGGTGCGGCCGGGACGCTCATTTCCGAGTCACCGTACGTGACCGTCGTGGGCGGCGGGTCATCCTATGGCGACATCGCGGTCGGCGATACTGCCAGGGGCAACGCCTACCAGGTCCAGGTGAGCTACAACTGCCCGCAGGGCCATCGGGCCGAGTTGTACCTCGTTACTTCCTCCAGCGACGGCATGTGGCGGTCGGACCTGAAACTGCCGGTTGGACTGGAGCACGCGCGGTCGGGCGTGACCGCCACGCACGATACGGCCGACTTCGTTCTGTCGGTGACCGCGAACGGCGGCATCGGCACGACCCAGTGGCGCGGCGAGGGCCTCGGTTTCATCTATCCCAAGGTCAGGCAATGGTCGGCTTCGGCCATGATGCACGGCTCGTTCATGCTCGGGCTCGATACGACCTGGGTGGCGGACAACTTCTACGGCGTGCCGTGGCGGCAGACGTCGTTTGATTTCGGCACGGTCGAGTCATTGCGCGTGATTTACCCGGCCGAGCTCGGCACGCAGGAGTATGCCTGCGTGTTCGATGACTCGCGCCATCCCCAGCCCAGGGGGTTCCGGATGACTCAGCGGAGCTATGTGAGCTCGAACCCCGCGCACAAGGACTTCGTGGTCCTCGAGTACCGGGTCCACAACACCGACACCGCCCCGGTTTCCGGACTGTGGGTCGGCGCGGTCTGCGACTTCCGGACCATGGGCTGGAACGCAAACGACGGCACTGACTATGCCGGCACCGATTCGGGCCGCGTGCTTGCCTATGTCAAATCGGCGAGCTCGGGCGAAACTCTGGCCCTCGGGGTCCGGCCGATTTATCCGGCGGGGATGAACGGCTGGGCCAACTGCATCAACCAGGCGACCTACATCAACGACGGGTTCACCAAGTCCGAGAAGTTCCGTTTCATGGACGGGACGCTCCGTTCGACGAACGGCACGTCGCAGGCGGACTGGGAAGCGATGAGCTCGGTCGGGCCGTTCACGATTGCGGCCGGGGACAGCCAGACCGTGGCGTTCGTCATCTGCGGCGGCCGGACCGTGGCGGCGATGACGACGAACTCGGACACGGCGAGCGAGTGGTACGACTCGCCGACCGCGGTGACCGAGGCCACGCAGCCGCTCGTAGTGCGCGGATTCGACCTTGCGCCGAGCGTATCGAACGGCGTGCTCAACATCCGGTACAGCCTGTCGAGGCTCGAGCCGGTGAGCCTTACGCTCTACGACGCGGCCGGCAGGGCCGTGGACGCCGTGACGCTGAACCCGAAAGGGCAAATCGGCCAGATGAGCTGGAAGCCGGCCCGGGTCGAGCGCGGTATCTACTTCCTTAAGTTTGGGGACCAGACGCAGAAAGCGGTAATGGTGAAGTAGCGGAAAGCAGGCACTCCAGGCGGCTCCGGTTCTCCCGGGGCCGCCTGCCGTTATGCGGTAAGATGGAGGATGTGGGCGAGCGCGATCGGGAGCTGGAACAGGCCGGCCCAGGCAAGAGCGAGACCGGGCCGTTTTCCGGGCCGGGCGCAGATGAGCATCAGCGGGATGCCGGGCAGCAGGTAGCGCTCATAGACCAGGGGTCCGGATACGAGCAGGCCGGCGACCAGCATGAGCGTCCCGATTGCCGCAACCCCGACGGAGTGGGACATGACCGCAATCGCTGGGACTGTACCTGATTGCGGCGCTCCGCTCGTTCCCACGGTGGCAAAGCCACACGCCGGGGACTGTCCCATCAGGCGATTGCGGCTCCCGTTTCGACCGAGAGTCACAAGTTGCATGTACCAGAGCAGGCCGATGACACCGAACAGGCAGGCGACGATGACCGCGAGCGGATGGGGCAGCAGCTTGAGCGCGGTGCGCGTGAACCCGAGACCGGGTAAGGGCGCGAGCAGGACCAGGGGAACCGCAAGCAGGGCGAGGAGGTGCCAGGGCTTCGGCTTGCGCCAGGCCCACGGCAGGAAGAAGATACCGCTCCAGATGAGAATCCAGCCTGCGCTCTGCCAGTTGAACCCGGCATGGTGGATGTGCTGATAGGACGGCGGCACGACACCTCGCCAGAGCAGAACCATCGGCAGGAAGGCGACAATCGGCAGGAGCCACAGCGCCGCGCCGATGAGGGAGGAACGAAGAACGAAGAACGAGGAACGAGGAACGATGGACGATGAACGACGGGTGGCGATGTCGGCGACGGCGAAAGCCGCAGGCAGGAAGGCATAGTAGATACGCGTATAGATGGCGAGCGTTGCGAAGAGTAGCGAGAGGACCGCGTCCAAAGGACTTCCGGTGTCGCGGAACCTGAGATAGCAGAGCAAGGCGGCAAGCCCGAGGAGGAGCGCTAGGTGTTCGGTCATGAACACGCCGGCAAGCGCGGGGAAGTAGGGCGCGGTGGCGAGCAGCGCGACCGCGGGCAGCGGGTCGTCCGTGGGAAGCAGGCGTTTGAGTATCCGGTAGAAGAGCAGGAGGCTGGCGAGCGCAAGGGCGAAGATTCCCAGACGGAGTACGGTCAGGTTGTAACCGAACAGCGCGCCGATGTTGCCGAACAGGACGTAGAAAAACGGGCCGGTGGCTGAAGGGTAATCACGGAGTTGAGCAAGTGCGGGCAGGCCGAGCCCGAACTGCTGCACGGCCTGCAGGTGTATTGGTTCGTCAATCACCGGCGCCGGCCGGATGATGACAATCGCGCCGAGCCGGAACCCAAGGACAAGCGCGATGAGTCCG
>CAZQZR010000157.1:0-7284 GCA_964597845.1 uncultured bacterium | reverse complement strand
GCAACTGCCCTCGGCCCTGCCGGACATGCTGGCAAGGGAAACCGGCGTGAAGGTCCTGGTTCTGAACCCGCTTGAATCCCAAGGTGGGTACATCGCCGCGCTGGGTGCGAGCGCCAACGCCCTCATCAATTCGTTGAGATAGTGGAACGGCTTTGACAACGCGTCACAGCCCGAGAGTCGGTGCAGACGAAAGGAGTTCTGGATGAAGAAGACAGCAGCCCTGTTGATCCTGAGCCTCGTGGTGGCGCTGGCGGCAGCGCCGGAGCAGCCGCGACGAACGCTCGCCGTGACCGGAACCGCCGAGGTCTCGGTGAAGCCGGATATCTGCTACATCAGTTTCGGGGTCGAGACTATCAACAAGAAGAGCGCGCGGGAGGCGTACCGCATCAACGCCGAGCTGATGAACGCGGTAAGCGCGGCGATCAAGGAGGCCGGCATCGAGCCTAAGGACATCCAAACTTCAAGCTTCTCGGTAACGCCGCAGTACCATTACGAAGATACCGGCCACCGCCGGGTCTTTGATGGCTATCGTGTGTACCAGTCTCTCGACGTGAACGTGCGCGACCTTGAGAAGGCCTCGACCGTGCTCGATGCGGGGATGGATGCGGGCGCTACCCAGGTCAACAACGTTACCTTTGCGGTCGAGAACCCGAAGAAGTACACGGCCGACGCGAGGGTGGAGGCGGTGAAGGCGGCGCAGGCCAAGGCGCAGACGATGGCGGACCTGACCGGCGTGAAGCTGGGCAAGCCGATAACAATCAGCGAGTCCGAGCCGGGCGGCTACAACCGGTACTACGCGCAGTCGAATGTCGCGCTCGACGGTACCCTGACCGGCGAAGATACGCCCAGCCTTCAGCCGGGCCAGTTCAAGCTGGCGCGTACTGTCTACATTACGTACGAGATCGAGTAGCGGCGGGCGAGCCAGGCGAAGTCAGAAGCCAGAGGCTAGAAGCCAGAAGTCAGAACGTCCGGATCCCCCGCCCCTGGTCCTTAGTCCCTAATCCCTTTTCGGCAAGCGGCCGACCGGCATGATATAGAGCGGTTCTTCCTCTTTCGTCATGCGGACCACCAGCTTCACGGCGTCGTCGTAGAAGGCGCCGATAGCGCAGGTGCCCAGCCCCAACGAACCGCACTGCAGGTAGACGTTCTCGGCCGAGTGGCCGAGGTCCATGCAGACGTAGCGCTGACGGCCGCGGTCCCCGTACTTGCCGGTGTTGCGGCTGAACACCGCCGAGTAGACGATTGACGCCGGCGCGTCCCTGACGCAGGTCTGGGACGCCGCGGCAAGGGACAGCGCCGGCCGCTTGTCGCCCGCTGTGACCAGCGCGAGGTCGTGGGTTTCGGGCAGATACCGATAGACTCCGGGCGCAAGGTCGGTGACGTTACCAGCCACGACATACAACTCAAGCGGGTACAGGGCACCGGCAGATGGCGCGGTTCGGAGCCCGCCGCGCAGTTGCGGTACGCCCGGAACCGGCTGCGTGACGCCATACGCCGCCCAGAGCAGTTGTGATACCTCGGCCAGCTTCAGCGGGGCGTCGGCATACTCGCGTACCGACCGGCGCTCGGCCATTGTTCTCTCGACCGAAACCTTGCCGTCGCGTGCCGGTTCCGGGAGCTTGACCACAGTTGCCGCCGGGTGCGAGTCAGGCAAGGTCTCAAGCAGCGAGTCGCGGGTGCGGGCGTCGGCATTGCCGGCTGCAGATGCACCGGTCAGGCCGGCACACAGGAAAAGTGCGGTGAACTGGTTCATAGTTCTCCTTTCTCGGGCGGACGCGGTCGTGCCGTCCTCGGTCATGTTCCGCCGGGCTCGGCTAGTCCCGGATGTGGTGCGGCAGCGGGTCGGGAAGCTCAAGCGACAGCTCCACCAGCCCGCGCATTTCGCCGTTCTCAAGCCACGGCGACTGGTAAATGAGTTTCCTCACGCCCTTCTTCTCGATGGTATAGACGTTGGTCTGACCCGAAGACAGCAACTCGCGCACCTTTGAGCGGGCCGGCTCCGGGTGGCAGTCGATAATGCTCGCGCCGACCAGCGACTTCCCGCCCCCCAGCGTCGCCACTGCCTTCCGGTTCATCTCCAGGATTACGCCATCGCGGTCGCACACCGTCACCGCCCCGGGAAACTCGCGCCACCAGCGACTGCCCTCAGCCATTCGGACTCCCCGGCTGCCCCGGCAGAATCACCTTTGGCCGGACCACACCGACGCGAAGCTGCGTCGTGCCGTCAAGGAGCGCAAGATGACCTTCGTGCTCAGTGAAAATCCCGCGTACTTGTTCAGACAACCGCTGTTCGCCGAAGCCTTCGAGCACGACGACGGTGAACGGCGGGTCAGGTTCGAGGACGTCCTGCAGGTTTACGCCGGCGCAAATGAGCCCGGCCGCAGTCCGCTCTTTCGCCTGCGCGATGGTCTTGGCATCGGCGAAGTCGCGGACTACGACTTTGCCGGCCGCAACTCCCGAGTTGGTGAGTATGCCGGCCTTCTCGCCGCCTGAGCCCCAGACGCCCGTAATCACGGTGCCGTTTCCGATGACTGTGCACCCACGGTCGGACACGCTCTCCACGACGCCCGGCAGCCACGCCTTGACCTGAAGCTCCTCCAGCAGCGGCTCAATGAGCACGATGCCGAAGTGCTTGTCGATGCGGTTGACCTTGCCCCGGACCGGCGACTCCACGAACTTGAACTCGCTAGCGAGCTTGGCGGCGAGCCACTGCCCGCGCTCGACTTCGTCGCCGGGTTTCACTTTCAAGTACGGGCCGAGCTTGCCCGGTTCGACTCCGAGTTCCTTGGCGACCTCCACGGCGGTGTACTCGCGCGCCTCCTCCGGCCTTTCGCGCACAAAGAGCGTCCCGCCGGGCAGCAGCTTCTCGACCCGGCCGGCAACCGGCGACCGGTAGGTCTTATGGGTAACCTGGCGCGGTGTGCGGGCGACGACGTCCCCGATGCTGACATTGTCGCCGACCTGTTTCACCAGGTACTTCTCGACTTCGGCGGCCGGGACCCCGAGTTCCTCGGCGACGTGGAGGAAGAAGGGCCGCAGGAACTGGCGCACGCTACGGGCGACAAGAGTATCCGTGGTCACTGTCTGCCCTGCTTTCACGAACACCTGGCCGGGGATGGCGAGCTCGCGGTGCATCCTGATTTCGCCACGCGTCATCGCCGGCCCGGTATCGGGCGCATCGGTCTCGCGGGGAGGAGGCACGTATCCGGCAGGCGGCTTCCGGTTCGCGCGGTCGAGCGTCACTATCCCGAGTCGCTGCACCAGCTCGACCGCGAGATCCGGGTTCACCTGGGCGAGTGCGCCGAGGTGCGGGAACATGAACTCGCTGTCCACGGCCAGCTCGACGCCGGCAGCCGGGTTCAGGGCGTCAAGCAGCACCGCGGTTGCTGCCGGCCGCGGCGAATGGGAGAGGATGCCGCCGCTGCCGATGAGCAGGTCGCACTCTGTGTTCGTGAACGCGGTCGCGGGCCGGGGCTTCATGCGCGGGCCTTTGAGCAAATCGTCGAGGTCCTCGCGCACCGGGCCGGCCTCCGGCTTCTTGCCGTCACGTAGCTTGAGGTGCTGGCGCACCGCCTCGCGGATTGCGACCGTGGCCGCGGCCCATTCGGTCAACATCTCATCGTTAGTGCGGGCGAGCCGGGTCGGGTTGATGTGCTTATTGCCGATGCGGTTCCACATCTCAGCGTCGGACAGGTGCGCATGGTAGATCTCGCGAATCGGGCCGATGCCGGCCAGTTCGGCGACATTGAGGATGCTGTAGCTCAAACCCAGGTTCGCGCTGACCGTTCGGAACACGTCGCCAGCCCGGGCGGTGAACACATCGGTGGTCGCGCCACCGATGTCCACTGCCATGATGCGGCGGCCGGTCGCGGTTGAGAGCAGCTTGAGAATCGAACCGAACGCGGCTGGGGTCGGCATGATTGGCGCGGCGACCCAGTCCTTCAGCTTCTCATAGCCCGGGGCCTGGGACATTACGTGCTCCATGAAGAGGTCGTGGATTGCGGTTCGGGTCGGCTCGAGGTTCTCGCAGTCGAGTTCGGGCCGGACATTCGGCACGGCCCGGAACATGAACTCGTCGCCAAGGGCTTCCCGTACGTGGTCGGTGGCGTGCACGTTGCCCGCGTATACTACCGGCATGCGGGCGGCCGGGTTCAGCTTAGGGTGGAGACCGGCCTCGATCACCAGTTCGGCGAGGAACACCGGCGCGGAAATGGCGTCACCGTCGAACCCGCCCGCGACCAGCACCATGTCCGGGCGCAGGCGCTTCAAGTCCTCGATCTTGCGGTAAGGGGTTCGGCCGTCGTCCATCGAGATGACTTCGAGCACGATGGCGCCGGCGCCCAGGGCGGCGCGATGAGCGGTCCCGGCGGTAAGGCTATACACGAGCCCGGTGACGACCATCGCCAGCCCGCCGCCGGCGCTGGACGTCGTCAGGTAGGGTACTGCCGGCGCGTCGTTGCGCACAAGGGTGCGGCGGGTCAGGCGTTCCAGCCCGCGGAGTGCGAGCAGCACGCCTACGGTCACGTCCTCGTGCGGCTTCTCGACCGTGGTCGGCGTTTCGTACCGGAAGCAGCGCCAGTCGCCGGCCTGGTTCAGGAACAGCAGCGCCTTGGTCGTGGTGCTGCCGACGTCGGTTATACAGAACTCGTTCGGAGCCAAAGGAAAGTGCATCTCTGCCATTTTGACCTCTGCCTAGATATTGCCCGGCAAAGGCCGGATGTCAACTTCCGGACGACTGATGCTCTGCCGGACTGGGATTCGGTGGCTACGCCAAAGGCTGATGATTGTCGGGACGGTGCGAAGCTTGGTGTCCAAGGCGGGCGAGCAGGTTCGCGACCTCTGAGCGAATCAGCTCCCGCACGCGGCGGTACTCGTCGAGTCCCTTGCCGTAAGGGTCGGGAATCTCCCATTGCACTACTTTGACGCCCGGAAGAAATGGGCAGTCAACCTCGCAGCCCATCGTGACGAGATAGTCGTACTTGAGGTCAGGCAAGTCCTTGAAGCCCTTGGGCCGGGCATCGGAGATGTCGACGCCGACTTCCTGCATCGCGGCAATCGTGTCGGGTTGGACCGCGGCCGCCGGCTTTGAACCGGCCGAGGCGCACTCAACGTCCCTGCCCAATTCACGGCAGAACGCCTCTGCCATCTGGCTCCGGCACGAATTGCCGACGCAGGCAAAGAGGATTCTCAAGGCGGAATCAGGTCAAGGGGCGGTTGTGCACTTCCAAGCACCGCGCCCGGTCCGTACTATGGCCCGGTTCAGTTGCTGTCGCTGGCAATGAGGCAATCAGTCTGCGGGTGACCGGCCAAGATATTCCGCCACTCGCTCCACGAACTGCTCGGCCTCGGCGAGCAACTCCGCGGCTTCGCCCCGAGTCGTGGTCTTCACCGTCTCGTAGTCGGATTCGTGGCGTTCGTCGAAGGCCTCGTGAAGCGTCCGAGACATCTCTACCGGGAAGACGCCGGCATGCACGAACTCCTTGTCGAAAAGGCTGATGACCCCTGCATGTTTTGAGGCCGCTTTGCCGATGGTCTGCAGCAGCGCCATCACCGCGTAGAACATCGCGTAGTAGGCCCGGTTGACGACGCTCCTCGGAGTCCGGTTGGCCTCAAGCAGAGTACGTGCGTCAACGAGTGTTTCCTGTGCCTGCTTCAGGCGCAGGCTGACGAGTTCGGACACGAGTTCAGGCTTCATACTTCGACACCTTCCTTGCCGACCGCGACCGCGAGCAACGACGCGCTGGTCAGCCCTTCCTCCCATTCCGCGCGTGCCACCACAAGCGGAAAGATGACTACTCCGTTCTCATAGCTCAACTCCCACGCGCATGACCGAACGTACTCTTCGGACTCACGGGACACCGAGCCTTCGAGTAGGACCAGCACGTCAACGTCTGAATCCGGTTCGTTGTCGCCCCGGGCGCGGGAACCGAAAAGGACGATGCGACTCAACGGCAGCCGCTGGGCGACCTTCGCCTTAAGCTGCTCGAGTATGAGCCTGTCCTTGGTTGTCATGTCTCAACTATATGCCGGTGAACGGAGCAAGTCAAGCCAGACGGCCGCGCATTCCACGCTCTGCATTCTGACCCCGCGCTCGGACTCGTGGCCGCCAGCGACCTCCGGTTTTCGGCTTCCTCCTTCTCTCGCTTCACCGTCCCCTTTTCACTCCTTACTCTTCGTTCTTCACTCCTGTCCTCTCTACCGCCCTCCGCCGACGCGGCCGGTGTTCTTGTTGTCGTGGTGGAACTTCGGCCAGGCAGAATTGGCCAACGCGCCGCTGGAGAAGATGGCGATGAGGTCCCCGCCTTCTGACCCGACATAGACAGTGCCATCAGAGCCAATGGCGGGTGAGGAGGAGACGTAGTCCCCGGTCTGGTAGCGCCACTTGAGCGTGCCCTCTGGGTTGATGGCGTAGAGGTAGTCGTCGTCTGACCCGACATAGACGGAGCCGTCAGAGCCGATGGCAGGCGAGGAGTAGACGCAACTGCCGACCCCGTAACGCCATTTCATTCTGTCCACCTCCATGACCGTCGTGCATGGTGCCGACCAGGCAGTGGCAGCGCCCTTTGTGTCCTTGGCCCGTGCCTCGACCAGATACACGCCCGCGGACGACCAGGCGACAGAATCCACGTAGCTGTCACCGCTGGGAACAGGGTTGCCCCATGCCGTTGTGTCGTTCGCACTTCGGCCCCAGTTGAACTGGTAAGAGACACTGTCGCCGTCTGGATCCGAGGTTGACACGTAGAAGGAGTAGTAGCGACCAACGTAACCAGAGTTCGGCCCTGATGGCGCGGCTGGCGTGTCGGGCGGGGCGTTGGGCATGATGATGACAGGATACTCCGGCGTCCAACTCGAAGTAGCCTCACGGCGGTCCTTGGCGCGGGCTTTGACTGAGAAGTGGTTGCGTGCCGTCGACCACGACTTGGTCAGTGTCACCGTCGCGGCGTTGGCCACGAAGCTGCTCCATGCCGATGTCGTACCGTCGCCCCAATCCATCTGGTACGATACGCTATCGCCATTCGGGTCGGTGGAAGTCATGCTGTATGTATAGTCGATATTGACGTACCCAAGCTGCGGACCCGATATCGGCGGCGCGTCGGGCGGGAGGTTCCTCCTGCAGGAAGGGACTGCTACGACCGCCAAGGCAGCAGACAGCACGAAGAGTAGCCGGGCGTTACTTCGAGACATCGTATCTCCGCCGACGCGCAGGGGCGTCGATTCAGACCTCTACTATCGGCTGGAGTCTAAGCCTGTCCGGCTGTCATGTCAAACCGCGCCCGGCATCCG
>CAZQZR010000156.1:0-7285 GCA_964597845.1 uncultured bacterium | reverse complement strand
AACGCGGAATTGATGATTTTGGATTCTGGATTTTGGATTGCGGAAGGGGTTGTAGGTTGTGGAGATTCGGATACTTAGCGAGGCGCGGCGCAAAGAAACCGCCTCTTTTTCGGCCCGGAAGACGGTCGGCCATACGCGGGTGCATTATTTTGGGGCCAAAAGACAGATTGGTTCTTGATGGCGAAAAAAAGGAGTAATCATGCAGGAAAGTGAGCTGGAGCCCGAGTTCGTGAGTCTGCTGGAAGTGCTGCGCCGGCCTGACCCGGCGGTTGTGCCGGGCAGCCAGATGGCGAGGGCCTGTAATGTGCCGGCCAAGCTCGTCACGGGTGCGTACCTGAACCGGCTGAAGATGCCCATGGTGCAGTTTACCTGTCACCTGAAGTTCGCGCCGACCATGGGCGCGCTGTTCTGCCGGTACGAGGGCGAGGACCTGACCGAGAAGCTGCTGGTGGCACTGGAGCACTGGCGCACACTGGGCCTGGACCTGAAGCTGATGCAGGGGATGGTGCAGGTGTTCTACGCCGAGTTGGGGAGAAAGCGTGGCTCGCCGCTAGCGGCTTTGCCGGAAGTCCAAAGTGGAAAGGGGAAATGACGAAGGGCAAAGTGGAGAAGGGGAAAGGGGAAATGGCAAAGTGGAAAGGGCACGCCAGAGGCAAGGCAAAATGCAGAGTGCAGAATGCAAAGTGGAGAAGGGGAAAGGGGAAATGGCAAAGGACGGAGGGGGAGAGACGAACCGCCAAGGTCGCCAAGATCGCCAAGGCTCGGAGCGGAGCCGAAGGGAACGCCAAGACAGAAGGGTCCTGACAATCCAGAAGTCAGGAATCAAGTACGAACAACTCCGGGTCCGCAATAAGCAATTCCTGACGCGCGTGGCCCATTTGACACGCCCGCCCGCTAGTCCTAGAATTCGGCCTATGTTGGAGACTGTGTCTTTCCCGTCATTGACGGAGGATCGAGACACGGGAAATGTTCCTCTTTTCCCGAGGTATGAATAGACAAGCACCATTAGCGCTCGACCGGATACTCGCGTTGGGCGAGAAGGCATCCCGCTACACCGAAGCTGACCTTGCCCGGTTGGTCGGCGTGACGCGAGAACGCATCCGTCAACTGAGGGTTCGTCTGCCCCACAAGCCGGTCAACACCAAGCAGGTCAGTGTATCCGGCTACGGCTCCAAGGTGGAACGTGCGTTCTACACAGCAATGCACTTGGGCATCGACAAGCTCGTCGCACTGGTTGACGTGCGTGGTGACGACGAGTGCTGGCCTTGGTTGAGCCACAAGTCCAACGGCTACGGGGTTCTCGGCCCTCCCAACCGATATGTCCACAGGCGGATATACGAACGCGAGCACGGGCCAATCCCCAAGGGAATGCTGGTCGTCCACAAGCTCGACGGTCGTCCATGCTGCAACCCGCGACACTTGGTATTGGCGACCGGACGCGAGAGAACGTGGCGAGCTTACCGAGGCGGGGCCCGGGTCAATGTGTCGGACGAGCTTCGCAGGCTGACCCCGGCCAAGGTGCGGGCGATTCGACGCGCCTACGCGAAATTGCCAAAGGTGAAGGTGCATCGGCGCGGTCAGACGTTCGAGCGGGTTCCCCTCGGATGCACCAAAGCGCTTGCCGAGCGGTTCGGGATGAAGAACAGAAGGCTGCTCGCTCACATAGCGACCGGGAAGTCCGGCTCCTGGATCCTGTCGGGTAGTCCCTGATTCACAAGCTACGTGGAAGAAACCGGGGACAGTCACCCGATTCCGCCTGTCCATTTGACACGCCACGCGCCGTAAGCGCGAGTTCCCAGTTCCCAGTCCCCAGTTCGCAGTTGCCGGACTCCGCACATCTGACATCCATCCTGCTGCCCATGTCACGCGGTTGAGCCATCGGATGGCACCCGTCGCGGGCAATTCCGAAGTCCGAAATCCGAATGACGATTGAAGCCCGAATGTTCTCAATGACGAGCCCCAAAACCCCGGTTGGGGCATCGGATGGCACCTGCCTGCGGCAGAGCATCAGGAACGGAGAGGGGTCGAGGAGTCTAGGATTCCAGGGGTCGAGAGGGGGACTTCGGGCAATTCAGATGTCAAAATGCAGATTGTAGATTGCAGATTGGCCGACGCCGGACTTGGCGGTCCCTTCGGCTTCGCTCAGGGCAGGCTTGGCGAGCTTGGCGGTTTCGATGTCAGGGGTCAGGGTTTGGGGGTCAGGGGTCAGGGGCGAAGCGGACCCGGTCTGCGGTTGGCGGTCAGCGGCCGCGGCGCTTCCGGGCAGGTCGGTCGCGAGCGATGAAGTCCGAACCTCTGCCGGTCTGGCCGGGTTTGTCGTCGTCGGTGACGAACCCGAGCGCTTCTTCTTCGGCTCGGGCGGCGTGATGAGGCTACGGATTGCCGCGAGCAGTGACTGGATGCTGCGGTCGTGGGTTGATACCCGTGCTTCGAGTTCGGCGAGCTTCAGGGCAAGCTGGCGGTGAGATGCCAGCATCCGGCTCATGCGCACGAACGCGCGCACGACAAACACGCTGACTTCCACGGCCCGGTCAGAGTTCAGCACGCTTGCTGCCATGACCGCCCCGTGCTCGGTGAAGGCGTAGGGCCGATACTTGATATTCCTGCCACGCTTCAAGGTCGCAAATTGCGACCTTGAACCGACCTCGTTTGAGGTCGCAAATCGCGACCTCAAAACCTCTGCTTCTTCCCACGTGAGCTGGAACATGAAGTCGGACGGAAAACGGGTCGCGTTGCGGCTGACCTGCTCGTTCAGGCGCTTGGTGGTTACACCGTAGGCTGCGGCAAGGTCGTGACCGAGGATGACGCGCTTACCTCGGATTTCGACGATTGACCGGTCAAGTTGCTCGACCGGTATCAGGTAGCCGGGGTCTTCGGGCGCGGTCACAGGCCAAGGATACCGGCGAGGCGTGCTAAGTCAAGGCGCGGCGCGGGAATTCCCGGCGGCGCGGCCGGCGATTCCTGACGCGTGCGGCCAAGGGAGGGCGCGCTCCGCGCGAGTTACCAGTGACCAGTTTGCAGTAGAGGCCCGCGGTGAGCGGCTGGTGGCGGGCGAGCGCAAAGAGGTCGGCCAGAGGGCATAGTCGCGGGCGCGGGCGGTGGGCTGACTAACGGCCCCGTCCACGTCCCCGTGAAGACTTCGGCGGCTTTTCCGGCTTCGGGGAGTGGCCCCGATTGCCAACCAAACCAGGCGGCACGGATGTAATCAGCTGGTACGGGTATCGATTCCTGATGTTTGCGGCGAAGTACACGCCTCTCTCGGGAGCCGCCATCATCCCGACGTACACTTCGCGGGGCACCGCGGTATATTCGAAGCGGCTGCCGCCATCAAGGGTGACGACCAGCGTACGCCTGCCCTCGTCATAAACGACAGCTCCCACGGCGCCGGTCTGGGCCGGCTCGGCGCTGGTTCCGCCCGCTTGGGCCGCCATTGGCGCGGGGGCGCTCTTCTTCCCGCAGCCGACTATCGTCGCTGCGACGAGCAGCGCGAGGCCAAGCAAGAGCGGGGTGATTGTCGTTGGTAGTTTTCCGAATCCTGTCATGAGGCGACCTCCCTTGGTTTCCAGACTTTTCCGTCATTCGGCCGGGTTGGCCTTGCCTCCATAGAGATGTTAGGCGCAAAAGGGCCGGAGTCAAGACAGCGCAAGCCAAGTTGCGAGTTGCGGGTTGCGAGTTGCGGGTTGCGAGTTACGGGTTGCGAGTTACGGGCGGGGCGGTCAGCGGGCGTGGGCTAGTCGGCGCTTTGAGAGCCGCGGAAGTCGCGTGCGCCGTGCACGAAGGCGACGACTTGAACCGTTGATGTCGCTACCCGGTACATCAAGCGGTATCTGCCCAGAAGGAGTTCGCGCACCGCCGGGTCGTTGAGTTCGGGAACGATGCGGCCTCGTTCGGCGAGAGTCTCGAGTGACCGCGCAGCGTCACGGACTTCGCGGACGAAGGTAGCTGCATAGTGTGGCGAGTCCTGGGCAATGTAGTCCGCTACCTGTTCCAGGTCGTGCCACGCGGGTTCGGACCAGACTACTGATCGAGCCACCGTGCCATACGTCGTTCGACCTCGTCCTGCGTAAGCACACGACCCTGGTCAGCGGCCTTGAGTCCGCGGTCCACCTTCTGGCAGATGTAGATATGGTACTGGATGTCTTCCAGCGATGCGTCGTCCGGTACGCGGTCGAGCAGTTGACGGACTTCGTCTTTGGCCGTGTTCATCGTATTTCAATTCTACAACTGTGCCCCGAGGTGTCAAACACAGGAGCGGAGGAAGCGGTGGGGGTATGGCAGGCAGGTGCTGTCTGACCGGGGCCGGTGAGGCCAAGCTGGAGGTTAGATGAGAGATGTGAGAAGTCAGAAGTGAACAAGCCAAGGGAAGAAGGGATCGAGGGATCAAGGGATCGAGTGGCGGATTCGGAGCCGGGTTCGAAGTCAGATGAGAGATGTAAAAAGACAGGCGCGGCCGGCGGTGCGAGCCGAAATGCAGAGGCGGCCCGGAGGCCGCCTCTGCGTTGAGCTGTGTTCTGTCGGCCGCTACCGCTCTACTACGAGTCGTTGGGTTGCGGTGTGGTCGCCGGCTTCGATTTTGACGAGGTATACGCCTGCCGCCATCGACCGGAGGTCGAGCGGCATTCCGGATTTGAGAATGCAGGTCGTGGATTGAACGCAGCGGCCGGTGGCGTCGTAGATGCGGAGAGAGGCGGGGCCGGAGAGAGGCGTGGAGAGGCGGACCGTCGCGACGCCGGATACAACCGGGTTCGGGCTTATCGCCAGTCGCCATTCGCCAATCGCCGTTCGCTCGGCCATGACGCCTTCGCGTGCGGGCGCGGGTGCGGTCACGTACCCGGGTGCGTAACGCCAGAATTCGTAGGTTCTGTTACCTTTGAATGCGTAGAGGACGCCCGCGGCGTTGCCGATGAAGCCGCCGGTGCTGACCCGGCGCTTTCTTCCGGTGGAGCCGTAGGCCGGCATGGTGTCGAGTTCGAGCCAGTTGTCGTGCGCCGCATCGTAGCGCCAGAACTCGGTGGTGTTGCCGCCTTTGAGCGCGTAGATGTAGCCGTCGACCCAGGCGCCGGACCCGCCATTCTTGGATTTCTTGCTGCGGCTGGTATGCCCGACGAACGGCATGCCGTTGAGGCCGGCCGGCACCCAGTGCTGGGTATCAAGGTCGTAGGCCCAGAGTTCATTGTATCTGCTCTTGTGGGCGTAGATGGTATGGTCGCCGTCGTAGACGAGGAACGAACCCCCATCCCATTTCGGCCGGACGCCGCACGGGGCCGCGGGCAGGTAGTCCCATGCGTCGGTCACGATGTTGTACCGGCAGAAGTCGGTACGTTTGCCTTTGAGCAGGTAGACGTAGCCGGTGTCGCCGGTCTGAACGTACACGGCCGAGGCGCCGGCTTTGACCTTGTTCGATGCGACCGGCACGTTGGCAAGCTGAGTCCAGGCGTCGCCCAGGACGTCGTAGCGCCAGAACCCGACCGTGTTGTTGCCTTTGGCCATGTAGAGGTAGCGTGAGCCGTCACTGCAGCCGCACGCGCCTTTGCGCGGCTGCCTGCCCTCGTAGCCCAACGGGATGGCGCTGCACGGCGCCCATTCGTCCGTGACCGGGTTGTAGGAGTAGAAGTCGCTGGTCTTGTTGCCTTTGCCGGCGTAGATGAGGCCGGTGGCGTCATCATACGCGAACCAGGAGCCGTCCTTGACCGGCTTGCGCGTCGGCATGGCCGGGATGGACTTCACTTCGACCCATTCCGACCGGGTGGAGAACGCCGAGGTGAGAACGTTGTTGGCGGGGTTCGCGTCGCCGGCCATGTCGGTGCTGCACTTCGCGGACCAGTCGCCCAGGAGCTTGAGCGTGCAGGGCGGGAAGGCATCGACGAGCGTGTTGGAGTTTGGCGCCAGGTTCATGACGCTGACGTCCGCTTCATAGCACCGGGCGCCGGTCGGGTCGGTGATAAGCATCCAGACGACGCAGTCGGACGGGGTGCTGCCGTAGTTGTGGACCGTCGCTGCCGGGTTGATTGCCTGGCCCGGGTCACAGAGCCCGGCCGGACAGGAGATGCTATACACGCCGACGTCCTGCACCCGGACCGTGACCGAGTCGGAGACGCCGTCGTTGGCCGGAACGGTGTCGCCGGCGAGCGCTGTCGTGCAGCCGGTCGCGAACGTTCCGCGCTCGGCCGCGGTCCAGTCGGCAAAGCTGACGATGGCCGATTCGCCGGGCGCGAGGTCGGCCACGGTCTGGGTATCCGTGTAGTCCGAGCCGATGCGGAAGGTGACCGGGAATGAGCGAGCGGTGCCGCCGTAGTTCCAGACGACCGCCTGCGGCGTGGCCGAGGCGCCGGAGTCGTAGGCACCGGTCGGCGCGAGTATCCGGCTTGCGCCGGCGTCGCCGGGAACCCGGACCGTGACCGTTCCGGACAGGGTGTCGTTGCCGGGAACGATGTCGCCGGCAAGCCCGGTGGAGCAGCGGGTGACATGGACGCCCGGCTCGATTATGTCCCAGTTGGCGAAGGTGAGGAGCGCGGAGTCGCCGGGCGCGAGGTCGGTGACATTCTGGGCGTCGGTGTAGAACGTACCGATGGTGAACGTTACCGGGAACGAGGCGGCGGCCGTACCGAAGTTCTGGACGCGGGCCTGCGGCTGGACCGAGGCGCCGGAGTCGTAGATGCCGGTCGGCGCGAGTATCCGGGTCACGCCAACGTTGATGACCCGCACCGTGACGGTGCCGGACAGCGTGTCGTTGGCGTGAGTCAGGTCGCCCGAAAGCGCGGTCGAGCAGCGGGTCGCGAACGTGCCGGTCTGGGTCGAAACCCAGTTGCTGAAGTTGACCGTAACCGACTCGCCGGGCGCGAGGTTCGAGACGTCCTCAGTGTCGGCGTAGAACGTACCGATGGTGAACGTCACCGGGAACGAGGCGGCGCCCGTACCGAAGTTCTTGACGCGTGCCTGCGGGGTAGTCGTCGTGCCCGAGTCGACCGTGCCGGTCGGCGCGAGTATCCGGGTCACGCCGACGTTGATGACGCGCACCGTTACCGAACCGGACAGGGTGTCGTTGGTGTGAATCTGGTCGCCCGAAAGCCCGGTCGAGCAGCGCGTCGCGAAGGTGCCTTTCTGGGTCGAGACCCAGTTGCTGAAGTTGACCGTAACCGATTCGCCGGGCGCGAGGTTCGAGACGTCCTCGGTGTCGGCGTAGAACGTGCCGATGGTGAACGTCACCGGGAACGAGGCGGCGTCCGGACCGAAGTTCTTGACGCGTGCCTGCGGGGTGGTCATCGTGCCCGAGTCGACCGTGCCG
>CAZQZR010000155.1:6007-7438 GCA_964597845.1 uncultured bacterium | reverse complement strand
TCTTGCCCTTCTCGGTCAGGAAGTCGCGCAGGTGCGGGTCCCGGTAGTCGACTTCCGACATGCTGCGGTCGCAGAAGTAACAAGTTCTCTTACGGCGGATTGGTTGCTTACGTCTCATATCGTGTCTGTGAGGATAGAGAAAAAGCCGTGACTGTCAAGGACGGCGCGCGGCGCGCGGACGCGCCGCGAGTTTCCAGTTCCCAGTTTGCAGTTGGCAGTTGCGGAGAGTGCTCAAGTACACGAGTGCCCTAGTGGAGAAGGAAAGTGGCGGAGCGGACGCCGGGCGAAGTCAGAAGCTGGATGTCAGATGGCAGAAGGCAGAGCAGCGGAGTCGGAGTCTTGGCGATCTTGGCGACCTTGGCGGTTCTCTGCCGGAGTGGCTGGCGACTAGCTGGGCGGGAGGGGAGGGTTGGCGCCGGGCGGTTCGGCGAGGGCGGAGCCGATTTCGAGTTTGCCTTCGAGCTGGCTCAAGCGCTTCACGGCGTCGTCGTACTTGTTGTGGGCATTCTTGAGGTGCGTGCCGACCGTGTCGAAGTCGTCGCGGAACTTGCCGAAGTCGCCCTGGAGCCGGCTGAGGTGGCTGAGAATCTCTTCGGCCCGTTTCTCAATCTGCAGCCCGCGCAGGCCGAAGACGATTGCCTGCAGGTAGGCGTAAAGGCTGTTGGGTGAGACCGGGATGACGCGGCGCGAAACGGCGTAGGCGCTCAGGTTTTCTTCGTCCGGTTCGTCTTTGATAATGGTCTCATAGTAGACGTTTTCGGCCGGGATGTACATCAGCGCGAAGTCGTAGGTGCCCTCGTCGGGCAGGATGTACTTCCTAGCGATGGCGTCGACGTGTTTCTCGACGTCGGTGATGAAGCGCCGGCGCAGGGCCTTCCGTTCCGCGTCACCGGCAGCGGAGAGGCGCTGGAAATTCTCCAGCGGGAACTTGGCGTCAATCGGCACCAGCTTGGGCCCGAGCCGGATGACCGCGTCCACGATCTCGCCGCTCTGGAACCGGTGCTGGAGTTCGTAGTTTTCCGGCACGACCTGGGCGAGGAGGTTGCCGAGGAAGAGCTCGCCGATGACGCCGCGCAGCTTCGGGGCTCTAAGAATCTGCTGGAGCGTGGCGATGTCCTTGCCGACTTCGAATATCTGCTGCGAGGACTTGGAGAGCTCGCCCATCGTGGCCGAGACTTCGCGGATGACGCTGGCCGCGTTGTCGAGCCTCGTGTTGACCTGCCCGGTCGTGTCGCGCATCGAGTTGTCGAGGCTCGTCAGGCGCTGGTTCATCTGGGAGGTGAGTTCGGCCAGTTGCTGGCCGGCGGCCTTGGTGTTGTTGGCGATGGCGTCGGCTGTTTCCCGGCGCAGGGCGGCCATCTGGTCCTGCATGAGCGTGAGGCCCTGTGGGTCGCTCTGCTGGCCGGAAACGCGCCGGTACAGCAGCAGGAT
>CAZQZR010000155.1:0-5907 GCA_964597845.1 uncultured bacterium | reverse complement strand
TGAGGCCCTGTGGGTCGCTCTGCTGGCCGGAAACGCGCCGGTACAGCAGCAGGATAAGAACAAGGATGGCGGCGGCGCAGCCGACGATGATGATGGTTCCAAGAGCACCCATGGCACCATCAGGATAGGGCGGCAGGCCTCGCGGTCAAGCGGGGCGTTCGGCCCAGGAAATAGTGAATTGAGAATGGTGAATAGTGAAAGGCGGAAGCCGACGGCGCTTCCCAGGAAATAGTGAATTGAGAATGGTGAATGGTGAAAGGCGGATTCGAGTTTCACAACTCTCAATTCTCCACTCACTATTCCTCCACCTGCCGGTGCTTGACTGGCGCGGGGTGAGGTGTAGGCTGTCAGGGAGAATAGTGAATGGTGAATTATGAATAGTGAAAGCACGATGCGCGCAGCTATGCGATTCTGCGGCGGTCTGCGGGTGCCGTTTTTCATGCTCGTACTGGCACTGACCGGCTGCCACAGTGGAGGCAAGCCCTCGACACCGCACCTGTTCGGGCCGCAGGCGGGCCAGCCCGGCGAGACCCTGCTCTTTCGGTCGGTCGCGCGGGACCCGCAGGGTGGCAACCTGTCGTACCGGTTCGACTGGGACGACGGTTCGACCCCGGTCTGGACTGCGGAACTCGGTTCCGGTGACACGTTCCGGCTGCCCCACGTCTTCTCCGACACCGGCGCGCGCGGCGTGACCGTGCGGTGCCGAAATGAGGAGAGAGTGGAGAGTGGGGAGTCGGGAGTGCTCGCGGTCCAGGTCGGATTCCTCGGCCCCGCGATGCCGGTAAGCCCGCTCGGGCCGGAGCAGGCAGTCATCGACTCGATGGTGGTATTTACGACCAGCGTCCAACACGTCCGTGGCGAGAGCGTGGCCGTGCAGTTCGACTGGGGCGACACGCTCGGGAGTTGGACGGGGTTTGTGCCGGCCGGCGCGACCGTCGCGGACAGCCATCGCTACAAGCAGACCGGTACGTTTAACGTGCGAGTGCACGCGCGTGACCGGGCCGACAATACAAGCCCATGGTCTGCCGCTGCGCCGTTGGTCGTCGGGCTTGTGCCGCTGGGGCCGCCGCTGAACATCCGTCTTTCAGCCATGGCCGGGATCCAGGTGAGGATGAGATGGGAAAGCGGCGCAAACGAGGATTCAGTCCGGTACGCAGTCTGGTTCCGCCAGTGCGACAGCGCCGGATTCACCAAAGTCGCCGAGGTCGTTGGTTTGTACGCGGACCACGACCCGCTCGGCGCAACCGGTTGGTACGCTGTTTCGGCCCGGCGTTCCAGCGAGGAAGTTTTCGCCGCCGAGACCTTGACCACGATCCCGGTCTACTCCGACACGCTGGTCGTGCACGAGTTGAACGCGGATTCGCTTAGCGGCTACGGGTGGGACAGCGTCTCGGGCGCGAGCCGTCAGGGATCGATGCTCGACACGACCCAGGCCGGGCGGATTGACTGGTATTTCACCGACCTGACTCCGGGATACGTGGGCCCGACGTTTTACTTCGCGGGCGCCGATTTCGGGCCGGAAGACCCGGGTGGAGTCGTGCCGCCCGGGCCGTGGCGTCGGGCTCGGTTGATGGGAATACATGGCAACGTTCAAGACCCATTGCCGGAGTACGATTCGCTCTACTATCAGCGGGTGGTCGACGCGAGTTCCTTCCAGGCCAATGTAGCGGTACACACCCCGGAAGGCCGTTATGCGCTGGTGAGCGCGTACGGTCCGAATTCGAATAACGGCAGCATCAAGGTAGTTTCGTGGTTCCAGTCGATACCCGGGCTCCGTCTGATTCAGCACCCGCAGAAGCCGGTCTTGAGGCCAGAGTAGTAACCAGTGAATAGTGAGCGGTGAAGGCGGACGCATGAATCCGTACTGCGCCGGGTCGCCGCGGTCGATTCCTGACCGCTAATCCTGTTTCGTGTTGGCGCCGGCTACGAAACCCGCTGCGGGCGCGATTGCGGTCTCGCCCGCGTCCCAGCTATAGACAGTGTTGAGCAGGGAGTTGAAGAGTTCGTAGGCGCGCGTGCCCGAGCCGCAACCATTCACAATGAAAGAGAATGCAAACGTGTCGGTCTGGCCGAACAGGAAGCCGGACAGGCTGAAAACGTTGCTGATGTAGCCGGTCTTGGCCGCGACATGCGGGCCGACGTCGAGGTTGCGCTTGATGAGCGTGCCGGGCCGGCCCGGGACCGCCAGCGTGGAGATGAAGAGGTCGCGCCACTTTGATTCATAGACGGTGACGAGCAGCCCGGCGAGAGTGCCGGCCGTGGTGCGGTTGCGGTGGGACAGGCCGCAAGCGTCCCAGACCCGCAGGCCCGGCCGGGCGACCTTGCGCTTGTCCAGGAACGAGCTCAGCAGTTTCCAGGCGGCGACCTTCTGGTTGCTACTCAGGATTCGGAGCATCCACTCGGCCTCGGAATTGTCAGATTCGCGGTTGGCGAGCACGAGGTGGCGGTAGCCGGGGAAGTCGGGCCGGGCGTTCAAGCCCAGCGAGTCCACGAACTTGCGGTTGGCGCGGTGGAGGTGGGCGCGGAGGTCGGTAGAGTCGAGCCGGGCGTCGAGTGCGCGCACGAGTGACGAGTCCCAGTGTTCGATGGCGCAGGCGGTGACCAGCAGTTTCTGGTTCGAGGCCGGGGATAGCGGAAGGTACGCCCCGAGGTCATAGAGGAGCGAGTCGCGCGAGCAGGAGTAGATGGCGATGCCCGTCCGCCAGCGAGTGTCCCCGTACGTCCGGACCTGGGCGTTGAGTTCCGACTTGAGGTCGAACCCGCAACCGGCTCCGGCGGCCGGCTGCGGCCGGACCGCGTCTCCGGGGTTGAGCGAAGCGACGGCCAGCGCGAGAATCAGTATCCGGACCATCAGTTGTGGGGAGGGCTCAAGCGGCTAGCGTTTCCCAATGAGGAAGTCGTGGGCGGACATCGCAGCCAGCGCGCCGTCGCCGACCGCGGTCGCGACCTGGCGCAGCGGCGTGTTACGCACATCGCCCGCCGCGAAGACGCCGGGCGCGGTCGTGCGGAGCCGGTCGTCGGCCTTGACGTTGCCGGAGTCGTCGAGCGCGAGCAGGCTTGAGCACCAGCCGGTGTTCGGTAACCAGCCGACATAGATGAAAGTCCCGCCGACCGGCACGATGATGGTTGACGCGTCTTTCAGGTTCTTTATGGTCAGGCTCTCAACCCGCTGCGTGCCGTTAATCGACTCGACAACGCAGGAAAGATGATAGGTGATGTTCTCGCGTTCGCGCAGGCGCTGCTGCGCGAACGGGCACGCGCGGAACTCGTCGCGGCGATGGACCACGTGGACGTGCGAGGCGATGTTCGAGAGGTAGAGCGCCTCGTCCAGGGCGGAGTCGCCGCCGCCGATGACCGCGACCTCGCGGCCTTTGAACAGCGGGCCGTCGCAGACCGCGCAGTACGAGACGCCGCGTCCGGAGAGTTCCTTTTCGCCGGGGACGCCGAGCAGTTTCGGCTTGACGCCGGTGCAGACGATGACCGCCGCAGCCGCAACCGGACCGGTGGTGGTCGCGACTTCAAAGCCGGCGGGAGCGGCGGTGATGCCGGTCGCCTCGGCGCTCAGTACCTCGCAGCCGAACCGGATTGCCTGTTGTTCCATGGTCTGGGCGAGCAGCATACCGCTGACCGGTTCGGAGAAGCCCGGGTAGTTTTCGACTTCAGAGGTGAGCGCCATCTGGCCGCCGGCGAACGCCTTCTCCAGGACCAGCGCCCGGTGGCCGGAACGGGCGGCGTAGATGCCGGCGGTGAGACCGGCCGGTCCGGCACCGACGACGAGGATTTCGGTCTGCTTCACGGCAGAGTATTCTAAGAGAAAAGGCGCGGAAGGGCAAGCGTTGCCGCGCCTGCCGCGCCTGAGCGGTTCGCGCGCTCGGCTGTGCGGGACACGCGTCCCGGGTCCGCGCGCAACGGCCCGCGCAACGGCCGTTTGACACGGCGTCGCCGGGGTCTAGAATTTAATCAGGAGTAACGATGTCTGAAACATGGCCGGGAGGCGCGTCGGGGATTCTCTGCCGGCACGTTTCGTCGGCCCTAACAGGAGGTGCATTGTGAGATGCAGGTCAAGTGCGGTTCTGCTCGCGCTCGCCATCGCCGCGCTGGCGCCATCCTTTGGCGTCGCGCAATACGCGCCGAAATGGCACGTCGGCGACTGGTGTGTAATTAAGACGTGGCATAAGTCGATGTCTGGCGAATGGGTATGGGACCACATGAGGTACGACATTGCCGGCGTCGAGAAGGTCGGTAACCGGGAGTGCTTCGTGCTCGAGACCCGATTCCAGGGACTGACCGACAGCCTTTCACGTACCAAGATCGTGCACTACGTGCGGACGGACGACTGGCTCGTGGTCCGGCAGATGCTGACCTGTACGTATCAAGGCGTGCTCCGTTCCGATAAGTTGGAGCGCCCACTCGGGCTGTTTGGCCCGTTTCGGGGCGGGGAGTCAAGGCTCCCACGATTCCCGTTGAAGCCTGGCGACAACGGTGACACCACGTTCAGACTCACAGTGCGCGACGATTGCGCGGCCATGCTCCGTGAGATATCGGGAGCAGCAGATTCCCAGAAGGTGAACCGTCTCCTCGCGGAAGGAGACACCGCTGGCGAACGTGTCATGCGTCCGACTGGCGTCGTCTACCAAGTTCGGGAAGAGCTGAAGGGCAACGTCGGGTCTGATCCGCTGCTCGGCGAAGAGGAGATCACCCAGAGCCTCCAACTATGGTGTGATGACCAGCCTTGGCGGTTGCACGAGGAGCTGGTCAACTACCACGGTGCGGCCCGCATCCGGGACGTGATTGAGCGGTCCTGGCTCGTGGCCAGTGGTCGCAGGGAGAGGTAGTGGTGAATACAAGACTGGGTCTGATATCGATACTCCTACTGGCGGTCGCATCCGTCGTCGGTACGCAAGCGCATGCCCGACAGTACTACGAATCCGGCCAGGTCGATGAGCCATGGTCTGGATGGTGGTGGCCGATGTTCGATTATGCGGGCGGCGGACCCTACATGTGGCAGGGCGGGGGTGGCGTCCATGGTAATGATCCGGGTCCGATCTATGATCTGGACACGAGGTACTTCTGGATGCCGCAGGTTGATGTCGTGCCGAGAAACACGGAGAGCAACGTCAGCCTGTAGATAGGTCCGCAGACTAATACGGGCAGGAGCACCGTGAGGTGCTCCTGCTGATTCAGAGCGGGACGCGCGCACTTTGTGCGCGTCCGGCGGTCGCCTAGCGCACGAGTGTGAGTTTCTGCACCGATGAAGCGCCGGAATCGAAGTTGAGCAGGCGGCAGAAGTACACGCCGGGCGCAACCGGTCGGCCTTCGCCGTCGGTCGCGCGCCACACGAGGTTGTAGCGTCCCGGTGCGAGCTGGAGCAGGCCCGGCAACTTCTTCAAGGTCTACCTCTTGGTAGACGGTGATTCACTTCCGGCGGCTCAGCAGCACGGCAAGCAGGGCTCGCTGGGCATGGAGCCGGTTTTCGGCCTGGTCCAGTACGATTGACTGGGGGCCGTCAAGGACTTCGGCGGTAATCTCTTCCCCGCGGTGCGCGGGCAGGCAATGGAGCACTTTGGCATCGGGTTTGGCCTGGGCCATCAGCTCCTTGTTGAGTTGGTAGGGCCGGAAGATCTGCTTTCGCTGTTCGGCTTCATCTTCCTGGCCCATGGATGCCCAGACATCGGCATAGAGAAAGTCCGCGTCCTTTGCCCCGGCCTTCGGGTCGTAGGTCAGGACGATACTCGCGCCGCTTGTCTTGGCGTATTCAAGGGCCTTGACGACGACCGCCTGTCTTGGCTCGAACCCTTTGGGCGTAGCCACGCGCAGGTTGATGCCGACCAGGCCACAGGCGAGCATCAGCGAATTGCAGACGTTGTTGCCGTCGCCGGTCCAGCAGATGGTGGCGCCTTCAAGGCT
>CAZQZR010000154.1:2771-7438 GCA_964597845.1 uncultured bacterium | reverse complement strand
CTCCTTTCACCCAAGATACTACCATATATCTAACATTATTGCAAGTAGACACTAGAATCAATAGTTGACTGGTTCTGAGTCCACATACGGATAATGTTCTTTAGCGGCTTGTAGTTCGTCGAGTTCGGTTGCATCCGAAATCCGGCTCTGCCGTTCCGGCGGAGCCGCCACTGGCTTCTACGCACAACAAGCTGGGGAGTACGCTATGACGATACAGATGCCCTCCAGGTCCTTCACGACCATGTTTGCCTTGGTCGCGCTTCTCGCCGGCTGGGCCGGCGCTCAACCCGAGCCATGGCAGCATCTGGACGGCACCATGCATTATTATCACGCGCTCACCGCGCCCGGCGGCGTCACGTGGCTTGCCGCCCGTGACCTGGCACAGGACAGTGGCGGGTATCTGGCGACCCTGACTTCTCAGGCGGAAAACGACTTCGTCTTCGGACTGGTCGACTCAAGCGCATACTGGTATGAACGGCCCGGGTCCGGCGCGCTGGCCGGACCGTGGCTGGGCGGCTACCAGCTTCCCGGCACACCCGAACCGGACAGCGGCTGGCGGTGGGTCACGTCCGAACCTTTCGGCTTTCAAGACTGGTCCCCGGGCGAGCCGGACAATGCGGGCGACGAGGATGCGCTCCACTTCGGCGAATCGGCCGGCGTGCGGGTGCCAACGTGGGACGACGCCGGCAGCCTCGACGGCTCCATCCGCGGCTTCGTGCGCGAGCTGTCGGCCGACACTACGACCGTCGGGTTGTTGCAGAACGACAGCGCGGCGTTCATCGGCTACACCATGTTCGCACCGCTGATGTCCAACTACACCTACCTGATTGACAACAAAGGCCGTCTTGTCCACTCGTGGCACAGCAGCTACCGCCCCGGGATGTCGGCCTACCTGCTGGAGAACGGCAAGCTGCTGCGCACCGCCTTCGTCGGCAACCTTGTATTCAGCGACGGCAGCGGCGGCCGCGTCGAGGAGTTCGATTGGGACAGCAACCTCGACTGGGCGTACAACTACTCGACCAACCTGCACTGCCAGCACCACGACATCGAACCGCTCCCGAACGGCAACGTGCTGATGGTTGCGTGGGAGCTCAAGACCCGGGATGAAGCCATCGCCGCGGGCCGCAACCCGGACCTGCTGCAGCAGGGCGTGCTGTGGCCCGACCACGTCATCGAGGTCGACCCGACCAACGACAGCATCGTCTGGGAATGGCACTTCTGGGACCACCTGATACAGGACTTCGACTCCACGAAGGCGAACTACGGAGTCGTGGCCGACCACCCGGAACTGATTGACATCAACTTCCTCCCGGCCAATCAACCCTTCGGCCCGGCCGACTGGAACCACACCAACTCGGTTGACTACAACGAACAGCTCGACCAGATAGTCCTGAGTGTGCACAACTTCGGCGAGATACTGGTCATTGACCACAGCACCACGACCGAGCAGGCCCGCGGGCATTCCGGCGGCAGGCAAGGCATGGGCGGTGACATTCTCTATCGCTGGGGCAACCCCCAGACCTATCGGGCGGGTGCCGACACCGACCAGAAGTTCTTCTACCAGCACGACGCCCGCTGGATCGAACCCGGGCTCCCGGGCGCGGGACACATCATGGTCTTCAACAACGGAGCGGGACGTCCGGGCGGCAACTACTCCTCGATTGACGAGTTCATCCCCGCCTGCGACAGCAGCGGCGACTATCCGCGGCCCTCGCCCGGCACCCCGTTTGGCCCGGCCGCGCAAAGCTGGGTCTACCACGCCCGCCCGCCGCTCAGCTTCTTCTCGGGGAGCATGTCCGGCGCGCACCGCCTGCCCAATGGCAACACGTTGATCTGCAGCGCCGAGGATGGCACGCTGATCGAGGTAACCGCCGCCGGTCAGGTCGTCTGGCGCTACGTCAACCCGGTCAACGAAACCGGCACCCTGTACCAGGGCGACGTGACCGGCGGGCTGAGAGTAGTGTTCCGGGCGAGACGACTCCGGCCCGACTACCCGGGACTGGCCGGCAGGGACCTGACTCCCGGGTATCCCATCGAGCGGTATCGGACCCCGTCGTCAGGAGTCAGTGAGTCCGGAACCACCCGCCCCGAAGCCGTCGGCCTTCACGCCAGCCCGAACCCATTTGGCCGGCAGACCACAATCCGCCTGGGCCTGCCGCGCGCGGCTTCGGCTGAACTCGGCATCTACGCGGTTGACGGCCGGCTGGTCCGAACGCTGCCGGCAACCAGTGGAATCGTGTGGAACGGCGCCGACAATAACGGGATCCTGGTCGGCCGCGGTGTCTACTACTGCCGGCTACGGTACGCTGGTATCACCGTATCGAAGAAGCTCGTCAAAGTAAACTGACGGGCACGTTCATCCGCCGGGACGCTTCCTCGCCACGAGGATGACGAAACTCGCCCCACGCACAAAGCCCGGTCGCGGTTCTTCCATGACGTCTGTTTCGCCGGGCGCCTGGAACAGAGTCGAGACCGTCTTCAAGATGTCGAACCCGGACAGCTCGGTCAGGCGCTTCACGTCTTCGTATGTGTCGAAACGGGCGTGGCTGAACAGCGGATGCCCGGCCTTCGCCTTCTCAACGTAGTTCCGGCCCCACTCCCCGTCACGGTCAAGATAGGCATTGACCAGCATCCCGCCGGATGCGAGCACGCGCCGGCATTCGCCCAGCACCTTGAGCCGGTCGGTCAGGAACGCCCACGTTGTCAGCAGGAAGACCGTGCCGAAGCTGCCCGCGCGAAACGCCAATTCCTCGCCCTCGCCGTACAGCGCCTCGATTCCCCGTTGCCGCGCCTTGGCGAGCAATGCCGGCGATGGGTCGATTCCGAGCGGAATCCCGAACGCCTGCGCGAACCGGCCGGTGCCGACCCCGACTTCGAGCCACGGCTTGGGCAGCTCGACCAGCAGCGACCGCAGGGCGGCCAGTTCAATTTCGAATGCCAGCCTGCCTTTGCCGTCGTACCACGAATCGTACTCGTCGGCCAGCGAATCGAACGGGCTGGGCTCCGGGTCCACGTCCTACAGCGTCACGACCTCGTAGCCCTTCTCCATGTACCCCGCCATGCCCGGATGGCCGGACATGTCGTCGGCCAGCTTCAGGTTCTGCTCGATGATCGCCGGTATCACGCCGTTCTTCGTGGCGCACGCCCGACACACGCAGTCGACCAGGCCGCGGTCGCGGAACCGCCGGTAGACGTCGGCGAAGGGCTTGGTCTCATTGCGCAGGAGCGACAGCAGCTTGGTCGCGTCGCCCTCGATGACTACCTTGACGTCGTAGCCCCGATCCTCCATGTCCATCGCGGTAAGCATCGCGTGGGCAAAGGACGCGGGCTCGCCGCTGAAAGCAAACACAACGACTTTCTTCACGGTTCTCCTTTCGCTCTGACCAGGACGTTAGTATGCCATACGCTACGGAACAATCAAGCCGGCATTGCCGCCGGCTTCCCGGCCCGCCGGGCGCACCGGCCGGACCACCCTCTGTCCCACAAGCGCGGCCGCGCCGGTTGACCACTAGTCGGTTTCTGCTATCCTCGGAAGTCGTATGACACGCGTGATTGCGTTCCTGCTTGTGATGGCTGTCGCCGCGCCCGCCGCGGTACCGAAGTTGACGGTCGCGTACCGGCGCGACGACCACGCCGCCCCGCTCTACGCCGCCTGCCTCTATCCGAAGGACTTCCGCGCGCGCTACGGGCTGTACCTGAAAGAGACCAAACCCCGGGTGCTGTACGACCTGTTTGACGGCCCGCGCAGCACGCTATCGCTCCGGCTGACCTCCTTCGATTCCGACTCCGCGGTCCTTGCCGCGCTCCTGTCCGGCGGCGCGCAGGTCGGGATTCTGGCGTGCGAGGAACTGCTGACCGCCGTACTCGCGGGCAAACCGGTACGGATTATCGCGCCGCTCCAGCGCCGCGGCGACATGCTGGTGACAAACCGTTCGGTCCCGGCCGCTGACTGGAAGGAGTTCATCGGGTGGATCAAGACGCAGGACCGGCCGGTGGCAATCGGCTACATCGGCAGGCACTTGATGACCGTGCTCGGTTTCACGCAGGCGCTGGAGTACGAGAACGTCAAATACGTGGGGACTGTCCCCGAAGGGGGACTGTCCCCAAAACCGGAGACCGTAGGAGTGAGGCTCGTTAGAGTGGACGACTGGCCCGTGCTCGCGGTCGAACTCGAACTGGGGCGGCTCGACGCCGCGGTGCTGCAGGAGCCGGCCGCGACGCTGGTGAGCGCGGTTGACGGCAACCGGACGATTGGCCGGATTGACATCCTGCCGCCGGGCCGGTTCGAAGACCGCCCCGGCACTATCATCGCGGCAACCGATTCGGTTATCCGGGGGCAGGGCGACGCGGTCGGCCGTTTCCTCGAACTCATGGCGGTGGCCACGCACTACGCCAACAACCGCACGCGCAACACCCTTGCGGCGGCGAACAAATGGCTGGAGATATCACCGGTCCTTGAAAGCGTCTCCCTCGGCAACGTTGCCTTCTCATCGCGCCCCGACTTCACGTTCACCACCGGCATCTGGAACTGGTACTTCGCGCTGCGCCTCAAGAACGCAGTGCCGGAAAGCATGGCCGGGTACATGGAAGAGAAAGACTGGCTGGGCGTTCCCTACGATTCGCTCCTGCTGATGCCGGCACTCGACCGCGCCGGCGCCCGGATCATC
>CAZQZR010000154.1:0-2671 GCA_964597845.1 uncultured bacterium | reverse complement strand
CTACGATTCGCTCCTGCTGATGCCGGCACTCGACCGCGCCGGCGCCCGGATCATCCGCTGACTGCCGGGCTCAGACATCCACAGATTACACAGATTACGCAGATTCCCGGCCGGATCCGTCGCCGCCGTCCGTGCACCATGTCCGGCACTTCTGACTTCTAGCCTCTAGCTCCTGACATCTGACTTCGTCCCACCCCCAGTGCCCGGGTTCCTACTCCTAACTGCTAACTCCTAACTGCTAACCAAGAGCCCGCCATCGGCCAGCAGTTCCGCGGGACGTCCCAAGCTCATGAAATCGAGCAGACTCATCGTGTAGCCATACGCGCCCGCGTTCAGCAGGCCGACGAGGTCGCCCGGCTCCGGCTCGGGCAGCCGCACACCCTTGGCGATGCAGTCGAGCGGCGTACATATCGGCCCGCAGACGTCCACTTCGTGCGCCGGCTTCTGCCCGAGCTTGTTCAGGAGCCGGACCGGGTGCCGGACGCGCATGAACACCGGACGGGAGAACGCGTTCATCCCGCCGTCGCAGAGGACGAACACGCGGCCACGCGACTCCTTCACCCGCACAACGCGCGTAACGAACACTCCCGCCTCGGCAACGATGTAGCGACCGGACTCGAACACCAGACGGCATCCCGGACTGGCCTGCCGGAACTCGTCAACCGGCTTCCGTATCGCGCCCGCGATGAGACCGGGGCTCAACTCTTTGTCGTGCTCGTTGTACGGTATGCCGAACCCGCCGCCGAAATCAATGCACTCCTGCTTGAACCCGATTTCCCGGCTCAGCCGCTGCGCCAGCTTGAGCACATACTTGATGTGCTCGACGAGCCACTCCGGGTCGAGTACCTGGCTCGCCGAATAGACATGGACACCGGCAATCCGCGCCTGCCTGAGTTCAAGTCCGGCCACCTCAGCCACAACCCGTTCTTCATCGAACCCGAACTTGCTTGGTCCACCGACCATCACTTCCCTAGCCTCGGGCTGCCGCTCCACGGTATTGATGCGCAACAGCACGCGCGCCGGCCTGCCCAGCTTGCGCGCCTCTGATTCAACCATCTCAAGCTCCGATGCCGAGTCGACCACGATTGCGTAGATGCCGGCCGCGAGTGCCCGCTCAACACTCGCCTGGGTCTTGGCCGGGGCTACATAGACGATATTCTCCGGCGCAAACCCGGCACCGAGCGCGGTCGCGAGTTCGTTGGCAGAACTCACCTCGGCCCCGGCCCCGGCGTGCGCCAGCACGCTGCAGACCGTTGGGTTCGGGTTCGCCTTCAGCGAATAGCAGATATCGAACGCGGGGAACTGGTCCTTGAGCAGCCGGAACTTCGTACGGATGGCCGATGCCGAGTAGACATAGAACGGCGTCGGGTGCTTGACAGCAATCTCCTCAAGCGGCACACCGTCCGCGACGAACCGCCCCTCACGAACGAAGAACTCCTCGAAGCGCTTCATACCTCGGCAGGATTCAAGGATTCCAGGAGCCCGGGAGTCGAGTGCCCGCCACTTGAATCCTCGACTCCTCGACCCCTTGACCCCTCATCCTTTGTCCTTGTGGTAGACCTCGATCGTGCTCGTTCCCTGGAAGATGTAGAACGGGAACGTCTCGGCTACGACCGTGTCAATCCCAATTGTCCGGCAATACTCCTCGCCGAAATTGGCCCCGGTCTCGGCAAAGATGAGCAGCCTGGTCCCGGCCTTCCTCGCCTCCTCAACAATCAACTCGAGCGAATCGGTCGCAATGGTCATGCCGGTAACAATCGCCAGGTCCGACTGCCCAATCAGATCGAACGTCTTTGTCCCATCCTGGATTTCGACTCCGTGTACGGTCGAACCGATGATGTCCCGCTCCATGTCGCTGGCACAGACGTCATAGCCCTTCAGCCTCAGGTCGCGCAAAACGTTGCCGACCACCCCAACGTTGACTACCCTGGCGCACCGGCCGGACACACGCGCCAGCAACCGTTCCGCCTCGGCAAGTATGATAGCCGTCCGCGCCCTGGTCTTCTCAATCGAATTGCCCTTCAATTCGTGCACTGCAGCCGGCTGCCGGGGCAGCGAAGCATACAGCGAGTCGAGCGTGGCGATGGAGATGCACGTCTTCTCCTTGACCAATTCTCGCGCGTCGCTGCCGACCAGTTCACGGCCGCGCGGGTCATCGCCGGTGCAGTAGCAGCAGCCCTGGCCCTTGGTCATGGCAATCCAGAACGTGTAATTGAACGTCCGCTCGGCCGGGTTCGGCTTGAACGCCAGCTCCACCTTCCAGATACCCCGCACCAGGAAGTCCTCAACCGGCGCACCGACCATCCGCTCCAGCGCCCGCTCCCGCAACACCGCGAATATATCTGTCATCATGATCCTCGCTTCCCTGTCCCGGACCGGACCTGCAGACTGCCACCTGCAACCTGGTCACTCGCCCTCGCGCGTCTACTGACCTTTCCCTTTATCCGGACTCCGAGCCACTTGCGGAGTACGGAAGCGAGGGCGTCCTCCCGCCCCAGGTAGTTATGCGGCGCGCCGTCAATGACCGCACCGGTGAACGACGGGCAGTTGACCATGCACGCCCGGATGTCGCCCACGTACTTCTGCGGAGCGCCGACAAAGGCCTCCTCAACCGTGCCGACTGCGAGCAGCACCGGCACGCTGATTGATGCAAGCTCAGGGAACTCCTGGC
>CAZQZR010000153.1:0-7536 GCA_964597845.1 uncultured bacterium | reverse complement strand
CCGACTCCGAAGCGAAGCTTCGCATCAAAGACGTTGCCGAACTGCTGGCTGAGGCAATCTAGCAGACCGGAGACCGGGGACCGGTGACGGAAGACCGTTCTGAATCCCGAGATTTGGCTTCCGGCCTTTGGATTTTGGCCTTTGGCTTCTGACTTCGACCCGCACCTATGAGACTCTCGCGCCTGGCCCTTCTGCTTGTCGCATTGCTGCCGCAACTGGCAGTTGCCGGCCTTTTCTCCGGTCTTCCTTCTGCCGACAGCATCGCCAACTTCCATCCCCCGGCCAGCACCCGCATCTTCGACTGTAAGGGCCGCGTCATCTTCGACTTCTTCCAGGAGAAACGCCGGCCGGTCCCGCTTGAGTCCATCCCCATCTGCCTGCGCGATGTCGTGGTCGCGGTCGAGGACAAACGGTTCTACTCCCACTGGGGCATCGACCTCGCCCGCATTCCCGGCCTCGCCCTGAGCATCGTCAAGCACGCCGGCGGCATCAAAGGCACGTCCACCATTACCCAACAACTCGCCCGCTCCATGTTCCTGACCCCGGAAAAGAGCATCACGCGCAAGCTCAAAGAGATGGCGCTTGCGGTCGAGCTGGAACGCCACTACTCGAAGGCCGAAATCCTCGAGCTGTACTTCAACCAGATATGGTTCGGCGGCTCGGTGTACGGCGTCGAGGCCGCGGCCGAGAAGTACTTCGGCAAGACGGCGGCCCGCTTGAACCCGGTCGAGTGCGCCACGATCGGCGCGATGCTCGCAAACCCTTCGGTCTACTCGCCCTATTACCATCCCGACCGGCTGCTCACCAGGCGCGACTTCTTCCTGACCAAGATGTTTCGGCTCGGCCGGGTATCGCAGCAGGAACTCGACGCCGGTCTGAAGCAGCCGCTCGTAGTGCTGCCCCCGGGTACCGGCTCCAACCTCGCCCCGTATTTCATCGAGGAGGTGCGCCGCTACCTGATAACGAAGTACGGGTATGACTTCGTCTACCGGTCCGGCGCGGTCATCTACACGACTCTTGACCTCGATATGCAGCAGGCGGCGAACCGGATCCTGTTCGCGCACCTGGACCAGATCGAGAAGGACTACCGCCTGAAGCCGACCCTGGCCGCGTACGACTCGATGGCGAAGATCGACTCGACCATCGGCCCGCCCAAGTACCTGCAGGGCGCGCTGCTCGCCATGGACGTACACACCGGGTACATCCGCGCGCTTATCGGCGGCCGGGACTTCAAGCACAGCGAGTTCGACCGCGCCACGCAGGCGAAGCGCCAGGCCGGGTCCGCTTTCAAGCCGTTCGTCTTCGTCGCCGCGGTGGACAACGGTGCCACCGCCGCGGACATCGAGCTCGATTCGGCCATCACTATCAGGATCCCCGGCCAGCCAACGTACCAGCCGCACAACTACGACGCCAAGTTCCTAGGCCACGTCAGCCTGCGCCGGGCGCTCGCGCTGTCGCGTAACCTCGTCGCGGTTCGCATGATCACGAAGGTCGGCCCCGAACTCGTGGCCCGCTACGCGAATATGATGGGCATAACCGACCGGCTCAAGCCGGTCTACTCGCTGGCGCTCGGTTCGGTCGAGGTCACGCTCATCGACCTTACGAACGCCTTCAACACTCTTGCCGACAACGGTATCAGGGTCAAGCCCATCATGGTCACGCGGATCGAGGACGCACGCGGCATGGTACTCGAGGAGACGCGTCCCGAGGAGCAGCCGGTGCTGCGGCCCCAGACCGCGTACGTGGTCGCCAACATGATGCAGAGCGTGGTCAACGAGGGCACCGCAACGGCCATCCGCCGGCTTGGCTACGAGGGCCTGGCCGCGGGCAAGACCGGCACGACCGACGATTACGCCGACGCCTGGTTCATCGGATTCACCCCGGAAATCACTTGCGGGGTATGGATGGGGTTTGACAAGAGAAGGACCATCTTCAGAGGCGCGACCGGCGGCGGGATTGCCGCCCCGGTGTGGGCCGACTTCATGAAAGCGGTGCGGCCGGATTTGGGGTCCTCGGACAGCTTCGCGGTTCCGGACAGCATCATCACCGTGCCGGTCTGCGAGCAGACCGGCCAGCTCGCGACTCCGATGTGCCCGCGCGTCCGGTACGAAATCTTCATTGAGGGCACTGAACCGAAGGTCCCTTGTACTACCCACTCCCGCCCATAGGTGGAGAGCGACGGAGGACGGGCGAAATAGTGAATTAAGAATAGTGAATAGTGAAAGGCGGATTCGGGTTTCACAATTCTCAATTCACTATTCACAATTCTCCGCCCTTCGCATCTACCGCCAACTGCACCGGGCTTTCGGCCCGCAGCACTGGTGGCCCGGCGATACGCCGCTTGAAGTAGCGGTCGGCGCGGTCCTCACACAGAACACGGCTTGGGCCAACGTCGAGAGGGCGATAGCCGTACTCAAGTCGCGAGGCCTGCTCTCGCTTGACAAGTTGACCCGGCTCTCACCGCGCCGGCTTGCCCCGCTCATCCGCAGCGCCGGGTTTCACAACATCAAGGCTCGGCGCCTGGCTGCGGTGCTTGCCTGGCTCCAGGCTCAGGGTGGCTTCGCTGCCCTCGACCGCACCCCGACCTCTCGGCTCCGACCCCTGCTCCTCGCCTGCCACGGCGTAGGCCCGGAGACGGCCGACTCAATTCTGCTCTATGCGCTCAACCGCCCGGTGTTCGTGATCGACGCCTACACACGCCGCATCCTGTCGCGCTACGGCCTGATTGCCGGCAACGAGTCCTACGAACTCCTGCGCCGGATGTTCGAGTCCTCGCTCCCGCGCAGCCCCAGGCTGTACAACGAATACCACGCCCTGCTGGTCAGGCTGGCCAAGGTGAACTGCCGGACAAAGCCCATCTGCGAAACCTGCCCGCTGGCAACAGAATAGTGAATAGAGAATTGAGAATTGTGAAAGGCGGATTCGGATTTCACTATTCACTATTCCTAATTCACTATTTCGTCCACTATTCCTCTGCCTGCGTAGTTTGACTTTGGTGCCTCTGCCTCTAACATTCCCCTGTGTTCCTGCTCGCCCTCCTGCTCCTCGCCCAACCCGCTGATACGACCCGCCTGCCTGAACGCGGGCAGGCCGCGGCCGATTCGAGCCACCGCGACATCATCTACTACGGCGGCAAGCGGGTCATCTTCCTCGCCAAGACCGAAGAGGTCGTGCTGCTCGACTCAGCCTGGGTGCGCTATCAGGACATGTCGGTCTTTTCCGACTCGATTCACTACGATGTGAAGAAGCACGTGCTGACCGCGCACAAGGACGTGCTGTTCAACGCGGGGTCGGAGAACATCACCGGCGCGCTGCTGGAGTACGACGTTGACTCGCGCAAGGGTATGATGCGAACCGCGTACACCGCGGTCGAGAATGGATACTTCAGAGCCGACGAGGTCTGGCTCGTACGCGAACGGGTGATGAACGCGCGCCGCGCGTCATACACGACGTGCGATCGGGAGCACCCGCACTACGTCTTCTACGGCCCGCGCGTGAAACTGTTCATGGATGACGTGGCGATAGCCGAACCGATGGTCTTCAAGCTCTTCAACGTACCCATCCTTGCCGCGCCTTTCTGGATGGTGCCGGTCGCGTCCAAGCGCAAGTCCGGCCTGATGCCGTTCAAGGTCGGCAACTCCTCAACCGAGGGCCTCTACTCGAAGAACCTGGCCTACTACTGGGTCATCAACGACTACTCGGACATGACCTTCTACGCCGACGTCATGACCAAGCGCGGCCTGCAGGGCCGGGCCGAAGGGGTCTACATAGTTGATCCATACGCACGGGGCAACATCAACGCCTCTTACATCAGCGAATGGGACACCCGGCGCCAGCGCTACAGCGTCGATGCCACGCACCGGTCCGACCGGTTCCTGTTCGGGTCGGAACTAGACGGCAAGCTGAACTTGATGTCGGACGCGACCTACATCCCGGACTACTCCGAGGACCAACTCGAATGGCTCAAGCCCGACATTTTCTCCTACGGACAGATTGCAAGAAGCCTGCGGCACGTTGGCAGCGTCACGCTGCTGGCCCAACAGAAGACCGATTTCGCGAATCACACGCGTTGGGCCGACCTGCCGTCAGTCCGGCTCTCGCTCTCCCAGCGTCCGCTATTCGCGGGCTGGGGTCTCTCGCCTTCGGCCTCATTCCTGCATCACACCCAGGACTACCTCGACTCGACCAACACGCTGGATACGGCCCGGCTGCGCAACCTCCAGGGAAACGCCTCGTTCGGCATCTCGAGCCCATCCTACTCCATCGGCACGCTCGGGGACGCGACCATATCTGAAGGGCTCGGATTCTCCGAGGGCCGGTCATACTACAATGACAGTCTGAACCAGCAGCCGCGCACAATCTCGAGCGGGCTCGCAGTCAATCTGGACCAGCGGTTCCTGGGTACGTTCGGCTTGACCGAGGGTATCGGCCTCACCCAGTCCGACAACCTGCGCGACACGCTGCCGGTCTCGGTTCGCTACTCCGGCAACGTTTCCAGCCGGGTCACCCTCTACCGGGTGTACAGCGTCACCGCATTCGGCATGCGCGGACTGCTGCACTCAATGTCCCCAACCGCGGCCCTGACGTATGCGCCGAAGGTGGGCCTCGGGCCGCTGTTCGGCCGTCCTCACCTGCTTGACCCGGAACAAGCGCTCGTGAGCCTCGGCCTCGGTAACACCTTCCAGGCCAAGGTCGACACCCTGCGCACGAAGCGCGACCTCGGCTCGGTCAACTTCACGTCGGCCTACAACCTGCTCGACACCAACCCAAACCCGCTGAAACGCTTAAGCCCGCTTCGCGGCACGGCGCTCCTGCAGCCGCTGCAGAGCTCGAACCTGAACCTGTCCATCGACGCGTCGGCCGGGTTCGACTTCGACTCGCTCGACCTGAGCAAGGACTACTCTATCGCGACCACGTTCAACTGGAATCGCATCGGGATGGACTCGACCCGAGAGGAACGCGGATTCCAGTTCGGCCTCAACCACACCTATGGCCGCAGCGGCGCAACCGCAATCCACATGATCACCGGCACCGCGGCCGTGGCCATCCCCGGCTGGAAACTGAGCCTGACTGACTTCGGGTACAACTTCGCCCAGAAGCAGGTCACGAACTACGGCCTGCTGCTGACCAAGGACCTTCACTGCTGGGAGGCGTTCGCCAAACTCCAGAAGCTCGGAACGCGCTGGAGCTACGACTTCGAGGTCCGCATCAAGAAACTGCCGGACCTGAAGGTCGGCAAGGGCACGTTCGGCAGTATCCTGCCCAAGATTGGAGACTGATGCGCTGTCGGACAGGGGCCGCCGGGGCCAACATCTATCTCGCCTCGACCTCTCCCCGCCGCCGGGACCTGCTGCGGCGACTGGGCCTGCGGTTTCAGGTAATGACCCCGGCCGCGAGTGAGAAGCCGGCCGCGGTCGGACACAAAGCCGGCGGGTCTCCGGCCCGGTACGCGGTAGCGTGCGCGAAAGCCAAGGCGCTCTCGGTTGCCGGGCGCACCGGCGCCGGGATTGTCATCGGCGTTGATACGGTGGTTGTATGCGGCAAGCAGATCCTGGGCAAGCCGCGCAGCAAGGCCGAAGCCCGCAGAATGCTCAGCCTGCTTTCAGGCCGGACTCACTCGGTCGTCTCCGGGGTCGCCGTCGTGCGTGCACCTGAGTGCCGGGTGCTCACCGCGACCGAGACGACGCAGGTCACGTTCCGCAAGCTCGGCGAGGCTGAAATCGAGGAGTACATTGCCGGGCCCGAGCCCTATGACAAGGCCGGCGCCTACGGCATCCAGGAACAGGCAAGCATCTTCGTCAGTCGGGTTTCCGGTTGCCTGCTGAACGTCATCGGCCTGCCGGTCCCATTGCTGCTTGAACTGCTGCGCAAGTCCGGTTGGCGCCCCGCGTAGCCGGTTCGGCACAGGAAATAGTGAATTAGGAATGGTGAATAGTGAAATCCGAATCCGCCTTTCACAATTCTCAATTCTCTATTCACTATTCTCCCCGCTACGGCCCGGCCTTCCAGACATACAGATAGTAGTTGTAGTCCTCCGCACCCTCCCTGTTGTTCATGATAAGATAGTATCGTCCGAACTCGGCAATCCTGACCGAGAATGTGTTGTCTTCCTGATAGGACAGGCGCTGGAGCAGCGGAACTGCGGAATCGCGGGCGACCCACTTCGTGAAGTTGGCGTCATCCATTACCATAAGGAAGATGTCGCCCGTGTCCGAATCGCAATAGCCGTACAGCTTGTACCCGGCGCGGATTGTATCCGGCCAGGCCCGGAAGTCGCCGGCCTTGATCGCGGCGTCCCAGAAGAGCACTCCCAGGGTCTCCGCGCGTACCGTAATGGCGAAGCTATCGCTCGCAGTCAGGCCGTCCTCATCCGTGACCGTGACGCGGATGGAACCTTTGCCCGCGGATTCCGGGGCAAACCAGCGGACGTTCTTGCCCCAGTCCCAACCGAGGCTACCCCCCTGCTGGGACCAGGAATAGGAAAGCGACGACCCATCAGGGTCGCTGGCATCGCACGTATAGTCGACGCTGTCCCGCGCCCTGACCGACCGGCTGCCGTCAATAGCCGAGATGACCGGCGCATCCTTCGGCTGCGAGCACCCGGCTGCGACCAACAGCACGGCCGCGACCGGCAGCAGGACTCGGCAGAGCACTTTCATCACTGCTCAGTTCTACCCATACAAACCCCCGCTGTCAACTGAATCCTGCTGGATTGCGCGCTTGACTAGACGGCCTGCTTCCCTAGAATCGAGCCTGCATCGGGAAAATCAGGCCAAGGTAGTGGTTGTGGCTCTGCCCGACGCGTGGTGGGTACAACGAGCCGAAGTGGCGGAACTGGCAGACGCAGCGGACTCAAAATTCGCCGTTCAGCGATGGACTTGTGGGTTCGACTCCCACCTTCGGCATTCCGCCCGCCGTCAAGCGGGCGGAAGCAGTGATACCACCTCCCGATCGCTTCGTAACGGTTCACTGCAAAGCTCCTTGGAAAGCTCGCCGGAAAGTTCCCTCGAAAGCTCGTTCAAGAGTTCACTCGAAAGCTCATTTCAGAGCACATTTCAAAGCTCGCCCAAGAGCTCACTTCAAAGCTTCTCGCAGAGCTCAGATCAGAGCTCGCCAAAGAACTCCCCGCAAAGCTCGTTTCAAAGCTTGTTTCAAAGCTCGCGGAAAAGCTCAGCCAAAAGCTCGGTTCAAAGCTCGATTCAAAACTCGCTCAAAACCTTGTTCGAAAGCTAACTCGAAAGCTGCTTAGGGGGCGACCCCTCAGAGTCTTATTCTGTCTGCCCGACTGGTCTTAACCGGCTGATAACGGAAAGGTTACGTTGGATATGTCAGAATCATTCGGCTATCACTTCCTGTATCGCCTTCCTGAGTACAGAATTCGCTGAAGCCCACGCCCCTGCCGTTGAGCGCGGGTCGCTGCGACCAGCCGCTGATGCTCTTCCTCACCGCCAACCGTTGCCCGTAAGCCGTCAGCCATCGGCCGTGTCGTTTGCCATTGAAAACTGACCCCTTTGTGCCACTGAAATCTGACCCCCC
>CAZQZR010000152.1:0-7598 GCA_964597845.1 uncultured bacterium | reverse complement strand
TGCTCCTTTCGGTCGCTAAGAGCGTAAGCGGTAACGCTCGCCGCGTCAAGCGCGGATGGCTTGACTTCGGCCCGCTGCGGCCGATAGTAGAAGGAACCAAGGAGTACCGGATGAGCATCATTCTGTCAGTTCTGCTTGCCTTCACGCAATTGAACGTGAGTAGTCCCGCTTCGGGTGTCGTCGCAGCAGTAGTCCCCGCCAGCGGCTTGGGCTTGAGCGTCCCTGCTGACCCAAACCCGCCCGGCCCGGCCGCGGACAGCGGGTTCACCTGGAATCTGCAGGCGACGTTGCCGAGCACGGTCCTGATTGACCTGTCGTTTGCCGACGACAGCGTCGGCTATGCGTGCGCGGAATTGGGCATCGTATACAAGACGACCAACGCGGGCGCGACGTGGAGCCCCATCATGAATCTCGGGTTTCCCTACTACTGGTACGGCGTGTCGGCGGTGAACCGACAGACGGCGATTGTCACCGGGTTCAACAACACTGCCGGAACCGGCATCTACCGCTGGACCACCGACGGCGGCTCAAGCTGGGACTCAATCGTGACGCTCGATACCACGAACTGGCTCAGCCGCGCCCACTTTGCCGATTCGCTGCACGGCATCATCTCCGCCGGCTGGAACGGCGGAATCTGGCGCACGGAGAACGGCGGGCGGAATCCGTCCGACTGGAGCTATGTCCAGGTTGACCAGACGCGCGGGTGGTTTGAGGAAAACTTCTGCTATCGCGCGGACGGGCACTGCTGGCTGACCGGCATCAGCTTCTGCGCATCAGCCGACCACGGTCTGTTCTGGAACGTGCAGCATTCGGCCGACCCTGTCTTCGACGGCGGGGTCTGGTTCTCGGACACGCTGCACGGCTGGACCGGCGGCGGGCAGATTTCCGCGCCGGTCTCAGGCTGGGTCCATCGGACAACCGATGGCGGTGCGACATGGTCCGGCCGGCTCATCGAGACGCCGGCACCCGTGCGTGCCGTGTTGTTCCTGAACGACACGCTCGGGTTCGCGGTCGGCGGAAACGTGTATTCGAGCGCCGGGTTCATCTACTCGACAACGAACGGCGGCGACTCATGGCGGCTGGACGTCAACACCGGCGCGGAAATGAAAGGCATCGACTACCAACTCGTCGGCGACTCGATTGACCTCTGGTGCTCGGGGTTCAACAACAGCGGCAACTTCACCGGGTACATCTACAAGACGCGAATCGCGGCCCTCGGGACGGGGATTCGGGAATCGGGGGTCGGGAGTGGTTGGGCGAACACGCGCTCTCTGTCGACGGTCATCCGCTGCCTGCCTCCCGGTGCGGTCACCTTCGACGCAATGGGCCGGCGGGTGCTGGACCAGAAGCCGGGCATCTACTTCGTCCGGGCGGTCAGCGGTAAGCTGTCGGCTGTTAGCTGTCGGAAGGTCGTGGTGACGAGGTAGAAGAAAGGGAGTAAGGGAAGAGCAGGAATCGAATGGCGACGGAATCTGTCAGCCGCTAGCCGTCGGCTGTCATCATCGTCTCGACCATTCCTGCTATTCTGTCGCGCCCGGTACTCATCGTTCCGCGTTCATCGCTCACCACTCTCCGCGTGAACTCGACCATCTTATCATGCCGCGCCTTGACATCGCTCAGAAATATGGGAAGTGTCCCTCATGTCCTTCTCACCCGCAGCTTCACCCGTAGCTCGACCTGTAGCTTGACCTGTAGCTTGACCTGTAGCTTGACCCGTAGCTTGACCTATAGCTTCACCCGTAGTCTGACCTGTAGCTTCACCCGTAGTTTGACCCGTGGTTCGACCTGTAGCTTCACCCGTAGCTTGACCCGTAGCTCTACTCGTGGTTATACCGGTAGTTCTACGTGTTGCTCGACCTGCCCTATCCGCAGCAGACGCCCGGGGCGACACTCCGTGTCGTCTGCGCAATCTGCTGCCAGTCCTCTCCGCGTCCGCGCTTTGCCATTTCCCCCTTCCCCTTCGACCTTGGCGTTCTTGGCGTCCTTGGTAGTTCACGTCCGGTCGCTTTCCTCGATGGCGTCAAGCCGTTCTGGACTTTGGCGCCGGCGCGCATAGAATGTAGTCCAATATGCCACGCGAATTCCCGCTCGATAAGGTCCGCAACATCGGTATCATGGCCCACATTGACGCGGGCAAGACCACGGTTTCGGAGCGGATCCTGTTCTACACCCACAAGTCGCACAAGCTGGGCGAGGTGCACGACGGCGAGGCGCAGCTCGACTGGATGGAGCAGGAGCGTGAGCGCGGGATCACCATCACCAGCGCGGCCACGACCACGGTTTGGGACGGCTACATGATAAACCTCATCGACACGCCCGGGCACGTCGACTTCACGGCCGAGGTGGAGCGGAGCCTGCGCGTGCTGGATGGGGTTATCGGTCTTTTCTGCGCGGTCGGCGGGGTCGAGCCGCAGTCCGAGACGGTCTGGCGTCAGGCCGAGAAGTACTCGGTCCCGCGCGTGGCGTTCGTGAACAAGATGGACCGGCCCGGCGCCGATTTCTACAGCGTGGTCGAGCAGATTCAGGAGGAACTCGGGGCGAACGCGGTGCCGGTGACGATACCCATCGGGGCCGAGGAGAACTTCGCCGGCATCATCGACCTCGTCAACGACGTGGCGGTCTACTACAGTGAAACCGACCAGGGGACGACGTGGCGCGAGGAGCCGATTCCGGCCGCGATGCAGGCCGAAGCCCGCAAGTGGAAGCAACACCTGCTTGAGAAGGTGAGTGAGGTGAACGACCAGTTGCTGGAGAAGTTCATGAACGACCAGCCCATCGGCGACCACGAGCTTTCTGCCGCCATCCGCGAGGCGACGCTGAAGCACCTCGTCTGCCCGGTCGTGTGCGGCAGCGCGTTCAAGAATAAGGGCATTCAGCGGTTGCTCGACGCGGTGGTCTCCTACCTGCCGAGCCCGGTCGACCTGCTGCCGACGCTCGGTACTCACCCCGGCGGCGAGCAAGTCGAGCGGGTACCCTGGGATGACGGCCGGCTTGCCGCCCTCGCATTCAAGATCGTCGCCGACAAGCACGTCGGCAAGCTGGTCTACTGCCGGGTCTATTCCGGCACGCTCAGGGCAGGCAGCCCGGTCTACAACTCGACCCAGGAGAAGGACCAGCGCATCGGCCGGCTGCTCAGGATGCACGCCAACCGGCAGGAGCAGATCGAGGCGCTCTACTCCGGGGAAATCGGCGCGGTGGTCGGACTGTCCGACACCGTAACCGGCGACACGATCTGCGTCCGTGAGGCACCCATCGTGCTCGAGGCGATCGAGTTTCCGTCCCCGGTGCTGAGCATTGCGGTGAACATTGCCGACCGGAAGGACCGGGAGAAGCTGGCCCACGGTCTCAACCGCCTGGCCGAGGAAGACCCGACCTTCATCGTGACCGCCGACCCGGAGACGGAAGAAACCATCCTCTCGGGCATGGGCGAGCTTCACCTCGAGATTCTCGTAGACCGGCTGCGCCGGGAGTTCGGAGTCCAGGTCCTGACCGGCCCGCCGCAGGTGGCTTACCGCGAAACGATTACCGGCCGGACCGAGGTGAACGAGAAGTACGTGAAGCAGACCGGCGGGCGGGGCCAGTACGCGCACATCGTCATGCGGGTCGAGCCGCTTAAGGCGGGCGAGGGATTTGAGTTCGTCAACAAGGTTGTGAGCGGCCGCGTGCCCAAGGAGTACATCCCCGCGGTTGAACGGGGCGTCGTGGACGTAATGAAGAAGGGAGCCTACGCCGGGTTCCCGGTGGTTGACCTGCGGGTGACGTTGCTCGACGGGTCGTACCACGACGTGGATTCGTCCGATATCGCGTTCCGGACCTGCGCGGCCCACGCGTTCCGCCGGGCTTTCCTGGACTGCAACCCGCAACTGCTCGAGCCGGTGATGAGCGTGAACGTCGTAACGCCGGAGGAGTCAGCCGGCGCGATTATGGGCTCGCTCTGTAACCGGCGCGGACTGATTTCGGGCATGGACCAGCAGGGCAATGCCAAGGTCATCAAGGCAACGGTGCCGCTGGCGACGATGTTCGGGTACGCGACCGAAGTCCGCAACCAGAGCCAGGGCCGGGCGAGCTTCACCATGCATTTCGAACACTATGAGGCGGTCCCGTTCGCAATCGTCGAGGAGATAATCGCGGCGAAGAAAGCGCGGGAGGAGTGACGATTCCAGGATTCGATGGCCGAGCATCCGGCTCGAATCCTCGACTCCTTGACCCCTGGACTCCTTTCCTCCGCCGTCCTTGACCTCCGGCCCTGACCGACTGACAATATTCCCGTGACCAAGACGACCCGTGAGAGTCTCTTCACCGTCGGCTACATCGCAATCGGGCTGATTGCGGTCATGGTCGTTGGCTACGTGACATTCCAGCACCGGTTCCTCCGCCTGCCGCACGGCGGCCTTCTGCCGATACCGATGCGTGATCTTCTCATTGTCGGGCTCGCCGGCTCGCTCATCTATGCCTCGGTACAGATGCGCGGGGCCGGACTGACGCTGCTGATGATCGTACTGCTGTTTCTGGCCGAGTTGGCGATAAGGCCTCCCATCCGCGCGAACGCTTTCGCGGCCGCAGCCCTCTTTGCGCTGCCGGTCGGGTTCGCCCTGCTGGCTGGGGCCCACGCGCAGAAGGCCCTCGCCCGACTCAAGATCGGCCGGTTCCTGGTTATGGGGTTGATTGTCGGTGCCGGTTACGGGTTGATGATGCTGTTATTCCTCATCAAATCGCACGTCGAAATCCGCCTCGGCACCGTCCTGAACCAGGCATTCCTGGGCGCGAAGCTGGGCGCGGCGATGGGGCTCGGGTTCGAGCTGATTGACCTCATCGGGCCGCGTCCCCGGCGCGTGCTTCTCTAATGACCGAACGCCGATGTGATTCCTTCCCGATTTCCTCCCCCGGTCCCTGACCCCCCAATCCCTGACCTCGCTGCCGTCCTCGACTGGCATAAGCAGCGTTATCCGTTGCTGCAGGCCCGGGACATCTACAAGCTCATTCACCAGAGCGTGTTCGGACCGGGACATGCGGTCGCGAGCGCGGAACGGGCTCGCGTTGCGCTGACCGCAGAGCTCCGGGCGCTCGCGACCCAATGCAAAATGCAGACTGCAAAATGCAGAGTGCAGCGGGACGGAAACGAGGAACTGATTGAGCCGATTGACGCGGGCGGAAAACTCGTGCGGGTCAACCTGAGGCCACTGTCAAGGAAAGTGAGAAGAGAAAAGAGTGAAGTGAGAAATCGGAGCCGGAACGAGGGGGACGGGACGGAAGTAGAGTGGCTGGCGGACGCGCTTCTGGAGAGTGCGCGGCGGGTGAAGGGTAACCCGGACCAGATGCGGCGAAGGCTGACGGCCGCGGTCCGGTGGTGCCGGACGAACCTCCCGCTGCAGGCGGTCGAACTCGCCAGGATTGCGGTCGAGGCCGGGGCTGCGGGTTTCCCGGCGCTGCACCATTCACCCACGTACAAGCAGGCGTATCGGCCGGCCTACCGAGTGGTCATTCTCCCAAGGGCGCGGGCACCGGAATAGTGAATTCTGAATAGTGAATAGTGAAAGGCGGATTCGGGTTTCACAATTGGCAATTCTCTATTCACTATTCTCCTTGGGCCGGACCCCGCGCTTCGGGCAGAGCCGGCTGACCGGGCAGACCGGGCAAAGCGGCCGCAGCGGACGGCAGATAGTCTGCCCCAGCGCCACCAGCAGCCGGTTCCAGTCATTCCAGCGACGACGGGGCAGGATTTCCGCGAGCGCACGTTCGGTGTCAATCGGCCGCGAAGTACGGACGAGGTCCAGCCGGTTCGATATGCGCTGGACATGCGTGTCTACGGCGATTGCCGGGAGACCGAAGCCCTGGCTGAGCACGATATTCGCCACTTTGCGTCCGACCCCGGGCAATTCCAGCAGTTCCGCCATGGTCCGGGGCACACCACCGTTCCGGCCTTCAACCAGCATTCGTGCGAGCTCGGGCAGCAGTTTCGCCTTGGTGCGATAGAACCCGACCGGGTAGATGAGTTGTTGAATCCGGGCCGGGCTCAGGCGGGCAAGAGCGCGCGCGTCGGGCGCAAGCCGCAGCAGGCGGGCCGCCGCCGCGGCGGTGACCGGGTCCTGCGTGCGGGTGGAAAGGACCGCGGTAACGAGAATCCGGAACGGGTCGCGTTGCGGCATCAGTTTCACCGGGGCGTCCATTGCCGCGTACTCACGCCGGAGGACGTTGCTGACAAGAAGCGCCCGGCGCCTGCGGTCGGCGGCGAGCGAAGTACGGTGAGCGGGTTTGTTCAGGAGCCGATCAGTTTCAGCCCGCCAAGGAAGGCCATCGTGAGAATCACCGCGATGGCGGCGATTGAGAGGACGGCGTGCCAGCGCATCAACGGCGGGGTCTCGCCCGGCTTGCTGCGGGCGAAAGTGATCAGCGCCGCGCCCAACGCGGCGACCAGCACGAAGATTGCCAGCGGCAGGTGGCCGGTGATTTTCACTTCCTTGTGGATCCCGCGCATCGCGACGTTGACAAAAAGGCCGATGCCGAAGTTGGCGACGCAGAGCAGGACGAAGGTGATGGAGCGGCTGCGCTGGCGGCGCAGGGGGAAATCCCAGTCGCTGACCCTGGACAGGCTGGTCTGCGCCATCACCAGCCCGAGCCCGAGGGTAACGATGGCGAGCAGGGGATGGATGAAACCGTACCAGGGCATGATCAGGAAATGGCGAATGGCGAATGGCGAATGGCGAATGGCGGAAACCCGAACTGCCGCATATCAGTCGATGAGAAACCCGACCCGGCACCGGCTGAGAAGGTCGAGGTTGGCCTTGGAGCCGTGGATTTTCGCCGCGTCGGCCTGGCTGATTACCAGGTCGCAGGAATTCGTGCCGGCGACACTCAGCGCCCGAACGATAAGCGGGTTTGAACCGACGCGGTCGGAGGTCAAGGCCTGGGTCCGGTTATGGAAATAGCCAACCAGGCCCGTCTGGGCCAACTGCTCCGGCTTCGTGAAGTCCGCGCCGATAACCTCATCGCCCGACTCGGTGATGACCCTTGGGAATAAGGCGGGTCGGTACTCAAGCCCCTTGGCGTCAATCAGGATGCCTGAGTATTCCGGGACCGTGCCGGTTTCATAGGGCACGAGCGTCACGCCCGGTGGCGGCTCCTTGCCTTCGGGCCAGGGCTGGCCGCAGCACGGGCAGGCGGTTCGGCCCAGCAGGCGCGGGGCGCTCGTCACCGGCAGCATCATCCCGAGCACCGCGCCGGTCAGCGGGAACTCGTAGCCGGTTGAGACCGTTCCATCCGACAGGTACTTGGTGCCGAGGCGCTGGTTCGCGAGGTTCATTCGTTCCAGCCGGCGCTGGACCAGGGAGTGAGATGAGAGATAAGAGCCGACCGTCCAGTCCCGGTCGTAGCTGGCAGCCTTGAGGGCCTGCAGCGCGCGGGCGTTCAACGCGGCTATGTCCTGTGCGTTGACCGCGCCGGTTTCGACCGTGACCACGACAATGGACTGACTGGCGTAGTCGAGCGAATCGGCGCCGGCGAGGGCGACGAGGACCGCGAGCAACGGAACGACAAGACGCACTTGGGCTCCTTTTGCGGATTTACGCATTACTTACAGGCCGTCCCGCCGGTTCTCCGTC
>CAZQZR010000151.1:0-7660 GCA_964597845.1 uncultured bacterium | reverse complement strand
GCCGGTCGTGCTGGGCGGGCCCGACCCTTCCCAGCAGCCGGGCATCTACCGGGACGCCGACTTCCTGGTTGCCGGTGAAGGTGAAATCACCATGCCGTTGCTCATCGCCGACCTTGACCGGCACGCCGGGTCGGGCAGCTACCGCTCTGCCGAACGGGCGGACATGAGCCGGGCCGTGGTGCCCCGGTTCGACCTCGTGAACTTCCGGGACTACCTGGAGGTAAACGTCCAGTTCTCGCGCGGGTGTCCGTTCAACTGCGAGTTCTGCGACGTCATCGAGCTGTTCGGCCGCCGCCCCCGAACCAAGGAAGCCGGGCAGGTTCTCACCGAACTCCAGCGGCTGTACGACCTCGGGTACCGCGGTCACGTGAACTTCGTGGACGACAATCTCATCGGCAACAAGACGAAGACGCGGGACCTGCTCGTTGCGGTTGCCGAGTGGAGCCGTTGCCACGCCTACCCGTTCTTCTTCAGCACGGAGGCGTCCATCAACCTCGCCCGGGACCCCGAGTTGTTGAACCTGATGCGGGATTGCGACTTCCGGTACGTCTTCGTGGGTATTGAAAGCCCGGACTACCGGGCGCTGGCCCGGGCCGGCAAAGTCCAGAACCTGAACGTCTCGGCCCCGGACGCCGTAAGGACCATCGCTGCCTACGGCATCATGGTCCACGGCGGTTTCATCCTGGGAATGGATGGCGAACCACCCGACATCGCGCGTAATCTCATAGATTTGATTGACGAGGCCGGCATCTGCATGGCCATGGTCGGCACGCTCTACGCACTCCCCAACACCCAGCTTGAGCGTCGATTACGGCGGGAAGGCCGGCTCTTCCGCCGTGCGGCACTCGACCCGGCCGGAGCGATTGACCAGACAACCAGCGGTTTGAACTTCGCCACCGAGAGGCCGCGCGCCGACGTGCTCGGCGACCAGGCAGACGTGCTGCGGCACATCTACGATCCGGCACAGTTCTACCAGACCCTCATCAAGGTGGCGACCCGGCTGAGGCCGGAGTATAAACACCGCGCCGGGCTCCGGGAAGCATTGAAGCTTGCCCTGGGATTTGTCAGGCTTTCGGCCAAGGCCGGGTTCAGCCGGCAGACCGGCCTGCTCTACTGGAGGGCATTGCTGCGGGTGCTGGCAAAGAACCCGGCCGCGATTGACGTCGTCGCCAACATGGCGGCGATCTACCTCCACTTCGCCAAACAATCACGGTACGTGGTCCGCGCGCTCGACGCAGCGGCCCGGGACGTTCGGCCGGTCAGCGATGAACGCAGCTACGAGCTGATGACTGCGGGTACGCCCCCGGCCGAAGCCGGTACAAGAGTCACCGACGACACCGATTTCCGCCGTGCTCGACCGCCGGGACGAGTTCGTCACCATCGGCCGGTAGCGGCGGCAAGCGCGGCAGTCGAGGCGGACGGCCTATGCTTGAGTGACGTGCTGAAGGGAAACAATCATGCTGAAATCTGCAGGTAGTGATGACAGGAACGGCCGCGCCGTAGACGACAGACCCGGCCGGCCTTTCGAGACGGCCCGCCCGTCGGGCCAGACGGACAGTGCCCGCGAAGCGGACCCGGCCGGCGAACGGCACTACTGGCTGGTCCCGACCAACCTGGACGCGCCGCAAGGCGATAGGGAAAGAACGGGATGGGGAAGCCCGCGCTCCGCGTGACCAAACAGGCAGCGGGTCGCATCGCAAGACAGACAGAGAAGCAAACGCTGAAGGCGACCTTGGAGCGCGCCGAGCGCGAGACCGTCGAGCGAGTGATGGCACAGACCCATAACAACGTTCCCCTGGCGGCCGCCATACTGGGTATCGCACGTCCCAGCCTCTACCGCATCATGAAGCGGTGCGGAATCACTTCTCCGACTCGCTTCAAGAACGTACCCCCCGCGTAGAGCGTCGACCGCCGCCGCGTGAAACGCCAACCGGTATCCCGGCGGAGACAACTCGTCTCTCTGTAGATACAACCTCCGCGCCGCCGCAGCAGTTCAGTCGCACCGGACCACGAGCTTTGAGGCACGCATGGCATGCGACTCACCACGCACGACCCGACCCGCACCGGCACGCAAAGTGCACTACTCAGGTAGTGAGAATCCACAACCTGCCCCTGCCACCGACCAGAAGCGCACCGCCACCGGTGATCCGGCATGCTATCTCGGTGCCCGCAGTCTGGCAGGACAGCTCGCGCACGGACCTTCCGACCTCGGTTGATTCCAAACCGGTCCGAGTCGGCACCGGCTCGGGCAAGCCGGATCTTGGTCGGTATCCTGTCCATCCAGCGCGCGAGGAGCGTTCGGCTGTCACGACGACGTTCTCCAGCCGAAGCGTTCGTGGTATCGCCATCGCCAAGCCGAGCACTCGGGGCAGTTGACCCGGGCCGCCAGGCTGTAACCGGCCGACCTGTCGCGCCTTCGCCGTAGTCAAGTCACGACAAGATTCAGCCCGTGTCCGCCTTCAACGTGCCGCCAATGGCGGGCTGTTCCTACACCGGGAGGCTCCCGGCCAGCGTCGGGCTCGACTTGAGCCATCGCTGGTAACAATCAGAACCGACCGCGCCAGGGGGCGCAGCCATTGACTCCGAAACGGAGGAAAGATGATTGTGACTAATACAGGACGGGTGGCCGTAGCGGTACTCCTGCTTGCGCCACTGGCGTGGCTTGGCGCGCTCGCCACGGCGCAGGGCGTCGGAACGGCCGCGGCCGGCGCACAGACCGAAACCGGGCTCGACAACGAACTCAAGATGGCCGGACGCGGGACGCCGGCCGTCACCGTGTCGGGATGGGTCGCGCCACCGATGTGGGCCGACTCGGTCCCTGCGAATCAAGTCGTCGGAACTGCCCCAGCGGACTCCCAGCCTGCAACCTGGCTCGACGACGAATCTTATGAGGACGGGCCCGGGAGGCCGGACGTTACCGTGTCGGGATGGGTCGTGGATGCGAACTCATGGTTGGGCCAGGGTGTCCGCGGCCCGCAATACCAGGGACGTACGGCGGCGTCGGCAGAGGCAGGCACACCGCTGGTCATCCTTACCGACGACGGCTCCATCGTGTTCCCGGTCCAGTTAAGGCCGCCGGCCGGCACGCATGCGAGCAACCTCAAGCTCGTGGCCTACGCCGAGCAACGGGTAACCGTCGGGGGCAGGCTTATCGAGCAGGGCCTGGAGAAAGCGATGGTCATCCAGTACGTTACGTCGGACAAAGACCCGACAGACGAGCCGCCGACTCCGGCCGGGGAAACGTCCGACGTTGAGATAGCCGTCAGAATCGTGGGGCTGAACTCGTGGCTGGGCCAGGATGGGTCCGGAATCCGCAACTCCGCGCGGAAAGACGCCAGGGACGGTGAGCCGTTGGTGCTGGTCGACGGGTACGGGCACGTGTTCTACCCGGTCACGAAGAGTACGCCTTCGGGCCCGGCGTCGCATGACCTGCTCTTGACGTACGTAGCGCAGGATGTATGGGTGAAAGGTACGCTCATTGAACGTGGAGGGGAACGGGGCATAATGATCGACAGCGTGGCCGCGTACACACCGGACATTGCGCAACGAGGCGTCACAGTGGGGAAATGAAGAGACGTAGCAGAATCGTGACGACGTTGCCGAGGCAGCACCGACGCTGACGTCGTCCCATCTCTGACGAAAAGGAGACTGGCATGTTGAACCCAACAAGTCTTGACCAGGGAGAGAACCGGTCCGGCGGCGAAAGACAACGGCCGGTTGTCCCTGCCGACTCCACGGAACGAACAGCCGGCATGCGCGGTCATGGATCACCGCTGCCGAGCCTCGGGTCGGGGGACGACCCCGGCAAAGCAACCTCAACCGACGCGCGGCAATGCCGGCCGGTCCCGATTGACCGTGACGCGCTGTATTGACGGCAAGTGGGTAACCAGGAAATCTGACCAAGAGGTCGAGGCACAGGACGTTGGCCCGGAGAACGCCGGAAGGGATGACATGAAACCGAGTACGCAGGACGAAGCGGAAGGCAGACTCTACGAGGTGAAGGGCAGCATCAAGGAGATCGCGGGAAGAGTCACCAAGAATCGGAAGCTGGAACGCAAAGGCAAAGCCGAAAAGACAGCCGGTAAGGTGCAGGAGAAGGTCGGCCAGGTAAAGAAGGTCCTGGGGAAATAGGAAAACCCCTCCTCACATTGCGCCCCGGGAATCCGGGGAGCATACTGCCGCGCCGCCCCATGCCTGTCTCCCTTTGGAGAATCGTGTCTCTCCACGGATACAACGCTCGGACTTCACCGCCACGCCGGGCGGCGTGACCTACGAGTCACCGAGCGTAGGAACCTTGTCTCCCTGAGGATAACGGCAGTCTCTTCAAGAAGAGGTCGCCGGCTGCGGCGGCCCCTGTAACCTACTCCGGAACGCTGTCCGCCGCGATTCCGGCACACATCGTGCACTTAGGACAATGGGTTTGAGGGAACAATAAAGGAACGACAACCTAACGTTGCCAACGCCTCCGGCAACCAAATACCCCACAGTCGGTTGTTGTAACGGTTGCGCAAGGCGCGGTGCGCCTGGACCCGCAGCCGGCATTGGTCGGAAGCTGCCGGGATTGCTCACCAGCCACCCACTTCCCGGCAGCTAGCCGACCGCCAAGTGGAACAGGACAAGCCCGCGCAGAACCACGAACAGCAAAGGAAAAAGAGTGAAAATAGTCAAGACCATCGAGAAGCAAACCGGCATCCTCTACAGTTCCGTTACCGGCATGATGGTGATGGAGTTCGCCGACCGGGGACGCTACATCTATCACGATGTGCCCAAGAGCGTCTATGACCTCCTCAAGTGCGCGCCCACTCACGTACGCGCGCAGTTCGTCAGCAACGCCGGAAACAACCTTTCAATCATCGATAGCATAGAAGTGTACTGAGGACGGCCGCCCGGCTGATGCATTAAGTGGCGGCCCCGAACTACGCGGGAAACGGCGTTCTTGGTTGGTGGCACGGATTGTGCCAGCAAGAGACCATGGCGAGGTGCAATACCACGACTCCGGAGAACTGTGCCGGCTGCAACTCGAGCCAAACGAGGCTTCGGTTGTCGGCCGGTCAACGCAAGAAAGGAAAACCCCTATGAGGGAATCTACAGAACACGACGAAACCAGAGATAAGTACGACAGTGCCGGATTAGACAGCAGGCAGACGAAGCATCTACCCGCAATACTGGGAACGCTGCTGCTTCTGGTCATCTCCTGCACCTCACCCGTCACTCTCTTGACACCGACGGTCAGCTACACGCCCGTCAACGATGGTGCGGACCTCCACCTCACTTGGCTCGCGGTTACCGATGCCACCGGGTACAATGTGTATGTTGATGGAGTCAAGACCGAGATACTTTCCGGGACCTACTCCTTCGACGTGACGGGTCCGGCCAGGCTGATCCAGGTCTCCGCAGTCGCGACATCAAGCGAAGGTGATAAGTGGAGCCTCACGACGACTGTGAAGAAAACCACGAATGTCACGGTCTACACGAGAGCTGATGCTCAGCAGATCAATCACGCATTCTACTTCGATACGACCGGCACGGCAGTGGCGATTCCGCTGTCTCGGCCTACGGACATTGATTTCGTGCTCGATACCAGTCAGACGGTAACCAATATCGAGCTGCGATCGCCGGACTCGTACGACCCGAAATACAACACCAAGAGCAATTCCTCGGCCGTCGCAAGCGAGACGAATCTCAACGACCTCAAGATTGCCCCCGCACCCGGGGTCTACAGCGCGGTGCGTAGCATTTCCCTGAATGGGATCTACTCCTTGTGGCTCGATCCGGGCGCCAACGGCTGGTCTGTCGATGACCATGTCGCCAAAATCAAAGTCGAAGGTATCTCGGGTACGGCGGTGACGTTTACGGTCGAGTACCAGAAAATCCCTGGTCTTCGCTGGCTGATATCAAACTAGGAATTCAGGGCGACCGCGATGACACGACTCCCACAAAGAGCAGAGAGACGACCGACAACGGTCAAGCCGATAACCGACCGGAGGAATGAGATGAAATCAAGTACGCAGGATGAAACGGAAGGCGAGCTTCACGAAGTGAAGGGCAGCATCAAGGAGATCGCGGGAAGAATCACCAGGAACCGCAAGCTCGAACGCAAAGGCAAAGCCGAGAAAACAGCCGGCAAGGTACAGGAGAAGGTCGGCCAGGTGAAGAAGGTCCTGGGAAAATAGGAGAACCCGCGTCGCATTGCGCCCCGGGAATCCGGGGAGTACGCTGCCGCGTATCACCATGCCTGTCTCCCTTGGGAGAATGCATGTCTCTCCACGGATACAACGCTCGGATTCCGCCGCCACGCCGGGCAGCCCGACCCACGAGTCACCAAGCGTAGGAACCTTGTCTCCCTTAGGATAATAGCAGTCTCTTCAAGAAGAGGTCGCCGGTTGCGGCGGCCCCTGTAACCTGCCCCGGAACATTGTCTCCACGATTCCGGCACACATCGTGCACTTAGAACAATGGGTTTGAGGGAACAATAAGGGTACGATAACCTACGTTGCCAGCGCCTCCGGCGACGAGATAGTCCACAGATGGTTGTCGTAACGGTTGCGCAAGGCCCGGAGCGCCCGGACCCGCAGCCGACATTGGTCGGAAGCTGCCGGGATCGCTCACCAGCCACCCACTTCCCGGCAGCCAGCCGACCGCAGTGTCAAACCGAACCGGCCCTTGGTACCACCAACATGAGATGAGTGAAAGCAATCAAGACTCGCGGATCTGCGGGGAACGCTGCTGCACTTCTGCCGAGGCGCCGGGAGGTGCCACGGCAAGCGGCCACCTTGCAGCCGGCAGTCGGCAAGCACGTATTGAGGCGCTCTATGGAACAGTCACCGTCAAGATCATTGATGCCCGCGTGCTACATCGTTGGTGACAGTTGGGGCGGGAGTTGCCAAGAAAAGCCTGTCGGCGGCTTAAGGGGGTCGCACAGCCGCCGACAGTTCTGGGTGGAGCAGACGAGCAAAACCGCTGTCACCAATGCAGTAATCGTGCCAACATGCTCCGCATGGACGAGCCTCAAACGCATGCGCGGGATGGAACGTATTGACATCCAAACGCACGCGGCTGTCGTGACAGTTGTCCGGCGGGCAGCGCAATCTGCCGATCGGTCAACGAAGCAGGCTAGGAGCATACAAGCTTCATCAACAACAGGGAGCGCCACGGGCACTGCCTCTCCGGCGCGCCGGGGACGAGTTTCTCGCGTGGGACAACGACCACTGTTCCCACGCCAGGCATCCGGGGCCTGTCTCCCTTCGGAGACTACGTGTCTCCCTCTGGATACAACTATCGCGCCGCAGTGATGCCTTGGCAGCACCTGGCTGCGAGCTTGGAGCACGCGCCCCGCCGATCGCGGCCGGGCTCGTGCTGGCACGGTAAGTGCAATAGCCGGGTCAGCAACGGAGAGAGTCGGGGTTGACCCGCAGAACACTCTGTCCGACAAGGAACATCAGGAACCTCAGAAGCCTTGATGTCCACAATCGGACCGGATGATGTCGCCAAAGAAACCTAGCTGCTTCTGAGGAAGGAGACATATGATGTCTCTCGGTAAACGTTTTTTCGCATGCGGCGCATTGCGTACGCGGGTCCTCGGTACGATGCTGATATCTGCTCTTCTGATAGTACCCGGCGTTGTTCTTTCTCAGCCGAGGTGGGTACTGAACGGTAAACC
>CAZQZR010000150.1:0-7669 GCA_964597845.1 uncultured bacterium | reverse complement strand
ACGGAGAGAGAGGGATTTGAACCCCCGATACCCTTGCGAGTATACGTGATTTCGAGTCACGCGCCTTCGTCCACTCGGCCATCTCTCCAGCAATTGTCAACTTCACTTCCGCTTCCTTGCCGGGGACTGTCCCCGAGGTTCTCCGAAAGGGACTGTCCCCAGTGCCCGCTCGGCGACTGTCCCCAAAACCGTCCTCCCGCGCCTGGCCCGGAAGAACCGTTTCAGCAGCTCGCCCGCCTCGGTCGCCAGCACGCCCTCAACTACCTTCAGCCGGTGGTTGAACCGGTTGTCGGCCGCGATGTCGTACCGCGACCCGAGGCACCCGAACTTCTCATCCCGCGCCCCGAACACCACGCAATCCGGCCGCGCCAGCACCAGCGCGCCGGTGCACATCAGGCACGGCTCAATGGTAACGTAGACCGTGGCCCCGCTCAGCCGCCAGTTCGCAAGCGCGGTTGCGGCGGCCCCGATTGCCACAATCTCAGCATGTGCGGTCGGGTCTTTCAGCGATTCGGTACGGTTGTGCCCCCGACCGACTATCCGGCCGTCATGCACAACCACGCACCCCACCGGCACCTCGCCCTCAGCCGCAGCAGCCTCGGCCTCAACCAGAGCCGCCCTCATCCAGCGGTCATGGTCGACCTGCCCGACTGCTTGTCCTGCGGACGTCTTCTGCAGACTCCGTCCCTTCGTGGACCTCATCTGCGGAATCTGCGTAATCTGCGGATTTCCCGTCTCTGTCTCACAAGAACGCGCCCGGCGCGACTTGAACGCGCAACCTACGGATTCGTAGTCCGGCACTCTATCCAATTGAGCTACGGGCGCATAGGGACTGTCCCCGCACGGGGACTGTCCGTGGGCCAATTGTATTCGCCTGCTGGTGCAAAGTCAAGAATCCGAGACCCGGAACCACTTGGCCATGCTGACCAGCGGCTGTACCTCATACCCCAGTTTCTTGTAGAACCCGGCCACGTCGCTCCGGGCTTCGTCTATCTGCAGCTTGGCCCTCGGGCAGCCGTTCTGCCGGAGCCAGTTCTCGGCCTGCTCCATCATCTGGCGGCCGATACCCTTGCGCTGCAGGTCCGGCCTGACCGCCAGCGAGTAAATCCAGCCCCGGTGCCCGTCGTACCCGACCATCACCGTGGCCGCGACTTTCCCTTCAAAGACGCCCACAAAGAACGACTCCGGGCTGTGGCGGAGCTTCTTCTGGATGTCGGCCCGTGGATTCCGTTCCGGCGTGGTCATGCCGGCCAAGCTCCACACCTCCAGCACCCCGTCCGTATCCTCAATCACGAACGGCCGGATTTCAATACCCTTCAATATCGCCCCCCTTCACGCTCAGACGGAGGCTTCGATTCGGTGGCAGGCTCACGTCTAGATTCTCACCGGCCCAGCCGCGAAGTCAACCAATGCTCGAAGCCCCGAAGACCCAAACAGCGCCGCCGGGATGCGATAGGGAAAGAAGGAACCAGCAAACGCCTCTACCCCCGCTCGCGGGACACCCACAGCCGTAGAACCAGGACAAGCGCAAGCAGTCCACTGCCGGGCTTGACATTGGACGAACTGCGAGGCACGATAACGGGTGGCACAGAGAGCTATCGAGACTACCGGCACAGTGGACAAAGAACACCGACTGGTTCTGGACGAACCACTTCCCATCGCCGGACCGAGCCGAGTCAAGGTGATCATCCTACTCCCGGAGGATACTTACCTTGACGAGAAACTCTGGCTCGAGGCCGCAGGCTCCAATCCCGCCTTCGAGTTCCTCACCGACCCCGCTGAAGACATCTACACTGCCGCCGACGGAAAACCATTCGGCAGCCGCTTCAACTAACCTCAAGACCGCTCGCAGACCGATAACCGTTGCCCGCTTACCCGCGGACGCCGCTTCTTTGTGCGGGCGGCACGAGACAGGAATGGAACCGCCAAGGTCGCCAAGAACGCCAAGACCGGATAGGACTAGCCGCAGATCGTGCAGACCACACAGATGACTGGAACTGTCACCCTGAAGGAAGTGAAGGATCTTCGCCGCTTGGGCTTAGGCTTGCGCTTGAGCGTGAGCTTGTGCTACTCAGCGCTGGATCACAACCTTGTGGACAGCTTGGGGCTTGCGACTTGAGGCCTGTGGCTCTTCCCGCACGAAGTACACGCCCGGGGCCAGTCGGCTCACGTCGTTCGGGCCGGGGACAAGCGACATGACGGCGCGGCCGGTCATGTCGAAGAGTGAAGTGTGCATTGTGAATGGAGAAAGAGGGAGACGGAGCACGCCGCGGACGATGGTTGGTTCGAGTTTGACGCTTGCGAGTTGTGGCTTGTAGCCTTCGGATATTCCCGGGAACGGCCCGAGTCTCCCCCAAATCCTCAAGACCCCGGGGGCACGCCCTTGGAGCGAGTCGGCCCAGCCCTGGTATGCGAGCAGTACCTGCCCGTTTCCCGCCGCTGCCAGCGACGGAGCGGCCTGTTCGTGCGGCCCGAGCGCAACCGGGTACAGGTCAAGCACCGTTCCGTTCGGCGCTATCCGAGCGCCATACAAGTCACCCTCGTAGCCGTCGGTCCAGACCATAATGTAGTTCTGACCGTCGTAAGTCACGGCCGGCGATGCCTGAAACCCGGTCGCGGTCGCGATTCGGAAACCGTCGGGGTCAAGGACTACACCGGTCCGGCTCACTCGGGCGCCGAAAAGGCCGAGTTGCTGTTGCCCCACATCCTCCGCCCAGACAACAAGGTAGTTCGTCCCATCAAATGCCGCCCGGGGGCATTGGTAGGCCGGTCCGGCGGCAATGCGAATGCCGAGCGAGTCGAGCACCCTGCCATCCTGAGCGACCCGGGCGCCGTACACGTCATACTGGCCGACCCAAGTGGTACGCCAGACCACAAGATAGCCGACGCCGTCGGTGGCTAGTCCGGGCCATTCGCTGTAATCGGGGCAGACCACGATGCTGGTCGAATCCAGCACTCTTCCGGTACGGTCTACTCGGACTCCGTGGATTGCACTTGTTGCGCTACTGGAGCACAAATCCGACCAGACGACGAGTGAGTTCGTGCTGCAGGAAGCCGCAGCAGGATAGAGACGCTGATGGTCCGGAGATTCGTCGGCAAGGAGGATTGGAGTAGTGTCCAGGACGGCCCCGTTGGCGCTGACTCTGGCGCCACAGATGTTTTTGCTGATGGTGCCGCGCCGGTGCCAGGTGACCAGGTAGCTCTCACCGTTGAAGGTCACTGCCGGTGCTTCTTGCGCACCAAGGGTGTCGACGACGACGATCGGCGTTGAGTCCAGCGTCACCCCGGAAAGACTGACTCGGCAGGCATAGACGTCGGGACTGAAGTCGCGGCGTGAGTCTTCCCACGCAACCAGGAAGCTGCCCGCCCCGAAGGCTGACGCGGGGTGTTCCTGACGGTTAATGGCGGAGGAAACGAGGATGCCGCTCGTGTCGAGCGGTGTGCCGGCGCCGTCCACCCGCGCCCCGTAGATGTCGTAGTGGCCGGAACGTTCATCCTGCCAGAGTACCGTGACGCCGGCCATGACGCCGGTCCCGCTTGACGCAACCGCAGGGTGGCCCTGAATCTGTTCCGCGGCTGAGACCCTGATTCCACCGGGGTCAAGCACGACCCCGTCCCGGCTGACTCGTGTTCCGTAGATATCGCTTAGGTACGCTCGGCGGTCCGTCCAGACGACGTGGAAGAGACTCCCGTCGTAGGCGACGCGCGGCTGCGACTGGAGGCTATCAGGACAGATAGGGATGCCCAGAGGGTCGAGTATCGCAGCCTCGGGCGAAACGCGACAACCGTAGATATCGACATTCCAGGAAGAACCGGTCCTTCGGTTATCCTCCCAGACGACGAGGAAGTCGGCGCCATCGAATGACAACGAAGGCGTTAGCTGCTCAAATGGGTCTGGCGTGATTACGAATCCGCCTTCATCAAGCACCCGCCCATCGCCCGTAACCCGGGCGCCGCGAATATCATAGTCGCCGTGGCGATAGTCAGCCCAGACGACCAGGTAACTACTGCCACCCCATGCAACTGCCGGTGTCCATTTCGAGAAGCGCCCGGTTATTATGGGGATTCCCTCTGGGTCGAGGACCGCGCCGGACTTGCTTATCCTCGTGCCGTAGATGTCCGCCAGAAGGTGGTTAGTATCCCGCTCTTGCCAGACTACCAGGTAGTTCGTGCCATCGAAAGCCAAAGCGGGCATGTCCTGTCCGAAACCGCCACCGGTCACCGGTATACCCTCTGTGTCGAGAACAACGCCGGCAGGTGTCACCCGGCTGCCTCGCAGGTGCGGGAAAGGAGATTCGCTCGAGTCCTCCCAGATGACAAGGAAGTTGTCTCCATCAAAGGCGACGCATGGCTGCACCTGATTGCTGTCAGCCACACAAATTGCCAGGCCGGCCGGGTCCAGTATCTCGCCATCCAGGCTGATCCGGGTGCCGAAGATGTCAGTTCCGGAAGACGGGGCGTCGCGTGTGTCGTTCCACACCGCCAGCAGATTGGTGCCGTCGAACGCAAGCGCAGGGCCATACTGGCCGGAATGCGCCGGGACGTAGACGACGTTCGTGTCAATCAGGAACTCGCCGTCGTCGAGGCCTTGCTCGATGCCCGACGCCGGACGCGCCACGCCGCGCACCTGTCTTACGACCTTGCTGGCATCGAAGCCGGGCTGCGCAGCAAAGACGGCCGACAGCAGCCAGCATACGGCTAGAAGTGTTCCAGTGATTCTCACGATGGCTCCTTACTTCGCAATCACTACTTTGCGAACGGCCTGGGGCTGAGCTTGCGCATGGGCCTCTTTGACGAAGTACACGCCGGGTGCAAGCCGGCTGACGTCGTTCGCGCCGGGCTTCAGGTCCAGCACCTTCCGCCCCGAAACGTCGAGAAGTTCGCCTAGCGAGCCACGCACTGCGCCGTTCGCCGGTTCGAACATCAGTGCGCAACGGATGATGGTTGGCAGCTGCGTCATTCGACCCGCGAGTCTTGATGCCTCCTCAAGCCCTCCAGAGGGCTCCACCCGGTACAGCGGGTACACCTCGATGTTGCCCGCAAACGGCGTGCCGAGTCCGAGGTTGTTGGTGGTCGCGACTTGCTCTTCGAGTGGCACACAACAAACGAGGTTCTCGCCCAGAATGAGCGAATCCACGCCCCAGTTGTACGTCCACATGATGGAGTCGGTTCCGGCCCCGTATGTGACTGTTGCCCAGTCCCACGCGACCTGGCTGGTACTCACTCGATTGCCGACTCCCATCATCGTTGTCCGTCCGGGTGTCCAGCGGTTCACGCCTTTGCCGGTCAAGGATGGGCGTGCAAACGATGTCGTGTCGCCCGGCAGCCGGTCGAATGCCGCGCGCACTCTGGTGTCACTGCCCGGCACGTCCGTTATCACCGTGACATTGTTGCCATCCCTGTTCGCGACATAGACCTTGTGCGTGACCGGGTTCACTGCCACGGCAACGGGGTGCGAATCTGCGGGCACGGTAGCAGTCGTGCGGGTGGCGCCGTCGATGACCGTCGCCGTGTTCCCGCCGAAGTTCGCTGTGTATACCTTGTTCGTGACCGGGTCCACCGCCACGGCATAGGTACCGCTGCCTGAGGGTACCGTGGTCGTGTCGTTGGTCTCGCCGTCAACCACCGTCACGTTGCCGTTGTTCACGACGTAGACTTTGTTCGTGACCGGGTTCACCGCCACGGCGAATGCTGATATGGGCAACGTAGTTGTGTGGTTGGTGGCGCCGTCGATCACCGTCAGGTTGCTGCCCGTGACATAGATTCTATCGGTGACCGGGTTCACCGCCACGGCGTTGGGCCACGTGCCTGCGGGCACGAGCGTTGTCTGGTTGGTCGCGCCGTCAATCACCGTCACGTTGGCGCTGCCGATGTTCGTCACGTATACCTTGTTCGTAACCGGATTCACGGCCACGGCATAGGGATTCGAGTCTGCGGAAACAAGGGTCGTGTCATTGGTGGTGCCATCGATCACCGTCACATCATTGCCGCGGGTGTTGGCGACGTACACCTTGTTCGTGACCGGATTCACCGTTAGGCCGTAGGGCCCCCCGTGTGCGGGCACGAGAGTTGTGTCGTTCGTGGCGCCGTCAATCACCATCACGTTGCCGCCGGAGAAGAGCGACACGTAGGCCCGGTTCGTAACCGGGTTCACTGCTACCGCACGGGGGCCCCAACCCGGCACGAGCGTCGTGTCGTTGGTCGCGCCGTCAATCACCGTCACGTTGTCGCCGAGGTAGTTCGTGACGTAGACCTTGCCGGTGACCGGGTTCACGGCAACGGCCTCTGGCCCTGCGCCCGAAGTCACCAGAGCGGTGTCGTTGTCGGATCCGTCGATCACCGTTACGCTACCGCCGCTGCCGCTTGCGACGTAGGTCTTGTTGGTGACCGGATTCACCGCCACAGCAATGGACCCCGAGCCTACGGTCACGGTGGCTGTGCCGTTGGTTGCACCGTCGATGACCGTCACGTTGTCGCTGTTGCCGTTCGCGACGTAGATCTTGTTGGTGACTGGGTTCGCTGCCACGGCCCAAGGGTTCGCGCCTGCGGTCACGGATGCGGTGTCGTTGGTGGCGCCGTCGATCACCGTCACGTTGTTGCTGTTCCAATTCGCGACATAGATCTTGTTGGTGACCGGGTTCACTGACATATCGTAGGGAAATGAGCCGACGGTCACCGTCGTTGTGGCGTTAGTCGCGCCGTCGATCACTGTCACGTCGTGGCTGTACCAATTCGCGACGTATATTCTGTCGGTGGTCGGGTTCACCGTCACAGCAATAGGTCCCGAGTCGACGGTCACCGTGGCGGTGTCGTTGGTCGCGCCGTCGATCACCGTCACGTTGCCGCTGCCGCGGTTAGCGACGTAGATTTTATTGGTGACCGGGTTCACCGCCACCGCACGGGGGATCGAGCCTGCGGCAACCGTGGTTGTGACGTTGGTCACACCGTCGATCACCGTCACATTGTCGCTGTCGTGGTTCGCGACGTAGATCTTGTTGGTGACCGGGTTCACCGCCACGGCGCAGGGGTATGCGCCTGCGATCACCGTAGCCGTGTCGTTGGTGGCGCCGTCGATGACCGTCACGTTGCCGCTGCCGCGGTTCGCGACGTAGATCTTGTTGGTAGCCGGGTTCACCGCCACGGCGACGGGCCTCGTGCCGACGGCCACGGTGGCTGCGTTGTTGTTGGCGCCGTCGATGACCGTCACATTGTTGCCGTCTTGGTTCGCGACGTAGATCTTGTTGGTGACCGGGTTCACCGCCACGGCAGAGGGATATGAGCCGGCGGCCACCGCAGTCGTAACCCAATCGGCCAAAGCGATTCCGGCGCATGCGGCGACCGCCAGGCAGACCGCCAGTATCCCGAGTGGATGTCCGTTCGCTGCTCTCATTGTCTCTCCTTACTCCGCAATGATGACCTTGCGGAATGCCTGCGGCTTGAGGCCTGACGCGTCCACGATGAAGACACCGCTGCCCGCGCCAACGAACGCGAGGTCGCGCGTCGTGTCCAGCACGACTGCCGTGCCGGTGCGGAACGGGTAGGAACCCGTCACCCAGAAATCGGTGGAATCAAGAGGCAGGTCGGAAGCCTGCGCGGTGCTCATTGCGAGCACCGAAGCGAGCGTTGTTACGAACATCTGACTGTCCCTTCTTGTCCGCTCGTGCGGCGC
>CAZQZR010000149.1:0-7704 GCA_964597845.1 uncultured bacterium | reverse complement strand
CAATCTTCCCGGTCACGGCGGCGGAGATGAGGGCCGTGCGGTATTCCTTCAGCAGCTCGATACTTCGACGTACCTTCTCCACCATCGTGTCAACCCGCTGTGTCTCCCGGTCGAGAAGAAGCACGATTCTGTCTTGCTCGTCCCTCGGGGGAACCGCCAGAACGAGGGTTCGAATGACGGCGACGTTGATTCGATTGATGGTCGACCCAACCAGCACTCGCTGGGTTTGGTAAGCAGCCGAAGTGCTGTGCAGTTGGTAGTTCAGAAATCTGTTGTTCTGTGTCTTTGTCCTAATCAGACACACGTCCTGCCCCATCGCCAATTCCTCGTTGGTGTTGACATAGGCCGCAGCACCAAGGCTGGTGTTGCGGCAGTAGATGAGGTCCCCTCGTCGCGGGCGGCGTCCGCCTTCTACAAGAACATCGACGTACTCGCGGGTAGTACGCTTGGCACAGGATAAATCAAGCATAGAACCTTGCACTTCTGAAACGCTCACGAGCGGGATTCCATCAGGGAAGAACGGAACCGTTACATGTTTGCAGTCCAGCACGTCCCAGTGCCTACGAAGCGGGGTCGCTTCCCAATGCTGGGGTATCTTCCCCAGCCATTCGACGCCTGAGTCCTTCATACGGACGTTGGGGTCGAGGCCTTTGGTGACGGCGTGGCTGATGAGCGCGGTGCGCTTCTCCTGCAGCAGTTCGACCAGCTCCTTCTTCTTCTCCACCAGCGCATCAATCCTTTGTGTTTCCCGGTCCAGAAACGCGGCAATGGCTTGCTGCTCGGGCGGATCGGGCAGCGGGATGGCCAGCTCGCCGATGTCGTCCATACTAATGTTGTTCTGAGTGTTGTGCGTACACTGGAGCAGAATCTCGTCTTGGGCGGTCCGGCTCAGTAGGTAGTAGTAGAGGAACTGCGGAACAAGGAGGCGCGGCGCGGGCCTAAGCATAGCCAAGGGTGACCAGATATTGAACTCGAAGTCCACGTCTACAACCGCTATCTTCCCCACGGAGGCCGCCTTGCCCACCAGCACGTCGTTGCGGGTCGGACGGCACTTGCGGCAGTATCGTTCGTGGTCCGCCACAGAAATGAACCTGCAGCTAGTGAAGTCCAGCCTGCCTTCGACGATGGAGTCTACGGACAGAAACGGGATGCCATCAAGCGTGAACTCGGGCGTCTCGTGGGGCCCGTCAGTTATCGGCGTCGCGACCAACCGCTTGAGCGGCCTCCGTCCCCATTGATCCGGCAGCTTCCCCAGCCATTCGACGCCGGAGTCTTTGTAGGACGGATAGGGTCTGAGGCTTGCGGTCATGGCTTGGTCACGCCGTGGCCTCCGCCCACCGGGTTGGTGTCATCGAACAGCTGCGCTTCCCACTGATAGCGGCGAGGATTGCTCAGCATCCTGACGTGTCCGTCGCGCACCGCCCGCTTGAGCCAGTCGCTGAGTTGCGATTTGCTGACGTCGCCGGACTCGAGCAGTTGCTTCTGCGTGACAGGTGCATCAGGTGTGAGTCGCTTCAGCCGATTCAGGAAGAGGCCATAGCCATGCCGGTCGTCCGGCACTTCCTTGCCAGCCGCGGGCAGGTCGACGCTTCCCGATTCCGGTCGGTATTCCGCTGAACCGTCCGATACAGATGATTCCAGAGCCAGTACGTAGGGCAGTCCACTATCCGGCTGGTCCTCCGGTTCCATCAAGTCTCGAACCGATAGCGCGGAGGGCTCTCCATCCGGCAACCATTGAGCGCCCCGCTTCACCAGTTCGGAGTTTCCCGAACCCGGGTCCTGATGCGACTTGACCCAGAGCGGCACCCAGCCCTTCTTCAGGTTCTCGACCGCGCCATTCCACGTACCACCTCTTTCCTTGCTGGCAGCAATCACGATGGCCGCGTCGGCCAAGCAGTAGATGTACTTGTTGCGGGCCATGGCATTGCCCACGTCGAATCCTGCATCCGGGTTGAATGGGGATACGAGCACAAGATCCTTTGCCATCAGCGCCTTGCGGTACTTGGCGGATGTCGCTACGCGGAGCAGGCTGTCCGAAAGGACGCCCACGGCAGTTCCTTCACGCTCCAGGGCGCCCAGCAAGGCGGCCTCGTCAACGCCTCGTGCCCCGCCCGAAACGACGGACAAGCCTTGCTTCGCCACTTCGCCTCCGAGGCGCGAAGTGAAGGCAAGCTCCTGCTCGCTCGCATGTCGCGAGCCGACGATGGCGATGCCGCCCAGATTCAGCAGATTCCGCCTACCGCACCCGAAGAGCACCGGAGGCGAGTCGGTCTTCAGCCGCTTCTTAAGGCGCGCAGGATAGGCCGGGTCGGCTCGGGTCAACACCCACAGTCCGGCACGTGCCCACTTCTCCGCAGCCAGGCCCAGCGCCCCCGCCCGGTCCAGCAGACGCCGGATGCGCCCCGGTGTTATCTTGCGGTCGACCCAACCGACCAAGACGTCGGCAGGATCTTGCCGGAGGAGCGTTTCGGGAAGGACTTCGTGGTCTTTGAGCCAGCGGGCTAAACGTCCCCATTCCGTCGGTGACAGCGGCTTCAATTCACTCCTCATCGGCTTACCGAAATACGTGGTCAACAACAACACCGCCTGCGTCTGATTGTTGATGTTCACCTCAATCCCTGGCGTTCGTGGTCGCCAACGCCACGGGCAAGACCGGGTCCGTACCCGCCTGTCTTAAGAGGGCCGCCACGACCGTCATGGTCCAGGTCGAATCCACCATGTCGTCCACCAATAGAACGGGGCCGGGCTGGACATCTTTGGTGATTTCAAACACCCCGTCGAGATTGGCACACTGACGGAAGCGATTCTGCTGGAGTTTCTGCGGCTCGTTGGCTTTCACCTTGGTTACTGCGGCCACGAACGGTAGCCCCAGAAGAACCGCCAGACGCCGGGCAAAGTCCGGTACCAGATGCGGACGGCTGAGCGAAGGAACGTACGTCACCCAGGTCGGCATCGGGTCAGGTTTCCAGCGGTCGCGAATCATCTCGGCCAGGGCGCAGACCAGTTCATCGCGGAAGCGTCCGGCATGTTTGTCCTCGGCAACGAGCTGCCCCCAGCCGGCATCGCCCCAGCGGGAGAGAACCCGGCCGGTCTCCGCCCGCAGGTTCTCGGGAAGATTGCCGCTGAACCCATATTGCGGGAACGCATCCTTGGCCACCTGTCTTCTGTACTCGAGTGGCAGCTCGGACTGCCTGAGGAATCGGGCGGCTTCGACCGCGCTGGCATGTGAGTAGGCCTCGGCGACCACGGGACGGCCGAGGCACTGCGCGCACTTGCCGCACGGACGCGGGTTCTCGTCATCCAGCACGCGAGCCAGAAACACCATCAGGCACTCATGGCTGTCAATGTAGTCCTGCACCTCTTGCCATTCCTCGACCCGCTGCCTGGTCAATCGCTGGATGTGTTCGCGATCCATCCGGTATTCCACCGGAGTTCGCTTCCAGAGGCCGGCATCTCTGATGACCGGCGACGGACTGTCTACCGACAGGAACTTCAGGACCTTCTCGATCTGGCTCTTGCGCAGGTTCACTGACCTCTCAATCTGCCGTTCGGTGAGCCCGTCGCTTGCAGCCAGCAATTCCAGGATTGCATTTACGTGGCCTTCATCCGGGAAGGCGCTGCGACGGAAGAACTCGTGAATCTCCTCGTCCTCTCGACCTGACAGCAGCACCCCGAAAGCGCGGTCAATCGCCCGTCCGGCGCGGCCCACCTGCTGGTAGTAGGTGATTATCGAACCCGGGGCCTGGTAGTGAACGACGAATCCCAAGTCCGGTTTGTCGTAGCCCATCCCGAGCGCAGTTGTTGCCACCAGAGCCTTGATGCGGTTGTCGCGTAGCAAGTCTTCGAGATGCCGGCGATACGCGTCGGAATCGGGAAACTCCGGCGACTCCACATCACTGTAGTAGGCCTTAGCCTCGATGTCGTTCCGTCCGAGCCAATCCGCGACTTGGTCGGCGTCACGTCTGGTGAGCGTGTAGACGATACCGGTGCCGGGTAGTTCCGGCAGGTGCTCGGAGAGCCAGGCCAGGCGCGCTGACTGGTCCGGCAGACGCAGTGTTTGCAGGACGAGGCTTGCCCGCATCAGGGGTCCGCGCTGTACCTGGATGCCGCCCAATTGACTACACACATCATTGAGCACGCGGTTGTTCGCGGTCGCCGTGGTACCCAGCACGGGCATGTTCGGAGGCATGTGCTGCAGCACGTTCACCAAGCGGCGGTAGTCGGGGCGGAAATCGTGACCCCAGTCGGAGATGCAGTGGGCTTCGTCCACCACCAGCAGGCCGATTCGATTGGCGACCGGAAGCAGTACGTTCTGGACGAACTCGTCGTTGGCCAGACGCTCCGGGGAGATGAGTAAGGCGTCGGCCTCGTTGTTGAGGATGGCTTGCGTCAGAGCCGGCCATTCCTCCCGGTTGGTCGAGTTGACGGTCAGCGCCTTGATGCGAAGACGGTCTGCGGCTTCGATCTGGTTTCGCATCAGCGCCAGCAGGGGCGAGACGATCAAGGTCGGTCCGGACCCGCGGTCGCGCAGAATCCGAGTGGCGATGAAGTACACCGAACTCTTGCCCCAGCCCGTCCGCTGCACGACCAGGAGCTTCTCCCTCCGATTTACCAGGGCGTCGATTGCCTCCCATTGGCCGGGCCGGAAGTCGGCATCGGCTACGCCCAGAGCCTGCCGAAGCAGGGCGCGGGCCTGATCACGGTCGCTCATCATCCGGCATCCCCGACAATCTCTCTCGCGGCCTGCTTCATCATCTCCGCTATCTCTTTCTCCACCTTCTCTATGTCCGACTCGATGTCATCCAGCGCACGCGGCGGTACGTACTTGTAGAAGTAACGATTGAAGTTGACCTCGTAGCCGACCTTGCCGACTTCGCCGTCCTTCTCGTCGCGGACCTGCGTGTTGACCCAAGCGTCGGGGACGTGCGGCGCGACTTCGCGCTTGAAGTAGTCGTTGATGTCTTCACCCAGCGGGACGTTCTCGTAGTCGCGGAGTTCGGAGTCAGGCTCCGGGTTGCCGTCTTTGTCGCGGCAGATCTCGGCTTCTTCGTCGCGCTCGGATAAGGCGCTCAGTACCGCCTTGCGCAACGGCGCGGCGAGGCTGGTTCCGGCTTTCTCTTCCGCCGCGTCCAGCGCGGCTTCGAACGACGGGCGGTCTCTGTACAGCTTCTTAGGCATCGCGGCGAGCATCGCCAGAATCGCTTGCTGGAGCTTGCGGCCTTCCTTTTCCTCAGTCGCCTTTGCCGCCTTGTCCTTCTTCTTGCTCTCGGCCAGCTTGCGGAACGCGGTCTCGACTTCGAGCCGTTTGATGCGCTCAGGACTGGCCTGGAAGTTGAGGCGCAGGGGACGCTCGATAGTCACCTTGCGGTAGCCGAACGCCTCGGATGGGAACAGCTTGCAGCAGTCGTCTTCGGTGAACGCGGTGTACAGGTCCACAATCTGCCGTGCCTGTTCTGTGGTTATCATCCGGCGCTTGTCGCCGAGGCTCTTGCGCATCGGCACCCAGATGTCGGTTGCGTTGATGAGTTGCGCCTTGCCCCGGCGCTTCTCCGGCTTGCGGTTGGAGAGCACCCAGACATAGGTCGCTATGCCGGTGTTGTAGAACATCTGCTCGGGCAGCGCGACCAGCGCTTCCAGCCAGTCGTTCTCCAGTATCCAGCGCCGAATCTCGCTCTCGCCCGAGCCGGCGTCGCCGGTGAAGAGCGGCGAACCGTTCATGATGATGCAGACGCGCGAGTCGCCGTCCTCCTTACTCTTCATCCGGCCGAGCATGTGCTGCAGGAAGAGCAGTTGCCCGTCCGAGATACGCGGCAGACCGGCGTAGAACCGTCCGCGCTCGCCCCGGTCGTATTCGGCACGCACCGCCTCTTCGTCTCTCTTCCAGTCGTAGCCATAAGGCGGATTGGCCAGCATGTAGTCGAAGCGTTTCTCCGAATGGCCGTCAGCCGAAAGCGTGCTACCTTGGAGGATGTTGTCCGCGTCGCGGCCGTCAGGGTTCATCATCAGGAGGTCGGCGACGCAGACCGCCCAGGTTTCTTCGTTCAGCTCCTGGCCGAATAGATGAACGTCTGCGGTCGGGTTGTCCGCGAGGATGCGCGACTTGGCCACGGTTAGCATGCCGCCGGTGCCGGGGCAGGGATCATAGAGCATGGGGGCGAAGTGCTCTTGTGCCAGCCGCTTCTTGTCCGGCGCGAGCAGCAGCCCGGCCATCAGGCTGACCACGTCGCGGGGCGTGAAGTGTTCACCCGGGTTCTCGTCCAGCGCCTCGTTGAACTTGCGGATAAGCTCCTCGAAGACCGAACCCATCGTGTGGTTATCCACCGCGCTGGGGTGCAGGTCGACATTCTTGAACCGCTCCATGACCATGTAGAGCAGGTTGTGCTTCTCCAGCGTCTTGATTGTCTCCTCGAACCTGAACCGCTCCAGGGCCGTGCGCATGTTGTCCGAGAAGCCGTTGATGTAGGCCATCAGGTTGGTAGCGAGGTTGCCGGCGTCGCCGAGCAGGGTCTCGAAGTCGTAGCGGGAGGTGTTGTAGAACGAGAATCCGGAGGCACGGCGGAGTTGCGGGCCAACGTCCTTCAGCTTGCCCTTCAGTTGCGCATTGCGCTCCAGCACCCGCTGTTTAGTAGGCGCGAGCACGCAGTCAACGCGGCGCAGGACCGTGAAGGGCAGAATCACGTCCTGGTACTTGCCGCGCCTGAACGGCCCGCGTAGCAGGTCCGCGATATTCCAGATGAAGTTGGCTATCTCGCCGAAGTTGTTCATTCTGGTAGACGTCCTCCAAAACTCACGTTGCAGGCTCGGTCAATCACGCGGAGGTTATAGCCGGAAAATGGCTCGGGGTCAAGCCGCGCGGGCGGGCGCCGGCTGCGCCGCGAGGTGCCAGTTACCGGTGGCCAGTGTCGAGTGCTCAAGGGAGCCACAAATGGCGCGTAACGGATGGCGATGGCCGCCGGCTTGCGGCTCGTTCTCGCCTTTCCAGATGTGTAGTATGTTAGGCGCGCACCGGCCGGAGTCAAGCGGATGCGCTGACTCGGGCAGTTGGCAGCGGATGGCAGCAGGTCGCGCGGGTTGTGAGAAAAAGGGGGCAGGTGCAGGACTTGGGGCTGGAGCGGCGGCTGTTGAGTGGCCTGTTGCAGGGACTGGAGCAGGTGCTGTTACGGGTGAAGGGACAAGGGCCGGAGTGATGGCTGTTACGAGGTGAAGGCCGGGTGCTGCTACGGGTAAAGGGACGAGGACCGGAGTGAGGGCTGTTGCGAGATAAGGACCGGGCACTGTTACGGATGAAGGAATGAGGGCCGGGGCGGTGGCTGTTGCGAGATAAGGACCGGGCACTGTTACGGATGAAGGGACGAGGGCCGGAGCGACGGCTGTTGCGAGGCAAAGGCCGGGAGCTGTTGCAGGTGAAGGGCCACGGGCCGTATAAGGGGAAGGGATTCCCCCAGCCGTCCAGGGGATGGCCAGTCAAAGACGGCATACAATATGTAGTACCGAGTCGGCACGGAACCACAATTTCCCCGTGGGGGTGGCGAAGGGGAGACCGCCCTGGGGGCTGCTTTCGAACAAGCTCTTGAACAAGGTTTGAATCGAGCTTTGAACCGAGCTCTTTGACGAGCTTTGACACGAGCTTTGAACCAAGCTTTGAACCAAGCTTTGAAACAAGCTGTTTCGCGAGCTTTGAACTGAGCTTTGCGATGAGCTTTG
>CAZQZR010000148.1:0-7748 GCA_964597845.1 uncultured bacterium | reverse complement strand
TGTCGGATGCGACCGTCGCGCATGGCCGCGTCCAGAAAGTCGAGCACGCCCATCTGCCGCACCCGCTCGAACGACTTCGCATTGAGCGCGTGCAGGAAGTAGAAGTCGAGGTAGTCGGTGCCGAGCCGGCGCAACTGGGTGGAGAGCAGCCGCTTGAAATCCGCGGGCTTCTTCACCAGCCAGACCGGCAGCTTGGTTGTCACCATCACCCGGCTTCGGGGCAGCCCGGCGAGCGCCTTGCCGAGCACCACTTCGCTCCAGCCCATGTGATAGCCCCAGGCGGTGTCGAAGTAGTTCACCCCGTGCTCGAAGGCGTAGTGCATCATCCGCACCGCTTCCGGTACGTCCACGGCGCAGCGGCGCTTTGAGTCTTTTCGACCGGGCAGGAGCGGCAGGCGCATACAGCCGAAACCAAGGGCAGGAACCCTGATGCCGCTGGCGCCGAGTGTTCGATACTTCATGGCAGGACGTGTATTCTACAACCGGGGACCGGACAGCGCAACCTTCAGAGGGAGCCGCAAGTGCACCGAGGTTCATGCCGGTCTCGGGGCGGGCTCGCGGTCGGTTCTTGACAAACGAGGCGGTCGTGGTGACAATCAATCCATGCCGGACGCCCGTCCGTTGTTTCTCGTCCTCGCACTGGAGGCAGCGCCGATGGGCGCGGTCCGGCTTATGCGTTCGTCAGGACAGAAGAGCGCGTACGTGGCTACGCTCGTCGTCGAGCCGGACGACTATCAGCCGGTCGGTCTTATCGAGACCGGGTCCGGCGTTGATGTGTTCTGGTCGTATCGTGGAAACCCGCGATTGGCAGGTAGCTGAGCCATGGCCCGCGAGCCGGAAATTCCGAAGCGCGACATAGAGCGTGCGCGCAAGGTACTGGAGTTTGAGCGAACCACCGCGCCGTACCGGAAGCCCAATCCCTACTGGTCGTGCCTGTTATTCGTCCTCGCATTGGCAATCGCTGGCGCGATTGTCTACTACATTTTCATCCACCGGCAGCAGTTCGGACAGCTCTGGCAACGGGTGACGCACCCGGACTCGCTGCCGGGCCAGACCGTGCCGGGCCAATAGCGCCCGCGTGAGAAGCGGGAAACCCCAAACCCCAGACTTCGCACAGGCACCCAGCTCCTAACCTCTATTCACAAGTCTCAATGATCCATCAAGGCCTTGCCGCGCTTGTCGGCTCTATTCCTTCCGGGCCTGATTTGACTTGGGAAGTCTTGGTGGCTATCCTTGGTGTGGTTTGCGGGGCGATTCTTGCTCTTCAGACCGATATTTCAGAGTAGTGTACCCGGCAACGGCGGTCGCTCTGGTCCGCGGCCGCGCGTGCTGCGATGCAGCAGCCCGGAATCAATAATAGCCGTTGCGATAAGGTAAGTTCGTACAAGTACTTATTGCAGGAGGCATCATGCTACCGAAGTTCAGCAATGAGCCGTATCTGGATTTCTCCAAGCCTGAAAACCAACAGCCGATGGAGCGGGCGCTTGCCGACCTGAAGGCGCAGTCGGGCAAGGTCTGGGACCTTGTCATCGGCGGCAAGCACCTCAAGGCGAAAGAGCAGTTCATTTCGTACAACCCGGCAGACAAGTCAGCGGTCGGTACTTTCCAGAAGGCGACCGTGAAGGAAGCGGCGCTGGCCATACAGGCCGCGCTCAAGGCGTTCGAAACCTGGCGATTCATGCCGGCAATCGAGCGGGCGTCCATCATCCTGCGCGCGTCGCGGATGATGAAGCAGCGCCGGTTCGAGTTCGACGCCGCGATGATCCTGGAAGAGGGTAAGAACTGGCTGGAGGCCGACGCCGATTTTGCCGAGGCGGTGGACTTCCTCGAATTCTATGCCCGCGAGGCAATCCGGTACGACCAGCCGGTTGGCGTGACGCCGTATCCGGGCGAGAGCCAGGAGCTCCGTTACATCCCGCTGGGCGTGGGCATTGTGATTCCGCCGTGGAACTTTCCGTGCGCGATTATGGCGGGGATGACGACCGCGGCTGCGGTTACCGGCAACACGGTTGTGCTCAAGCCTTCGTCCGACGCGCCGCTGCTCGCGGCCCTGTTCATGGATGTGCTGGAGAAGGCAGGGATGCCGGCGGGCGTCGTAAACCTTCTGACCGGGCCGGGCGGTTCGGTCGGCGACTTCCTGGTTGAGCATCCGAAGACGCGGTTCATCTCGTTTACCGGTTCCAAGGCCGTGGGCCTTGGTATCATCGAGAAGGCGGCGAAGACCCAGAAGGGTCAGATTTGGATCAAGCGAGTCGTGGCCGAGATGGGCGGCAAGGACTGCATCATCGTTGACTCGGAGGCAAACCTCGACGAGGCGGTCGAGGGCACGGCGATTGCCGCGTTCGGGTTCCAGGGGCAGAAATGCTCGGCCTGTTCGCGTGCGATTGTGGACGCGAAGGTATACGACGAGTTCTTGGAGAAGCTTGCGGCGCGCGTGAAGAAGATAACGGTCGGGCCGACCGAGAAGCGCGAGAACTGGATGGGCCCGGTCATCAACCAGCGGGCGTTCGAGTCCCACCTTGCGTACATCGAGGTCGGCAAGGCCGAGGGTCGGCTGGTGTGCGGCGGGAAGAAGGCGGCCGGCGACGGGTATTTTATCCAGCCAACCGTGTTCGCCGACGCGAAGCGGAACTCCCGAGTTGCGCAGGAGGAGATTTTCGGTCCGGTGCTCGCGGTCATCAAGGCGCGGAACTACTCGGACGCGCTCGACATCGCCAACGGGACCGAGTACGGATTGACCGGCGCGGTTTTCACGATCAACCGCGAGAAAATCTACCGGGCCAAGCGGGAGTTCATGTGCGGGAACATGTATATCAACCGGAAGTGCACCGGCGCGCTGGTTGACGTGCAGCCGTTCGGCGGGTTCAACCTGTCGGGCACCGACTCCAAGGCAGGTGGTCGCGACTACCTGCTGCTGTTCCTGCAGGCGAAATCAATGACCGAGCGGTTCTGATAGGACCTATGGAGAACACAATGCCTAACAAGAAGCGCGTCATTATCGTCGGTGCGGCCGGGATGGACTACCACGTGTTCAATACGTACTTCCGCGACAACGCGGAGTACGAAGTCGTGGGATTCTCCGCGGCCGCTGAACAAAACCTCGGCACGACCGGGGGACTGAGAACCTATCCGCCGAGCCTTGCCGGGAAGCTCTACCCGAAGGGAATACCGACATTCGCCGAGAAGGAACTGCCCGAGTTGATTAAGAAGCTCGAGGTTGAGGAAGCGGTCTTCGCCTATTCGGACGTGTCTCACGTCTACCTGATGAACCTCGCGTCCCGGGTGCTCGCGGCCGGGGCGAACTGGCGGCTGCTTTCCCCGCGATTCCTGCAGATTCAGGCACACAAGCCCGTCGCCGCGGTCTGCGCGGTCAGGACCGGTTGCGGCAAGTCGCAGACGTCGCGCCGCGTGTACGAGGTGATCAAGAACCATGGCCTGAAGGTCGTGGCGATACGCGAGCCGATGCCGTACGGCGACCTTGAGACACAAGTCTGGCAGCGGTTCGCAACCTACAAGGACCTCGACGACCAGAAGGCGACCATTGAGGAACGAGAAGAGTACGAGCCGTACATCGATAACGGCATGGTTATCTATGCCGGGTGCGACTACGCGGAAATCCTGAAGCACGCCGAGGCCGAGGCCGATGTCATCGTCTGGGACGGCGGTAATAACGAAATCTCCTTCTACAAGCCAGATTGCCTGATTGTGCTGGTTGACCCGCTCCGGCCCGGACACGAACTGCGCTATCACCCGGGCGAAGTGAACCTGCGCTCAGCCGACGTCGTGGTAATCAACAAAGAGGACACGGCCAAGGCGACGGACATCGAGAAGGTGCGTGCGAACGTCAAGCTGGCGAACCCGGGAGCGGTTATCATCGACGCAGACTCGCCGCTCGACGTGGCCGACCCGGCGGCAATTAAAGGGAAACGCGTGCTCGTGGTCGAAGACGGCCCGACCGTGACCCACGGCGGCATGGGCTACGGCGCGGGCAAGATTGCCGCGCAGCAGTTCGGGGCAAAGGAAATCGTGGACCCGCGGCCATTCGTATCTGGCTCGCTGGCGAGGACCATGGAAGAGTTCAAGCACCTGCAGAAGGTGCTGCCGGCGATGGGCTACTCGGCCGGGCAGCTCAAAGAACTCGAGGACGCAATCAACAAGGCCGACTGCGACATCGTGCTATCGGGTACGCCGATTGACCTGACGCGCATCATCAAGGCCAACAAACCAATTGTGCGCGTGAACTACCGGCTGAGGGAGAAGTCCAAGCCGGACCTCGAAGCCATCCTCACCGACATGCTCAAGAAGAAGGGCCTTCTAAAGTAACGGCAACCGTTGGGTTGCCCGCCAACAATGGAAACCAGCGCCGGAGAAGACAAGACCCGCCGGCGCTGGCACATCACCCTGACGGTCGCCGCGTGGTTGCTCATCGTCCAGTCGGCATTTGCCATCGTCACCGGCCTTGTGGGCATCGCGCTCGCGCCGATGGCCGACCCGAGGGCGATGCTCGGCCAGTACGGATCGCTGATAGACCGGTCCAGTCTCGCGCTGTTCAGCACCCTGATGCGGCAGACCGCGCTTTTGAACCGAGTCCAGACCGTTGGCAGCCTCGTCCTGCTCGTCGGCTCAATCGGGCTCTTGCTAAGGAAGAAATGGGGCTGGTACACGGTCCAGGCGGTACACGTCGTGGCGGTTGTGGCGGTATTCATCTGGGTGATGCCGATGTTCAAGACCCTCTATCTCTCGTTCGACCCGGCCCATGCCGGCTCGACGGCGCTGCTTCTCTCAATTGTCACTGCGCTGGCCCCGGCCGTCGTGGTCGCATTCCTTCTGGCGAAGCCGGTTCTCAGCCAGTTCGAGAAACGGACTATTGACACGGCTGTGAACCAGCATTAGGATTGGTCTATGGCAACGACAGTCCGTGGTGCGGAGATGGAGCAATACGCCCGCCAGCTTGAAGTAGAGATCGCCGGTCTCGACGGCCTGAAAGCGATTGAAGACTGGTACAGGAGGCGGAGTTACGAGATCTGGGTTCCCTACCACCATGAAGTTCTACGCCTGACCGAAGCCGGCGTCAGCGTGACCGCAGAGATGCGCGATGATATTGCGGTTCGCACCGGGGCGACCGCGAAGAGCCACGAACTGCTGCGGTTCTACGAGCGCGCGACAGGCGAATTCATGGCCGGTGTCGCCGACAACCTGACCGCGCCCGGGTCGCCGGCGCAGAAAGAGGTCATCGAGCGGTTCGACGCAGCGTGGCGGGAACTGACGAACCGGTAGCGGGTTGGCTTGCCCGCGTTGTCCGGCTCCACGACGACATCATTGAACGGTACGGCGGCGCGAAAGGGCTGACGGACGTGCGGCTACTTGAGGCCGCACTGCAGCGTCCGTTCATTGGTCTGGCCGACGGAACCGAGTTCTTCCCGACCGACATCGAGAAAGCTGCCGCTCTGCTAGAGGGCCTTATTGCGTTCCACGCATTCATGGATGGGAACAAGCGAACCGCGACCATCTTCACCTTCGAGTTCCTCAGAGAGCAGGGCTATGCTCTGCATCCCGACCCGGCCGAGATTCCCGACGTGGCGGTCAGGATAGCCACACACGACATGAGCCTTGCGGACGTACGTCGCTGGCTTGCGCACATCACGTCGCGATAGACCACGGCCCACGCCGGCCGCGCCCAAGTCCGAGAAGACCGGAAGTTGAACCGGCTGGTCAGTCTATACGGAGGACTTTGGCGCCGCGGATGCGACGCTCCTTCAGGTCGAGCAGGGCCTGGTTCGCATCTTCCAGCGCGTATTCCTGAACCTCGGGTTTGATGGGAATCCTGGCCGCCAGTTCAAGGAACTCGGTTACGTCCTGGCGGGTGACATTGGCTACGCTCTTGATTTCCTTTTCCATCCACAGGTGCTTCGCGTAATCCAGCCCCAGAAGTCCTTGTTTGTCTATTTCCTCTTTCCGAATCGCGTTGATGACCAGCCTGCCGCCAGGCTTGAGGTTGGCCAGCGCGGCCACGACTGGCCCCCAGACTGGTGTCGTGTCGATGATGGCATCGAGTTGCTCCGGCGGTTCGTTGTTCGTATCACCGGCCCACGTCGCGCCTAACTCGCGGGCGAACACCTGCTCGTCTTTGCTGCGGGCGAACACGTAAACGCGCGTCTTTGGGTACTGATGCCACACGGTCTTCAGCACCAAGTGACCAGACGCACCGAATCCGGTCAGACCGAGCGTAGAGCGCGGGACATGACCCAATTCCGCCGCGGAATTGGGATTGTGTCCCAAGCCCCATCCGGCCAGCCGCAGCGAGCGATAACCGACGGCTCCGGCGCAGAGCAGGGGCGCAGCCTCAGCGTCGGTGAATACCTCTGGTATCGAGTGTGCGAAGCCTTCAGGCACGGTCATGTATTCGGCGTACCCGCCATTGGCATCGCGGCCCGTGGCCTTGAAGTCATGGCAGAGGTTCTCTTGCCCGCTGCGGCAGTACTCACACTCGCCACAGGCTGAGAATATCCACGCCACGCCTACGCGGTCACCGATCCGGAATCGCGGGACCGCGGGACATGGCCGGAATCGTGGGGACTGTACCGGATTGCGGCGCTTCGAGCGCCGGGGACTGTCCCCCTTCTGCGATTCCGGATCGTGTCCCAAGTCCGTCGTGCCAAGCGCCGCGACCGTGCCGACCACCTGATGTCCAGGTACGACCGGCAGATGTGGCGGAGGCGTCCGGCCCTCGATTTCATCGAGCTCCGTGTGACAGACCCCACAGGCCGAGACCTTGATGAGCAGCTCGCCCGCAGTCGGGACCGGCGCAGGCAGGTCAGCGAGCTCAAGCGGAGCGTCTTCCAGTCGGCCGACGCGGGTGAGCAACATGGCCTTCATTCCGTCTCCTTAGCGCGAAGTTGGAATCGGTAGTGCACCACCAAGACTAGGCCAGCCTGCGCCGATTTCAAGTCAGAGAGGTCGGTCAGGAATCGAACTGAACCGCTAAGCTGGCCTAGGCCACATAAGCCGTTAGCCGTTGGCCGTGAGCTGTAGGCTGTCAGTGGTAGTCAGGTGAGAAGAACGCCCATCGGCCCGGCAGTAGGAGAAACGGGGACACAGTACTTATCTCTTTTCCGTCAAGGCCGGGCGGCCTGGGCTGACATAGGCTGCATCTTAGAGTAGCGGCAAGCGCTTGTCAAGCGCGCGGGGCAGACGGCCGACGGCTTGCGGCTCATTCTCGGCTCTCCACGTATGTAGTATACTACATATTCCGGCGCCTGCGTGCGGGCGTCATAACTTCCCTATTCTCAATTCACTATTCACAGTTTCCGCTTTCTACCCTCCCCTGCTCCCAGGGTAGCTTCCGAGCAAGCTCTTGAGCAAGCTCTGGACCGAGCTTCCAAGCAGGCTTTGCGACGAGCTTTGAGCCGGGTTTTTCGCTGAGCTTTCAGATGAGCAATGCCGCGAGCTTTGACCCGAGCTTGTATCGAAGCTTGTCGCGAAGCGATGGCGGAAGCTCTTGTTCGTGCTTTGGGCGGAGCTTCCGACCACGCTCTTGAAGGAGCTTCCGAATAGGCTTTCGAGTGAGCTTTGACGAGAGCTTTGGCCTGAGCGAAGGGGAAAGGTGAAATGGCAAAGTGGGAACAAGGAAGCTAAGGCCACCTTCTGCTACTGCCAACTGCAAACTGGTTACTGGCAACTCGCTGTGCGCCTACTTCCTTGACTTTCCCTTACATTCCGGCATATTGAGGCGGCCATGACACGACTGC
>CAZQZR010000147.1:0-7827 GCA_964597845.1 uncultured bacterium | reverse complement strand
TCGGCTACGTGCTCGACTCCAACACCCGCGCCTACCGGCTGATGACCCGCACCGGGCTGCCGATTGAGACCAAGTGGGAAGACGGCGTCTACACCCTGACCATGCGGTTCGAGAAGGCGTCCCCAAATCCGGGCAGAAAGTAGAAGGCAGCCATGCCAAACCCCGGTTCCCTAGACTTCATCTTCCGGCCGCGCTCGACCGCGGTCATCGGCGCGTCCAACCGCGAAGGCTCGGTCGGCCGCGCGCTCTTCGCCAACGTCCTGATGAACGGCTACACCGGCGTGGTCTACCCGGTCAACAACACCGCCAAATCGATACTCGGCGTCAAGGCTTACGAAACCGTGCTGCAGATACCGGATGAGGTAGACCTGGCAGTCCTGATCATCCCCGCACTGGCGGTGCCCGCGGTACTGGCTGAATGCGGCCAGAAGAAGGTCAAGGGCGCCGTCGTCATCTCGGCCGGGTTCAAGGAACTCGGCCCCACCGGCGCCCAACTCGAACTAGCGGTACGCGACCGCGCCCGCAAGTACGGCATCCGGCTCATCGGCCCCAACTGCTTCGGCGTAATCGACGCGTCGCCAAAGGTCAGGCTCAACGCAACCTTTGGACGCGCCATGCCGCCTTTCGGCAACATCGCGCTCATTTCCCAATCCGGAGCCGTGGGCTTGAGCGCGCTCGAGTACGCGATTTCCGAAGAAGCCGGCCTCTCCAAGTTCGCCTCCATCGGCAACAAGGCCGACATCAACGAGTGCGACCTCCTAGCCTACCTACGCGACGACCCCGAAACCGACGTCATTATGCTCTACCTCGAAGACCTCGTGAACCCACCGGAGTTCATGCGGATCGCGCGAGAGACCACGTCACACCCGATCAAGCCGAAGCCGATTCTCGCTATCAAAGCCGGCCGCACATCCGAAGGCGCCAAAGCCGCGTCATCCCACACCGGAGCGCTCGCCGGCTCCGACGCCGCCTACGATGCGTTCTTCGCCCAGGCCCGCATCCTGCGCGTCGACACCATCAACGAGCTTTTCGCCAAGGGCGCGGCTCTCGCTTACCAGCCTGCACCCAAGGGCCGCCGCGTTGCCATCGTCACTAACGCCGGCGGCATCGGCATCATGGCCACCGACGCCTGCGTACGAAATGGTCTCCAGATCGCGAAGCTTGAAGACAAGACCCGAACCGAGTTGAAGAAGCACCTGCCGGTTACCGCCTCGACCGCGAACCCGGTCGACGTCATCGGCGACGCCGACACGACCCGCTACCGCGCCGCGCTCGAACTGCTGATCGCCGACGAGAACGTCGATGCCCTCATCCCTATCTGGGCCCCGACGCTGATGGCCGAGTCCAAGGACATCGCGAGCATCACCGCCGATATCGGGGCGAAGTCGGACAAACCGATTCTAGCCTGCATCCAATCGATGATGAACCCGATGGAAATCCGGCGCCAGTTGATGCGAGACCACATCCCCCACTACCAGTTCCCTGAGAATGCGGCCAGGGCGCTGGCCGCCATGGTCGAGTTCAGCGAATGGAGCCGCCGTCCCCAGGGCGAAGTCAAGATCTTCCCCGACGTGAAACCGCAGGTAGTGAAGGAAATCTTTACCCGGGTCCAGGGCCGGCCGACCCGGTTTGTATCCGAGCCCGAGGGCCACGAAATCCTGCGTGCCTACGGCCTGCCTGTGCCTCCATCCAAGCTGACCAAGACTCTCGATGAAGCGCTGGCGACGGCGAAGGAAATCGGCTACCCGGTTGTCATCAAGATTGTGTCACCGGACACCCTGCACAAGACCGAATTCGGCGGCGTCCGCATCAACATCACCGACGAAGCCAGGCTGAAATCGGAACACGCCGACCTGCTCGCCGGCGTCAAGGCGAAGAAACCCGACGCGGATATCTGGGGCGTACTGGTACAGAAGATGGCCCCCAAGGGGACCGAAACCATCCTCGGCATGAATCGCGACCCGTCGTTCGGCCCCATCCTGATGTTCGGCCTCGGTGGCATCCTCGTGGAAGTGCTCAAGGACGTCACCTTCCGCATCGCACCCCTGAACGACATCTCCACCGACTCAATGGTTTGCGGCATCAAGGCGGTGAAGATACTGCAGGGCTACCGCGGCGAGGCCCCGCGCGACGTGACGAAGATCAAGGAGTGCCTGCAGCGGCTGTCCCAACTCGTCACCGACTTCAAGGAAATCAGCGAACTCGACATCAACCCGCTGCTCGTGTACGAAGAAGGCAAAGGCGCGCTCGTCCTCGACGCTAGGTTCCTGCTGAAGTAAGACTTCAGCACCCGGCTGACGGCCGCAAGGCTCAAGCCGTCGACTGCACTTCTCCCGGTTCCTGGGTGCCTACCGCCCGCCCCACCTTCGTTTGACACTGTGAGCCGGATGCCGGAGAATTAGTCAACAGTGTTGACATCGCGGCCGACGCGCGGCATCCCGGAACGGGTTGAGTTCCTCGACCAGTTTCGGGGCTTCACCGTCTCGATGATGATTCTCGTAAACATCCTCTCCGGCTTCGCAATCGTCCCGGCATGGCTGAAGCACGCGACAACGATGGGCCGGGTTACGTTGCCTGATTTCGTCATCCCGACCTTCCTGTTCATAATCGGCGTCGCGTTCGAACTGTCGTTCCCGCGCAGCCTCGCTGCTCACGGCACCGCCAGGACCATCTGGCGCTTCATACGCCGCAGCCTGCTCCTGGTCGCGTTCGGCGTCCTCGGCTCGATATTGCTCAGGCACAACATCGCGCTCGAATGGGGCGTGCTCGAGACACTCGGCATGGCCGGGCTTGTAGCGCTGCCGTTCATGTTCCTGCGGCCGCGCTGGCGTCCGGTAATCGCCGTGCTTCTCGTCGCGCTGTACGAACTCATCAGCCGCCTTGGTCTCCGGACGTGGCTTCTTGCCAACGACGCCGGCCATCTCGGCGGGATTCCCGGCGGGCTGGCCTGGGCCGGCCTTGTACTGCTGGGTTCGCTGGCCGGGAGCTTTGTCCGGAACCATGACTCGCGCGGGCTGCGGGTATGCTGCACAGTCATCACGGTGGCTGGAATCGGCGCCGGTCTGCTGTTCAGTCGCTGGCTGCCGGTCTACAAACCACCGGTCACGGTAACCTACCTGTTGCTGACGACCGGTGTGGCTGCGGCGCTGCTGCTCGTGTTCTCCCTGCTGAACCCGCGGTTCCTACCCTTCAAGGTGTTTGGTGTGAACGCGCTGGCAATCTTCATGCTGCACGGCATCATCCTCGTAACCGTGATGCAGCGCGTGCCTGCGGCAAGCTGGTGGCCTGTGGTAGTGCTGGTTCTTGCCGGGGTCTACGGACTCTGCGGACTTGTGGCAGGAGTTCTCTACCGCTTCCGCGTGTTCATTCGCTTGTAGGACGACGGAGTCTCGGCTAACGCAGCGAGGCCGACCCGAAGGCCGGCCTCGTCTAGTTGAACCGTCCAACGGCACGGCCGCGGACGGCGTTCAGCGGAAACCCCGGGTACCCCTTTTGTACTCGCGTCGCTGATTGGAGCTGACCAGATTTGAACTGGCGACCCCCTGCGTGCAAGGCAGGTGCTCTCCCAACTGAGCTACAGCCCCGAGGTAATTATCCGCAGCGGTCTATCTTAGTCGAGAGCAGCCGAGTGTCAACGCTATCGCTGGTTCTCAGTTCTTGGTTCATGGTTCTTGGTTCCAAGTACCCAGCCCCTGGCCTATCTCGCCACGACCATCGGGACGGTCTCCACGCAGCCGCCCGCGGCGAGCCGACAGACGTATCCGCCTGCAGGCAGACCGGCCACGCCGAGTCGCAAGGCCTGCGCGCCGGCGCTGGCGGAACCGACGAGAACCTGCTTCACCTGCCTGCCGGTTGCATCGTAGAGCGACAGGCTCACGCGCCCGGGTCGGCGCAGCTCGAACCTGACGCACGCCTCGGTGCGACACGGCTGCGGCTGCACCGTCAAGCCGAATCGCGGGGTCCCGGCCGGGGCTTGCTCGCTGATACCGTAGAACGTCCTGGCCAGCACGCTTGCCCGCGGCCCGCCGTACGCGCCCATGTCGTTTCGGCGCCCACCCAAAGCCGGCCACCTGGCGACGCCGGATGAGTCCGGGTCATTGTAGGCCGGGTCCGGGTTGCCCGCGTCCACGCACGGCGAACCCGGAGTCAGGTAGAAGTTGTCGCGCGCGAACTCCGGGTCGGCAGCAATGTTGCCGGGCCAGCCGCCCTTGATGTCGCAAAAGGTCACACGCGCGGTCCCGCCCTGGTCATCCAACTGGGCGCCGGTGGCCGCGACGTTGTCCCAGACGATGTTGTTCCTGAATACGACCGAATCCGCGTCCGCCACCCGCATCCCGCCGCCGCCACTGGCCCCCGCGGAATTCCCCACAATCGTGTTGTTCTCGATGACCTTGGGCGCGCTGAAGCCCAGGTGGGCCAGGATTCCCCCGCCGCCGTCGTCCTGTCCGCCCCGGTTGTCGAAGATGATGTTGTTCCGGATTCGGGCGCCCGTGTGGTTGAGCGCGATGCCCGCGCCGTACCGGCCGTTGTTCAACATGATGACGTTGCCCTCGATGAGCGGGTTGCCGTCCCCGGCCCGGATGCCGCCGCCGCCCGCGCTTGTTGCCCCGCTCCGGTTGGTCGCCGAGTTGTCGACGATGATGTTGTGCCGGATGACCGGCGACGAGAGCGCTATCAGGACCCCGCCGCCCTCGCGGTTCAGGGCACTGCCGTGCTCATCGGTCCAGAGTGTGCCCGTCCCGCGCGTGATAGTCAACCCTTCGAGCTTCGCGGTCGAGTCCTCGCCCGAGACAATCAGGACGCAGCTTCCGGTATCGTTGAAGGAATTGCCGCCGTTGATGATCGTCGAGTCGATGGCGCCGAGGTCGCCGCTAAGCAGGTAGTTGCTGGCGACGACGATATTCTTGCCCCGGAAGTTGATGTTCTCGTAGTAGGTTTGCGGCGCGACCAGCACCGTGTCGCCGCCGGTCGCGGCGTCGATGCCTGCCTGGATGGTCGAGTAGCTGGATGGCACGTTCAGTACCAGCGCCGGCGTGCTGCCGACAGCAATCAGGCCCAGAAGCAGAACGGCGAATACGTTTCTCGTCACATGAACCTCCTGTAGTTCAGAACTCATCATCTGATTCTAGGCCGCAGCGCGGCCGGGTCAAGCGGCAGGGACGCGCTTCCGGCGGAACAGGCGGTGATTCTTGACGAATTTGAATAGCTCAAACCAGGCGATGCTGACCACGCCGCCGCCCAGGCAGATGAGCAGGTCGGTCGGATGCAGCGCGGTGAACTTGAACATGCCGCGCAGGAACGGCACGTAGAGCGCGAGGGCGAGGAACGCCAGCGCGCCGAACACCACGTACCAGAGCGACCGATTCGGAACTCGTATCGAACTGACGATAGTGCGCGACCACGAGCGGTTGGTGAGTATCAGCCCGAGATTCGCGAGAACCAGGGTCACAAACGTAAGCGTGCGCGCGTCGGCTTCGCCCTGTCCCCGGTGCAGCGAGACTGCGAACACCGCCAGCACGATGAGCAGCACCCACAGTCCCTGCAGCAGGGCGAGGCCAACCGTCCTCCGGTCGAATAGCGGTTCGTCCAGCCGGCGCGGCGGCCGGTCCATCACGCCGCGTTCCTCCGGTTCCGCCTCGAACACGACCGAGCAGGACGGGTCGATGATGAGTTCGAGGAATACCACGTGGACCGGCAGCAGGACGAGCGGCCACTTGAACAGGATGGGCAAGAGCGACATCCCGGCAATCGGCACATGGACGCTGAAGATGTACGCGAACGCCTTCTTCAAGTTGTCGAGGATTCTCCGACCCTGGCGCACGGCCTGCACGATGGTCGAGAAATCGTCGTCCAGCAGCACCATTGCCGCCGCCTCGCGCGCCACATCGGTCCCCCGGCCGCCCATGGCGATGCCAACGTGGGCGGCCCGAAGCGCCGGCGCGTCGTTCACGCCGTCGCCGGTCATCACGACGATCTCCGAATTGGCCTTGAGGGCGTTGACCAGCTTCAGCTTCTGCTCGGGCACGACCCGCGCAAACACGTTGGTCGTCCTGACCCGGGCGCGAAGTTCGGCGTCGCTCATCTCCTCCATCTCCGGACCGGTAATCACCAACTCGGGAGTCTGCAGCCCGATCTCGCGACCTATCTTCGACGCGGTGCCGGCGTAATCGCCGGTAATCATCACGACACGGATGCCCGCCCGGCGGCACTTCTCGACCGCGGCCTTCACCTCCGGCCGCACCGGGTCGGTGAATCCAACCAGGCCGATGAGCTCGAACTGGAAGTCGTGCTGCTCCGACGGCAGGCCCGCCCGCGTGAACCGGGCCCGCGCCACGGCCAGTACCCGCAGGCCTTCCGCCGCCATCGTGTTGACCCGTTCGGCCAACTCCTTCGACTGCGCCGGCCCGAGGTGGCAAAGGTCACCGACCGCCTCGGGCGCACCCTTGGCCGCGATCACATAGTCACGGCCGTTGGGCGACTTCCACACCCGCGACATCGCCAGCAACTGCCGCGACAGCGGGTACTCGCGCACCAGTTGCCACTCCGGGTGGACATGCTCGGTGTCCCGGAGCGCCCGCGTGCCCAGGTCGAGCAGCGCCCGCTCCATCGGGTCGACCGGGATTTCCTGGCTCGCCAGAATCGCGTACTCGATCGTCTCGTGGCAGACGTCGGGCAGAGTGGTGGCCCTGACTCCGTCAACGTCGCAGAACCGGTCGCCGCCGAACAACTTCCAGACCGTCATCTTGTTCATGGTCAGCGTGCCGGTCTTGTCGACGCAGAGCACGGTGGAAGACCCGATTGCCTGTATTGCCTGGACCCGGCGGGTAAGCGCCTGTTTCAGGGACATCCGCCATGCGCCGAGAGCGAGGAACACGGTCAGCACCACCGGTATCTCCTCGGGCAGCAGGGCCATCGCGAGGGTCAGCCCGGCCAGAAGCCCGCCCAGCAGCGAGCCGCGGGTCAGTTGGTAGAATACCACCACTAACACGCAGACGGTCAGCCCGGCACCCGCGAAGTTGCGGATTACTCGCCGGGTCTCGATTTCCAGCGGCGAGGTCTCCTGCTTCTCTTGCAGGAGGGTCTTGCCGATCTTGCCCATCTCGGTATCCGGGCCGGTCGCGCGAACCCGGGCCACGCCCTGCCCCTGCACCACGATGGTGCCCGAGTAAACGCCGGGCTGGTCATCACCGCCCGGCCGGCCAAGCGCTGCCCCCGGGTCACCGGCAATCTTTCGCACCGGCATCGACTCGCCGGTCAGGAGCGACTCGTCCACCAACAGGTGATTGGAGTCGAGCACGATGCAGTCCGCCGGCACCCGGTCGCCCTCGATCAGCAGCGCGACGTCATCGCGCACGACCTCACGGCCGGGAATCCGTATCACCTCGCCGTCGCGCACCACCAGGGCGCGCGGGCTGGCAAGGTCGCGCAACGCCTCCAGCGCCCGCTCGGTCTTCCGCTCCTGGTAAAGGGTGATACCGATGATGACGAACACGAACCCGAGCAGCATCATCGCATCGCGGGTCTCGCCAAGCACGAGATAGACCACACCCGAAGCCAGAAGCAACAGGAACATCGGCTCGCGGACGACCTCGAAGGCAATATGCCAGATGCCACGACGCTTCGCGGCCGGCAGCTCATTGTAGCCGTGAGTCTTCAGCCGATGCGCGGCCTCGGCCTGGGTCAGGCCGGGAAACCGCTGCGCCTTAGGATCCGCCATGATAGTGGGACAGAAACTATGCCAGCACGCCCCGGCTGAGTCAAGCCAGGGGAGGCGGCCCCAGAGAAATCGAAAGCTGCAAATGGACAGTTGGGGAATGGGGTGCGTGA
>CAZQZR010000146.1:0-7857 GCA_964597845.1 uncultured bacterium | reverse complement strand
AGGTCACAGCCAGATTCTAACCGGCGGCTGCCGGTTGTCAACAAGAGGATGAGTCCCTATTCTGGGGACGCTACCCTGATTTTCGCTGCCGCTTCATCCTCGGCCGTCCTGCCGGGCGCGGTCTGAGCACGCGGCTGGTTGCCCGCTCGGCCTCGCCGACAAATAGCTCGTCCCCGAACGGCCGCCCGGTTCTTGTGTTCAGCCGAAGACGCTGGGTCAACTCATCCTCCTCGATTTCGCGCAACCATGCTCGCCAGTCTCCGGCACCCACGAGTCTGTGAGCATCAGCAGTCAATACGTCATCGTTCCGGAGCCCGGCGTGCGCGGCTGCGCTGCTCCACTGGTACGATTCCGCCTCGCGCACGAGACCTGCTCGCACCGGGTTCATCTCCACGTAGCGGACTGCAGTCGCAGTGTGCCGGTCGTCCAGCGGGCACGAGAAGAACCGGCCCTGCCAGCGTCGACCGGTCATGCTGTGAGTCCAGTTCACGTACTGGGCGAGACGCAGATGCACCGGCTTCAGCACGGTTGCCAGCGAGTCCGCCTGGTGCGGGATGGCCACGAGATGAACGTGGTTGGGCATCAGGCAGTACGCCATTACTTCCAGCCCGCGCGGTGCCGAATACTCCTTCAGCAGATTCAGGTAACGCTGATAGTCGCCGCGCGCGAGGAACACGGTCTCCCGCCGGTCACCGCGCTGCGTCACGTGGTGAGGAACGCCGGGGATCACGACTCTCGCCATTCTTGGCATCGGGCAATGCTAGCGCGCGGCGGGGTTCGGTCAAGAGAAATCAGGGTAGCGTCCCTAGATTATCGCCGGAGCTGACCGGAGCTAGATGAGAGATTCGAGACGGTCGGCGAGCCAGCGCGCTTGAGCGCGACGGTTGAATCGGTCCCGGTTCGTCTGCGTGAACTGCGCCGGGTCGCGCGCCATCTCACCGAGCGTCGTGGCCAGCTTCGCGCCGTCGAGACCGCAGGCTACCCCGGCGCCGGATTCGGTCACGAGCCCGGCTGCCTCGTCCGAACCTTCTCCCCAGACAATAATCGGCCGCCTCGCGCCGAGGTACTCATAGAGCTTGATGCCCACCGGTTGCCCGGGCTTGCCGATGTAGAGCAACGCGCCCGCCCCCTTCATCAGGGCGCAGGCTTCGCCGTGCGGGAGCGTGCCGAGCAGCCGCACCTGCGGGTCGTGCTCAAACCGCCGGCGGGTTTCGCCGTCAACCCGACCGGCCAGGTAGAGCGTCGCCTCCGGCCGCACCCGCAGGGCCGCAACGAGCGACGCGACCTCGGTCTGGTTCTGCCAGAGGTTGCCGACGTGGACGATGCTGAATTCCTCAAGCCTCGTCGGCTCGACCTCGAAATCGGTCGGGTCAAAGCCGTTGTCCAGCACTTCACACCGCGGGCCGACGGCCCGCGCGGTGCCGTCGTTCACCGCGAGCACGAGGTCTGAATGTTCGACCGCGTAGCGCCGGACGCGCCGCAGTGCCGCACGTTGGTACGCAGGTGGCGGGGCAAACCCGGTCGGCCACGGGTCGCGGAAGTCGGCGACCAGCGGCACGTGGGCATGGGCCTTCAGCCTGACCCCGAGCAGCAGCGCCGTGAACGGCGGCGCGGTAGCGAATATCGCCGCCGGTTTCTCCCGGTCGATGATGTGCCGGCCCGCGACGGAGCCGAACGGAAACCAACCGACCTTCGAGTCCGGAAAAAGGATGTGGTTGAGCAACCGCGGCCCCGCACCGAGCCCCTGGGCCAGCGCCGGCGTGAGCTTCTTTGCCTTTGAACGAACGAGATTGAGCAACCGGTTCGGGTCAGCGCTCTCGGTGCGGTAGATTCGCGAGCGCTTGAGGTCATCGAGCAGAAGCGGGTCGTAGTGGTAGTAGGCGACCGGTTTGACGGTGAGTATCAGCGGCTGCCAGCCCGCTTCCGGCAGGAACTTGCAGAGCTTCGTCACCCGCATCACGCCGGAGAGGCCCAGCGGCGGCGTGTAGTAGGCAACCACCAGCAGTCGACGCATCAGCGAAAGTCCGAAGGTCGAAGGTCGAAGATCGATTCAATGTCGGAGAAGATACGAAAGGCCAACTGTCTCAGGCCTCTCGTTGCTTCCGGTCGAGCGTTCGCAGGGCCGCTCCGAAGATGATGTTCAATTCCTTGGCCTCCTGCCACAGTGGCCGCATCTCGTCACGGCGTGCAGGAACGGCGGCCGCCAGCATAGTCAGCCAGTGCTTGCACTCACGGGCTTCCTTGCGGCAGATGCCAATCTTGTGGCGGAAGTCACGCGGGGATTCTGCGTCGTTGGCCTCCGCATAGTTCGCGCCGACGCTTGTGGCTGCCCGCACCAACTGGCTCACCAGCGGGGCGTTCACCGGAGATGACGGGATCGTCTCGCAGAAACGGATTGCCGCCACGCCGAACTTGGTGGTACGGCGCTCGAGGTCGAACTTCTGAACCTTATCCATCAGCATCGCGTATCGATTGTAGTCGCGCCATCGCCGGAATCAACCACGGCCATGCGAGTTCACCACTTCGGACTTGAATCGGAATTCGAGCTTCGGACTTCGGCCTTGTCGGAGAGGTGCTTCGCTATCTGCGCGGTCACTTCTGCCGCGGGTAATTCGACCGGCTCCAGGCCTTTGAGAAACGCAAGCAGCCCCGCGACATCGAGCGTCAGCATGTGGTCTTCAATCTGCAGTTCCTCGGGCAGGGACCGGAAGAAAGCACCCGAGCCGAGGCTATCCTGGAGCCGGTACAGGCTCCCGCTCACGACATCCCGAACCGCCGACGCCTCGGGCGCCGGGAACGACTTGAGCTGAGCGCCGGGTTTGTGGCCGGAGAGGACGAACAGCTTGCCGTCCATGTCGCTTGTGTCCCGGCCCTGCGCGCTCAGCGCCTCGGACAGGATGTAGCCGTAGGTGGAACCAAGCAAGTGTACGAGCAGCAACTGGTTACCGTCGCGGAAGTACGGGAACTGGTTCGGGCCCAGCTCCGGGAAGAGCCGCGCTTTCAGCACCGGCGCAAGCCGGTACGAATACCCGCCGGTCCCGGTTCCCTCGAAGACCTTCGTGTTGGACGAGATCGCTGCCAGCGGCCGCACCATTACCTTCTTCTCTTTCTCCCGATGCTCGACCAACTCCCACGACCGCCCCGCCAGCACGAAGTGGTGAAACACGAAGAAGACCGTGCCGACTTGCCGGCCGGTCGTGATGTCGTGCACTTGGTAGTTGCCGAAGGTCTTGTCCTGGATGTTCGAGTGGATCTTGCCGGACTCGACCTGCGGTTCCACCGCGGTGCCGGTGAAGTAGATTCCGGGGCGCTGCGCCGTGACTTCGCCCGCGTCAATCATCTGCCGGAATGCCCGGTCAATCGGCTCATCGCCGCCCGCGAGCGGCCGCAGTATCCGGCGCGCCGAATCCCAGGTCGTACCGATACGCCGGCGCTGGAACAGGTACGAAATCACCTGCTGTGGTATCACCGACAGCGCGGGCGTGTAGCTCTTTTCGTACAGCCGCCCCTGCCGCGCGCACTCGAATAGCGTCTCGAACAGGAACTTCTCCCATGGGTTCAGGTAAAGGCCCAGCGCCTGCAGGTTGGATTGGCGCCGGCGGTTGCCCCGGCCCAGGCGCTGCAGCAGCGACGAGACGTTGAAAGGCGGCCGCACCAGCACCACGGCGTCGATGTCGCCGATGTCGATTCCCAGTTCGAGTGTGGACGTGCAGCAGAGCAGCCCGGTCTTCTCCCGGTTCATTGTCGCCTCGACGCCTTCCCGCACTTCCCGTGTCAGGCTGGCGTGATGCACCCAGACTCGGTTCGCAAACGGCGGGCGGTTGAGCAGTTTCGCGTACTCCTCGGCGTAGGAGCGGGCGTTGGAGAAGCAGAGCACCTTCCGGCAGTCGCGTTTCTGCAGTTCCTCGACGACACGCTCGGGCCAGCCGTCGTCCATCGGCAGCAGGGCTTCGTCGATCTCGCGCCGGCCCGGGACCTGCACGACGACCGGGTCGGGGAAATAGCGCGAGCCGATGTCGAGGTCGTCAATCGTGGCCGACAGCGCGTAGTACCGAACGCCGGCGTTCACCAGCCGCAGCCGTTCGAGCAGCACGCGTAACTGGTCTCCTCGCGGCGTGTTGTCCAGCAGGTGCAGTTCATCGAGTATCACGGCGGAGAGTTCCTTGAATATCCGCGTGTGCCGGCAGAGCAGCGAGTCAAACGACTCCGGCGTGGTTATCAGCATGAACGGCAGCTTCGACTCGTCGATCGCCGGGTGGTCGCCGGTCTTGCGGGCGAGTGCCAGTTCCAGGTACTGAAGCGGCTCGGAGAGCCGGCGATACAGGTCGTTAACCAGGGCGCGGGTCGGCGACACGTAGAGGACCGAGAACCGGCCGCGCCGGTCTGGCAGCAGCCGCTCGACCGCCGGCGCGACCACCGCCTCGGTCTTGCCCGATGCGGCCGGCGATATGACGACAAGGTTCCGCCCTTCGAGAATCACGGGAATCGCCCGGACCTGGACCTCGGTCAGCCGGCCGAACCGGGAGAAGAACGGAATCCAGGTTCGCTTCAGGGCGTCGCGGATCTCGCGCTCACGAGCCACGCCCGTCTCGGTCTGTGTCCGTCGGTGGCCGTCCGTGTTCGTCTGCGTCAGTTCTTTGCCGCCGGCAGAATGCCCTGGGCCCGCAGTCGCGTCACGTCGAGCGCCTCAACCGAGAACTTGATGAAGGTACGCACGCCCTCGATGTTCCGGCGGGAAGCCTCGCGCAGCAGCTTCTTCTGGTCCAGGTCCGAAATCTCGAAACCCGGATACGCCCGCCGGTAAATCATCACCATCGTCGAGAACGCATCATACAGCGCCTTGTCCTCAAGCGGCTCCAGCTCGACCCGGTGTTTGACGCGGTTTGCCAGTTTGATGTACGCGTAGTCGTACGGGCTGGGCGTCGTCGCGAAGACGAGGAGCAACGACGGGTCACGGTAGATGTACGGTACCGGCTTCACCCGGTTGTGGACCATCCGGTCGTTTATCCGCTTCAGGTCCGGGTCGTTCTGCGCGGTCCGCACCAGCCCATCCATGAAGTTCACGCTCCGGGCAAGGTACATGATATCCCAGAGGTGCGTGACCGTCTCGGCCTCGTCCACCAGCAGCACCATCCCTTTCATCCCCAGCGCGCGGGCCATCCAGCTCAGGCCGGACAGGATGTTGCAGTATTGGTCGGCGGCGGTCGAGAAGTCGTACAGCGCCGGTATCCGCTGCCCGCCCTTGACCCGGAACGGGCTCTTCTGCTCGGTCGCGTACTCCTTCGTGCTCTCGCCCTCAATCCACTGCCAGAACACCTCGGTCTGCTGCTGGCCGACATCGGTCCGCCGGAGCTTGGCCAGCACCGGCCCGAGGAACGCATGGTCCTGCATATCGAGGGCTGTGGCGCTCCGCAGCAAATCGCGGAACCCGTGCTCGGTCTCGTCCTTGATGTATCGCAGGTTATGGACGATTTCCCGGTAAACTCGTTTGGGCCGGTGCGGGCTGACCTCGGCCGGGTCGAACTGGACCAGGCTCGTGACCATGCCCGATGCCAGTGCCCGGTGATGCGCGTACTCCAATAGGTGCGTCTTGCCCGTGCCGTACTCGCCCTCGACCATGAACACGTCGCCCTGGCCGCGCCCGAGGTTAGCAAGCGCGGCGTCCAGCACCGCAATCGGTTTGTCCCGACCGAAGGTGAAAGATTCGACGTCCTGGTGGGGTACAATCCCGAGCCGGAATGCCTCGAGCATCCGGCGCGCCTGGATTGCGTCAATCGCGGCAAACGCGGGCTGCGCCTGGCCCGGCGTGATGTCGCCAAGCTTGGATAGCAGCAGGACCCGCTGAGTTGGAAGCCAGAGCCGGAGCCCGCTTTGGAACTGGACTAGGAGCTCGGTCGCGTGCCAGCGGGTGTCGAGGATCTCCCCGTCGCCGAACACCGGGTGAGAAACCAGACGGCGGGACGACACGCCAGTCAAACCCCAAACCCCAAATCCCAAACCCCAATCAACACCCAATTGCCGAATGCCCAACTCACGCCGGGGCTCATCACTGGGGCTTGGTCATTTCCGCTTTGACTGGTCACTGGGCATTGGCAACTGGTCATTCCCGGCCGTCCGCAGCCGGGCCTAGAACTCTTCCTTCTCGACCTGTTCCTTGTCGGTCTGCTCCAGCCGCTGGGTGGTGACCCGCAGCAGTTTCTCGGCTTCCTTCCGTCCGAACTCAAGCGCCGGCGCTGCCCGCAGTTGGTGGAACGCGTCGAGCGCGCTGACCACGAAGAGCCGCCGGTACCCGACGTCGAACGCGAAGGCGGAAACCGCCAGGTCGGCCAGCGACCGAACGATGGCGTCGCGCTTCGCCTCAGCCAGCTTCACCTCGTAGGCCGATTCAAACAGGTCGGCCAGCCGGGCGCCCAGCCGCTTCAGGAACTCGGCCGGCTCGATCCCCAACTCCTCGAGGTTGATGCGCACGCCGACCGGGTTGGTCTCGTTGAACGTCGTCCGCAGCCGCTGCTTCAACGCCTCGTACACGCCGCCCGAGCCCTCAAGCAGCAGGTTCTCGTCCGGCACCGCGTAGAAGACCATCGCCCCGGGCAGCCGCGAGTTGCCGCACTCATCCACCAGTTGCCGCAGGTTGTCGAGCGCCCGGCGCTTGTCGCGCGACGACGAAATGGACATGCCCCGCTCGGCCTCGTCGAAAAGCAGCACCAGCCCGGTGTAGCCGATGGCGTGGACCCACTGGATGAGCGAACGGAGAACCCGGAAAGCCGTCGCCTTGTCTATCCGCTCGGAAATCCGGTGCTGTGCCCGGACCTCCTTCGATACGTCCTCGCCCTTGAGCCACTGGATGACGTCGTTGAACCCTTCGCCGTCCTCGGCCAGCAGGCTCGCGAACGCACCCCGCGCGGCATTGCTGAAACTCGTGCTCTCGGTTGTCGGCAGCGTCTCCAGGTACTTGCGCAGGGCGTCGGTCCGGTCGTGCAGCTTCCGCTGGTCATCGTGCCACTTTCTCACCACCGACTCGATGCCCTTGTCCCAGACCGCGGTCGGCGCATCGGCCGCGGGGACTGTCCCATTGTGGACTGTCCCCATTTCCCGCCGCGGTGCAATCAGGTTGGCGGCGATGCCCTTGTAAACCAGTTCCAGCTTGTCGAACGGACACTCGGTCGGATTGAGGCTGACGTAGGCCACGCAGTAGTTGTGCCGGAACGCCAAGTTGCGTACATTATAAAGGAAGTGAGTCTTGCCGCCGCCATAGTTGCCGGTAATCAACTTGAAACTCGAGAGGTTGTACTTCAGAATCCCGTCGAGGTACTCCTCTTCCAGTACTTTCAGGTACGGCTCCAGCCCGACCGTGAAATGCTCGATACCAAACTCCGGCGGCGTGCCGGTCGAGCCCAGCTTGTTCACTATCGCCCGGGCGAGTTGCCTATCCATTCTTTTCGTTCCTCGTTCTTCGTTCTTCATCATTTGCCGAAGGATATGTACGAGTAATGCGTGCCATCACCGTCTTCGTTGTCCGGGACCCAGAGCGCCTTCGCCTTTTCGGTCGTGGCGTCGAAGTTTGCCACGTGCAGCTTCATTTGCGCGTCGCCGACCGCGAACGCGCCGGCCTGCTTCAACCGGAACAGGTCGTAGCTGAACCGCACGCGCGGGTACTCGACGAACTTCTCCTGCGCCGGGTTCAGCCGGAAGCTCTCCGGCTGCATCAAGAGGACGAGTTCGGACAGGAGGTCCAGCAGGAACACGCGGGTTCCTTCATTCAATCCTTTGAAGCCGCACAGCCGGCGGTACGCAGTGTGCAATTTTGCGGCCAGCTTCGCCGGTTCTACCGACTTCTGCCTCAGCCGCTCGTTCCAC
>CAZQZR010000145.1:0-7861 GCA_964597845.1 uncultured bacterium | reverse complement strand
ATGAAGTACCCGGCCAACCTGCGACTCATCCGTGTGATGTGCTCGGGACGGATTGACCCGCAGTTCATCCTCAAGGCTTTCAAGGACGGCGCGGACGGCGTGTTCATCGGCGGGTGCCACCCCGGCGACTGCCATTACGTTTCCGGTAACTACAAGGCCGAGAAGCGGGTCTTCCTGCTCAAGGGACTATTGTCCGGGCTCGGCATCGAGCCGGAGCGGCTGGAACTCAACTGGGTGTCGGCGTCCGAGGGCCAGCGCTTCGCGGATGCCGTCACCGCGTTCACCGAGCGCATCACGCAACTCGGGCCGCTGGGGCTGAACCAGCCCGAGCTCGTGGTTCCCAACTAGCGGTTGTCGGTTCCCGACTCTCGGGACTGAGGCCGGCCTCAGGTTGTTTCGGGCGGGACGAGTGAATCGAGCAGGGTAATGAGTTCCGGGATACGCTGAGTGGCGTACAGCCACAGACGTTCTACCAGTACCTCCCCATAGTCGTGCGCCAGAACGTTCCGAAGCCCGACGACTCCGCGCCACGGGACCTCCGGGTGCTGTTCGCGGAACTCGGGTGAAATCTGCCGCGCAGCCTCGCCGATTATGAGGAACTGGCGTTCGACCGCAGAACGCACCATCTTGTCGTCTTCGAACCTGGCAAAGTTCACACCCTGCATGAACGTGCTTATGGCGTGCGCCGCCTCGCGCATGTCCCAGAGAAGGGCCGCGTCCCTGTCCTCAGGCCGCATACACGAGTTCGGCAGTATCCAGAATGGCCTTTCTCCGGAACGGGTTGCGCAGGCCGGCCTTTTCAACGAGGTCCACGTCGCGGCCCACCACTTCCTTCAGTTCCTCGCTCATCTCCGCCAGGTCGAAGAGGCTCGTGCGGGCGTCGGGTTCGAACTCCACCAGTACGTCAACGTCCGAGTCCGGCCGGAAGTCGTCACGGAGAACCGACCCGAAAAACGACAGGCTCCGGACGCGATGCTTGCGGCAGAGTTGGGCAATCTGCTCTCGGTTGAACCGAATATGTGGGCTCACACGTCTAGTCTATGCGCACTCCCTGCCGGCGTCAAGCGTGGGCTGCTCGACCCGGGCTGGTTCGCGGACCTCAGCCGTTGCTTGTCTGGTGCGGTTCCCGAAGGCACGCGGCATCAACCCTTGTCACCGGGATGCAACGTGCTACAATCAGCCCGTGAAGCGTAAGACGCGGAAGACACCCAAGACCATCGACGAAGCGCCGCTCGCGCGGGCGCTGCTCGGGAAGGTCAATGGTCTTGTGGCCGAGCTATGCCGGACACGAGAAACGGTCAACCTGATGGAAGTCTGCGGCACGCACACGATGGCAATTTCCGGGTTCGGAATCAGGCGGGCGGTTGACCAGCGACTGCGACTGCTTTCCGGGCCGGGCTGCCCTGTCTGCGTCACGGCTCAAGAGGAGATTGACGGGGCAATCAGCGTCGCTGGCCTGCCGGACCTGACCGTCGTCACCTTTGGGGACATGCTGCGGGTGCCGGGTTCCCGCACGTCGCTGGAAAAGGAGAAGGCACGCGGCGCGGACGTACGGGTCGTCTACTCGGCGCTGGACGCCCTGCGGCTGGCCGAGGCCGAGCCCGCGCGGCAGTTCGTGTTCCTTGGCGTGGGGTTCGAGACCACGGCGCCGACCGTGGCGGCAACGGTGCTCGCGGCGCAGGAGTCCGGGGTCAAGAACCTCACCGTGCTTCCCATGTTCAAGACCATACCTGCGGCACTGGAGGCGATCGCCTCCTCGAAGCGAGTGAACGTGGACGGGTTCATCCTGCCCGGCCACGTCTCGACCATCATCGGCACCCGGCCCTACGCGTTCCTGCGCGACAAGTATCGGATGCCCAGTTGCGTCGTCGGGTTCGAAGCGCTGGACGTTCTACAGGGGATTTACATGCTCCTGAAGCAGATGCAGACCACGCCCGAAATCGAGATTCAGTACAAGCGAAGCGTCCGGCCCGAAGGCAACGTGAAGGCGCAGCAGGTGATGGACACGGTGCTTGTGCCGTGTGACGCGGCCTGGCGCGGCATCGGCGTGATTCCCGGTTCCGGTCTCACCTTCCGCCGCGAGTTCAGCGAGTTCGATGCACGGAAGCGGTTCCCAATCGCCAAACGCCGAACGCCGAACGCCAAACGCCAGTCTCTCTGTCGGTGCGGCGACGTGATGCTGGGCGTGATTGTGCCGCCGGAGTGCAGCCTTTTCGCTAAGACATGCACGCCCGAATCGCCGGTCGGTCCGTGCATGGTGTCGACCGAGGGCGCGTGTGCCGCCTACTACAAGTATGACAGAGCGTAGGAACGCAAGGACAGAGTTCCAAGTCCAAAGTCCGCGTGGCGCTTGGGACACGATCCGAAATCGCCGGAGGGGGACAGTCCCCGCCGCGCAGGAACGCGGCGCAATCCGGTACAGTCCCCGCGATTTCGGTCATGTCCCGTCGCGCCTGCACGGCCTGCTACAAGCATGACAGAGCGTAGGAACGCAAGGACGAAGTCCGAAGTGGAAATGGCGAAGTCACAGACACTGGAATTTAACCCGCCTGGAATTGTCGGCGATATCGTGGACGAGCGGATTGTGATGGGCCACGGCGCGGGCGGCAGGAAGATGCACCGGCTCATCAGCAAGGTATTCCTCAAGCACTTCGCGGGTCCGGCGCTGCGGAAGCTCGCCGACGGCGCGGTGCTGGGGCGGTTTCCCGGGACGCTCGTGATGACGACCGACTCGTACGTCGTTCAGCCGTTGTTCTTTCCGGGCGGGGACATCGGCAAGCTCGCGGTCTGCGGCACGGTCAATGACCTGGCGGTGATGGGCGCGGAGCCGCGTTACATCTCCTTGGCGTTCGTCATCCGTGAAGGACTCGAGGTCACGAAGCTCGAGGCCATCTGCCGCTCGATTGGAGCGGCGTGCCGGAAGGCGGGCGTACAGGTTGTGACCGGCGATACCAAGGTGATTGAGCGAGGAGAGAATGAGGAGCTGTACGTCAACACGACGGGCATCGGCTCGCTTGTTCCGCACGCGAAGCTGGGGCCGGAACGGGTGAAACCGGGCGATGCAATTCTCATCAACGGACCAATTGGCGAGCACGAAGCGGCAATCGCGGTCGCGCGCGGGGCCTACCGATTCAAGGGCAAGGCGGAAAGCGACTGCGCCGCGCTCAATGGCCTCATCCTGCCGCTGCTCGCCCAGCCGGGCGTCAGGCTGATGCGCGACCCGACCCGGGGCGGGCTGGCTACGACCATAAACGAGTTCGCGGAGGCGACCGGCCTGGGGTTCATCGTGGACGAGGCGGCCCTGGCCGTCTCCAGACACGTGCGTGGGGTCGCTGATTTGCTCGGGCTGGACCCGCTGTACATGGCGAACGAGGGCAAGGTTGTCGTGATTGCCGACCGCAAGACCGAGCCGCGGCTGCTTGCCAAGATGCGCAGACATCAGTCCGGCAGGCAGGCGGCGAGCATCGGCGAGGTCGTGAAGAAGCCCCAAGGCGTCTGGCTCAAGACCCGGCTGGGTTCGCTCCGGCCGCTGATAATGCTCGAGGGCGAGCAGTTGCCGAGAATCTGCTAGGATTCTGGACTGAGTCCGAATGTCTGATTTCGCCGTCTAATCGATATGCCAATTGAAGAACAGCCCATTGTCGAGGGCCAGTCCTTCACCATCGACCAGTTGAGTCGGTACATGCAGATCGAAGGCATAACGGGTAACCGAATAACCGGACGCATACACGACCCGGTGCTCGAGAACCTCGCCGGGCTCAAAGAGGTGTTTAAAGCGGCCGGTGTTGTTGCCTATTTTGAGCGGACGCCGGACGGCCACGTGATAACTTACGGATACGCTCCGCCGAAGCGCAGGCGGCGGCTGTGGATTAACGCGCTCCTGTTCGTGCTGACCATTGGCACGACCCTGCTCGTCGGTTCGGTAAACACCGGCGGCAATCCGTTCCGCCATCCGCTCGAACTGCTGATGGGCTGGCCGTTCTCTCTGAGCATCATCCTTGTCCTGGGTAGCCACGAACTGGCGCACTACCTTACCGCGCGCCGGCTGGGCGTTGACGCGACGCTGCCGTATTTCCTGCCGGTCCCTCACCCGATGACCGGGACCATGGGTGCGTTCATCCGCATCAACTCGCCGGTCCCGACCAAGAGCGCGCTGGTACGGGTCGGAATCTCCGGGCCGCTCGTGGGATTCCTCGTCGCGCTGCCGGTCTGCTTCATCGGGCTCTCGTTGTCCAAGCCGGTGGAAGTCAGCGCGTCGGGGGGCATTCAACTCGGGTCCCCGCTCATCTTCTGGCTGATGTCGGAACTGCTGCACCGGAACCTCGGGCCGGGCAAAGACCTGCTTCTGCACCCGGTTGCGTTTGCCGGCTGGCTTGGCCTCTTCGTAACCGCACTCAACCTGCTGCCCATCGGCCAGCTCGACGGCGGGCACGTCGCCTACGCGGTGTTCGGCCGGCGCTGGACGAAACTGAGCTGGATTGTCATCGGTGCGCTGGTGCTCATGGGTTTCTTCTGGCTGGGCTGGCCGTTCTGGGCGGTGCTGGCAATCGTGCTGGGCCTCCGGCATCCGCCGCCGCTCGACGACCTGACCCCGCTTAACCCGTTGGACTGGCGACTGGTCGCGGTCGCGGTCCTCATCATGGTACTGACATTCACTCCCGCGCCGTTCGGGTCCGTGCGATTCTAGCCGAGATGGTAGCCTTTGCAGGAGGGGTTTCCAAACTCCGACTCCCGAAGACATCGGGACAGGGATGTCCCTCCTACAGACGACTGGAACCGGAGCCGGCATCGGGGCAGCGGTGCTCATCCGGCCCTGGTCGTTCCTCTCACTCGACCACTGGACCACTCGACCACTTGGGCACTTTTCTTCCGTTCTGCTTGACTCTTGCGCTCTTCGTTCTAGCATAGACGGATGTTTCCAACAGTCCTGAGAATCGGCAACCTCCACATCTACTCCTACGGGGTGATGCTCTTCATCTCGTTCGTCTTTGGCATAGCGGTCGTGGAGCACCGGGCCAAGAAGTTCGGCGTTGACCCGAAGAAGATAACCGACCTCGCGCTCTGGGTGCTGCTGGCGGTGGTCCTCGGTTCAAGGCTCTTCTACGTCGCGTTCCACTGGCAGGAGTTCAACCACGACCTTATCGGCATCATCGCGTTCTGGCGCGGGGGGCTGGCGGGTTTGATGTTCTACGGCGGGTTCCTCGGTGGCATGATTGCCGGCTTCCTGTTTGTCTATCTCAACAAGCTGCCCGTGCGGAAGCTGATGGACGCGGTCGCCCCGGCAGTCGTGCTCGGCGAGGGGTTCACGCGCATCGGCTGCTTCCTGAACGGCTGTTGCTTCGGCTCGCCGACCAGCGGCGCCTGCGGCATGGTTTTCCCGCACAACTCGCCGGCGGGCGCGACCTTTGTGGACACGCCGATTCACCCGACCCAGCTCTATTCGTCCGCGGCCGGGTTCATCCTTTTCTTCCTCGCCCTCCGGCTCGAGAAACTCCGCCTGAAGCCGGGCGTGCTGGCCGCAATCCTGCTGATTGTCTACTCGCTGTTCCGGTTCGGGATCGACTTCGTCCGCTACTACGAGAACAACGCGAATCTCTGGGGCAACCAGGTTGTCGCGCTCTGCCTGACCGTGGTCGGGGTCGTGCTCCTCATCGTGTTCCTGCGCTGGCCGAACAAGCAGGCGCGGCCCGATGCCGGCCGCAAGTAGCGCCCGCTTCCTCCTCAAGTCCCTCGCGGATTTCGTATTCCCGCCGATATGCTACGGTTGCGACTCGGAGATTGAAGCCGGGCCCGTGTGCGAAGCCTGCCGGCTCGACCTGTTTACGCACGAACTGGCAGTATGTCCGAAGTGCGGCCGGCCCTGTACCAGGACCGCGGAAACATGCGGCCAGTGCAAAGAGGAGTTCAGCCTGAGCCGTGTGCGGGGATTGGGGCTCTATGCCCCGCCCTTTGACAAGCTGATTCAAGCCTTCAAGTACTCGGGCAAGACAAAGGTGGGGGAGTTGCTCGGTCAGGCGTTGGCAGCTTTGGTCCGGCAGGACGAGGTGCTCTCAGCCGCGAACGCGGTCTGCCCGGTCCCGCTCCACCCGGCGCGAATGCGCGAGCGTGGGTTCAACCAGTCCCTGTTGCTGGCAGCGGCTATCTCGATGGACTCCGGGATTCCGCTTGCCGACTGCCTGGTCCGCCGCAAGAACACGTCAACCCAGACGATGAAGACCAGTCCGGAGGAGCGGCGGAAGAACCTGGAACGTGCGTTCCGCGTCCGGCCGGAGGCCGGCATCGCCGGAAAGACTGTCCTGCTCGTGGATGATGTGATGACGACCGGGGCGACGTTGGACCAGGCGGCGCGGGCACTGCTGAAGGGCGGAGCGGCTAGCGTGCTGGGGGTGGTGATTGCGGCTGCCCACGCTGGTGCAGGGACATGACCGAATTGTCCTCAATTCGGATCGTGTCCCGAGCCTAACCGGGCCATTACCCGGGCCAGCGAATCGCGCACCTGTGCGAACTGCGGCAGGAATACCTGCTTGACCGGGCTGCGGCGCGGCGGGTTGAGTTTGAATGGGTTGACCGCGGAGCCGAACTTCCGGACCTCGTAGTGCAGGTGCGGGCCGGTTGCGAGACCGGTCATACCGACGTAACCGACAACCTGTCCCTGCTTGACCGGCGCGCCACTCCTGATTCCCTTGCCGAATCCGCTGAGATGGCCGTAACGTGTCTCGTACCCTTCGGCGTGGCCGAGCACGACCAGCCTTCCGTAACCTCCGGACCAACCGGCTGAGACCACGCGGCCATCAGAGACGGCCTCGACCGGTGTGCCCTTCGGCGCCACGTAGTCCACGCCGAAGTGCTGGCGCATCACTCGCTGAATGGGGTGAAACCTCCGGCCAAAAAAGGAAGAGACCCGCGAGAACCGAAGCGGCGACTTCTGGAAAGTCTTGCGCAGGTTCTGGCCCTCGGCGTTGTAGTAGTCGGTCGTGCTGTCCGGGTCTGTGAACCGATAGCTCGCGAACGAGCCGGCCTGACCCGAGTACGTTGCCGCCAGAATCCGGCCGTAGCCGATACAGGTCGAGTCACAGTACTTCCGCTCGAACAGAAGCGAGAAGCTGTCGTTCGGCTGCACCTCGGAGAAGAAATCGACCTCCCAGCCAAAGATGTCGGTGTAGCCGGCAATGAGCTCGGGCGTCTCGCCCATGGCTGTCATCGTCTCGTAGAGCGAACTAGCAATAGCGCCTTTGACAAAGGCGGTTGTCTTGTGGATGTTCTTGAGCAGCATCGAAACGCGGCAGTCCGATGAGTCGAGGTCGATACGATAGACGGTCTCGACGTTCCGCTGATAGAGCAGGCGCGTCGGAGGGGACTGTGAGGGGACTGTCCCCGAGGTCCCCCGATGGGGACTGTCCCCAGTGTCCCGCTCAGATGAGAGCACAAACAGGCTGTCACCCGGCCGCATCGCGCGCAGATTGAAGCCCGCGTTGCGCAGGGCCGGTACGATCCGTCCGATGTCCCTGGTAGAGAACCCGGCGCGGGACAGAACCGTCGGCATTATCTCATTCTGCTTCACCTCGTAGGCTGCGGTCCGGTGTTCAACCTTGGACGCTTCGGCTTGTGCTTGCGCCTTCTGTTTTGTTACGCGCGCCCGTTGCGCGCGGGGCACGAACACGGCCAGCAAGATCAGGGCCACCACAAAGGCGAGCACCAACCCGACCGCGACCCAGCGGCCGTAGCTTAGCGGTTCTTTCTGCCTGGGTGGTTGCGAACGGCCCGGGTAGGGCGGCAGCGGACCGCGCTGCGGTTGAGGCATGACCGGGGTCTCAGGCACGGACCAAAGCATACTCACCCACGCGCCTCGCGCAACAACGGA
>CAZQZR010000144.1:0-7908 GCA_964597845.1 uncultured bacterium | reverse complement strand
GGGGGGTCAGTTTTGGATGGCACAGGGGGGTCAATTTTCAGTGGCACACGACAGTTCAGCGTCCGGGGGACGGTTAGTAACGGGGCCAGGACGAAGTCAGATGTGAGAAGCTGGATGTCAGAAGTAGCAGGCAGGACAGGCGGCGGGTGACGGCCGACGGCTGACGGCTTACGGCTAGGGGCTGGCAGCGAGGAGGAGCACCAGCGGCTGGGCGCAGCGACCCGCGTTCAACGGCAGGGGCATGGGCTTCAGCGAATTCTGTACTCAGGAAGGCGATACAGGAAGTGATAGCTGAATGATTCTGACATATCCCACGTAACTTTTCCGTTATCAGCCGGTTAAGCCCTGTCGAGCAGACAGAATAGGACTCTGAGGGGTCGCCCCCTAAGCAGCTTTCGAGTTAGCTTTCGAATAAGGTTTTGGCCGAGCTTTGGACCGAGCTTTTGACTGAGCTTTTCCGCGAGCTTTGAAACAAGCTTTGAAACAAGCTGTTTCTTGAGCTTTTCCGCGAGCTTTGCGAGGAGCTTTGAAGTGAGCTTTTGACCGAGCTTTGAACTGTGCTCTGAAATGTGCTTTCAAAGAAGCTCTTGAATGAGCTTTGGCCCGAGCTTTCCGATGAGCTTCTGCCGGAGTTTTGACGAAAGCTCTGACGGCCGCGATGCCTGCCGCATTCGGCGCTACTTGCCTGCTGGCTGACCTTGTGTCCGGCCTAGTGAATGACCGAGACCGGGATGCGGGTGCTGCTCGTGCCGGCGCTGACCGATAGGAAGTAGACGCCGGCGGGGAGGTTGGCGACGTCGGCGCTGAGGTTGTGCGTGCCTGCGGAGTACGGCCCTCGGGCAATGGTGGACACAGCCCGGCCGGTCCGGTCGAACAGGGTGACTCGGCAGGTGGCGGACTGCGTGAGGTTGAGCTCGAACCTCACCCGGTTCCGGGTCGGGTTGGCAAGCAGGCGAACCAAAGGAAAGGCGGAGGGATGAGGGATGAAGGATGAAGCTGAATGATCGGCGATGCCCGTCTGCGGCACCTGGGGTTTGAGCGTGCCGTCGGCAATCAGGCACATGCCGTAGTACCAGGAGCGTTCCCAGTCCTCGCAGCCGTCGGCAAGTTGGGTTTCGAACCACTGGCGGAAGGCCTCGCCAAGCGACGTGCCCTGCCCGAGCGGGGCGTAGAAGTTGGCGAACGCCAGCATGGAACCGGTCTTGGCCGAGCCGATTGCGCCTAGTCCGTCCGAGGTCTGGAACACGTAGCAACCGCCGCAGTAGCCGCCTTCGACGAAGCGAGCGTTGCTGCAGGCGAAGAGGTTGTAGAAGTTGGCGTGCGGGTCGAGCGACGGTATGGACGTGGCGTAGAACCAGTCCGTGCTGTCGTAATGGTGCCACTTCATGGCGTGGCCGCCGGGCCAGGAGTGGGACATCAGGGATATCCACTGATAGGCGGCTGAGTCGATGCGCGGTTGGTAATCGGCGATGCGAGTCTTCTCTGAGTCGCTCATGAACACGCGGTTTGGGTATAGCAGGCCGACATCGCTGTACCACTCGGCGGCGTTCGGAACCCAGTCGTCGTCGATGTAGACCAGTGCGCGGTCGTTGACGGCGAGTTGCCCGGTGCGATAGCGGTGTGCCTTGTTGAAGTACTCGGTCAGCAGCGCGTCCGCCTTGCCGATTGTCGAGGCGGGCAGGCGCGAGACCGCGATTTCCGGCGTGATGGTGCCGGTGTGCAGGTCGTAGATGGAATCCGAACCGGGGACGAGGCTGTCGAGGGAGTCGAGTCGAACCATGCTGTCTTGCCACGTCCCGTCAAGGTCCATGAAGAAGAGGTCGCAGGGGAACTCCTCATAACCGTCATTCGCGCCTTGGTTGTAGAAGTCATCGATCATCTGGAACCAGGCAATGGGTAGGTCGCCGACCAGTACTGCCGCGGTCATGCCGGTCTGGTATTCGGCCGCCAGCAGGGCCTTGAGCGACTCGGCGGAAGAGCCGCTGACCGACAAGACCGCGACGTCGGTCGTCTCGCCGGCAAGGTCGGCGGCGAGCGTGTCGAGCGACTGCTGAAGGGCCGCGACCAGCGTCTCCTGCACAAAGAAGTCAACCCGGTTGTCGAATCGGGATGCAGGTATCAGGGTCTTGACCCGCCAGGGTTGTGGCTGGAATCCTGAGCGCCACTCGGCAAAGGACAAGGGCTTTGAGTTGTCCGGGCTCTCCCAGCGCAGAACCGCGACGTCCGGCGCGCCGGCAATCGCGCCCGCCGCGAGCAGGACGAGCAGTGCGGTCAGTCGCATCGCAGTTCCATCATGTAGAATTAGTCTAGCCTGAACTCGGTGACGGTCAAGGAAGCGGCGGGCGCGGGGAAAGAGTAGTGAATAGAGAATTGGGAGTAGTGAAACCCGGATCCACCTTTCACTCTTCACCATTCACTCTTCACTATTTCCGACGTTGGACGCGGTTGACTTTCAGGCGAAATCGGCAAGAATAGTCACCGTGACGAAAAATCCTGGGGACAGTCCCCGTGCGGGGACAGTCCCCGCCAGAGCGAAGGCGGAAGTCGCCCGTCTGAGCCGGGAACTGAATGAGTATAATCACCGGTACTACGTGCTCGCCCAGCCGACGATTTCCGACTATGAGTACGATCAGCTTCTGAAGCGACTCGAGGAACTGGAACGGCAGTTCCCGGAACTGGTCTTGCCCGATTCGCCGACCCGGCGCGTGGGCGGCGAGCCGCTCAAGGAGTTCGCCTCTGTTACCCATGACCCGCCGATGCTCTCGCTCGACAACACCTACTCCTGTGACGAGTTGCGCGAGTTCGACGTACGGGTGCGGAAGGTCGTGCCGAAGCCCGCATACCTGGTGCAGCAGAAGATTGACGGCGTGGCCGTATCGCTGCGCTACGAGGGGTTCACGTTCGTGCGGGGCGCGACCCGCGGCGATGGTGTGAGGGGTGACGATATCACCGCCAACCTGCGCACGGTCAGTTCGCTGCCCTTGCGGCTGCGCCGGGAGCGGAAGGGATTCGAGAGCTTCGAGGTCAGGGGTGAGGCGTATATGCCGCGCCATGAGTTCGAGCGCATCAACGCGGAGCGGGAGGAAGAGGGCCTCGCTACCTTCGCCAACCCGCGCAACGCGACTGCGGGAACGTTAAAGCTGCTCGATTCGAAGCAGGTGCGGCGGCGGAGGCTGGATTGCTTCGTGCACACCGTGCCGAGGAGAATCGAACGCATCGCGACCGACCACGAGGTGCTGGATGCGCTTGGGGAACTGGGGTTCCGGACCGCGCCCGAGAGCCTGCTCTTTGACGACATCGAGCAGGTGGTCAAGTACTGCGACGGCTGGCAGCCGCGCCGCCACGACCTGCCGTATGATATTGACGGGATGGTGATAAAGGTCGACCGGTTCGGCGACCGCGAGGAACTGGGCATGACCGAGAAGAGCCCGCGCTGGGCGGTCGCATACAAGTACCCTCCGGAAGAGGCGGAGACCGTGGTGCGGAAGATATTCGTCAATGTCGGCCGGCTCGGGACCGTGACGCCGGTGGCGGAGATGGACCCCGTGTTCATTTCCGGCACGAACGTGACCCATTCGACCTTGCACAACATGGACGAGATTGAGCGGCTGGACATCCGCGAGGGCGACACGATCGTAGTCCACAAGGCGGGGGAGATTATTCCGCAGGTGCTCAGGGTCGTGAAGGAGAAGCGGCCGAGAAAGGCCCGGCCGTTCCGGATGCCGACCAAATGCCCGGCCTGCGGGACAAAGCTGTTCAGGGAGGCGGATGAGGTCGCATGGCGGTGCGTGAACGCATCGTGCCCGGCCCAGCTTATTGCCCGTCTGCTTCACTTCGGCTCGCGCGGGGCGATGGACATCGAGGGCCTCGGGTACAAACTGGTCGAACAACTGGTCGCGACCGGGATGGTGAAGAGCCTCGCGGACTTGTATGATCTGAAGCTCGACACGCTGGCCGGTTTGGAGCGAATGGGCGAGAAGTCGGCCGCGAACCTGCTCTCAGGCATTGCGTCGAGCAAGACCCGGCCGTTCACGAGGCTGTTGTATGGGCTTGGCATCCGTCACATCGGGGTCCACGCGGCGCGGCTGCTCGTGCAGGCGTTCGGCTCGTGGGACCGGCTCCGCGAAGCGACCGCAGGGGACGGGAAAACCGCCAAGGACGCCAAGAACGCCAAGGCGAGGAAAGCGGACGAGATAGCTATTGTGCCCGGTGTCGGGCCGGTCGTGGCCGAGTCGTTCAGGAACTTCCTGGCGGACCGGGAGAACGTGAGGCTGGTTGAGCGGCTGCGCGAGGCCGGGCTGCAGTTCGAGGAGAAGACAGCCGGCGGGCCCCGGCCGCTTGCGGGTAAGAAGTTCGTCCTGACCGGCACGCTTGGGCACTATTCTCGGGAGCAGGCAGCAGAGCTGGTTGCCTCGCTGGGCGGCAGCGTCTCGTCGTCGGTTTCGAAGAAGACTGACTTCGTAGTGGCCGGGGTCGCGCCCGGCTCGAAGTTCGACCGGGCCCGGGAACTGGGCGTGAAGGTTATCAATGAGGAAGAGTTCAAACGCCTGGTTGCGGGCGTAGTTTAGGAGCCGGAACTAATGGCAATGACACTCGGTGAACGCTGGGCAGAGGGTCCGGGGTTGGACACGCCGGTCCAGTATCTGAAGGGCATCGGGCCGAAGCGGGCGGAGCTGCTCGCCAAGGTCGGCGTGGAGACTATCGGGCAACTGCTATTCTTCGTGCCAAGGCGGTACCTGGACCGGTCACAGATGATGGCAATCCGGGACCTGCGGCCCGGTGACGAGGCGACGGTGCTGGGCAGGGTCGTGACCGCGGGCGCGCGGCGACTGAAGAGCTACAAGCAGGTCGTGTCGTGTCTGGTGCGGGATGAAAGCGGCATGATTGAGGCCTTGTGGTTCAACCGGCCGGACCTCGCTGAGCGGTTCCACGCGAACCAGGAAATTCTCCTGTCCGGTCAGGTCACCCGGTACCGGGGGATGCAGTTCGTGAACCCGATGTTCGAGTTGGCCGAGGATGACGCCGAGTTCTCATTCGCCAACGCCATTATCCCGGTCTACCCGCTGACCGAAGGGTTGTCCGTGTGGACGATACGGCGGGCGGTAGCCACGGCAATGGAGAAGTGCCTCGCCAGCATGCCCGAGTCGCTCACGCCCGGGATGATCGAACACTACCATTTCCCCGGCATCCGCGACGCGCTCCAGGCTATTCACTTCCCGAAGGACATCGAGTCGGCCTTGCGTGCCCGGGAGCGGCTCATCTACGACGAGCTGTTCTACTTCGAGTTGCTGCTCGCGCTTCGTCACCGCGAGTACGCGTCGTCACGCAAGGGCGGGGGCCTTGCCGAAACGGGCGCGCTGACCGGGCCGTTCATGGAGAAGTTGCACTTCAAGCTGACCAAGGCGCAGGAGCGGGTGCTGGGCGAAATCAGACCGGACATGGCGAGCGAACGGTGCATGAACCGTCTGCTGCAGGGCGACGTCGGTTCCGGCAAGACCGTGGTCGCGCTGTACGCGATGCTGGTGGCGTGCGAGAACTCCGCTCAAGCCGCGATGATGGCGCCGACCGAAATCCTCGCCGAGCAGCACTACCAGGGCTGGCGCGAACGGCTGGCGGAAATCGGCGTGAAGGCGGCCATACTCACCGGCTCGACCAAAGCCGCGGAGCGGCGCGAGATTATCGCGGGCCTCGAAGCCGGCACAGTGCATCTCGTGTTCGGTACGCATGCGCTGATTGAGGAAGAAGTGAAGTTCAACCGGCTCGGGCTGGTCGTGGTGGACGAGCAGCACCGGTTCGGGGTGAGGCAGCGCGCGGCGCTGCTGAACAAGGGCCTGAACCCGGACTTCCTGGTTATGACCGCGACCCCGATTCCGCGTACCCTGGCGATGACGTTGTACGGAGATCTTGACTCGTCGGTCCTCGATGAGAAGCCGCCGGGCCGGCGTCCGGTCGTGACGAAGCTGATGAGCGGGCTCGAACGCGATTCGGTGTACCAGGCGACGGCAAAGCACCTGGACGCGGGCGAGCAGGCCTTTGTGGTATGCCCGCTGATTGAGGAGTCGGAGAAGCTTGATCTGGCGTCGGCCGTCAAGACTTTCGAGCAGACGCAGATAGCGCTTCCGAAGCACTGCGTAGGCCTGGTCCACGGCCGGATGAAGTCGGAGGAGCGGAACGAGTTGATGGAACGGTTCCGAAAGAAGGAACTGGACCTGCTGGTCGCGACTTCAGTCATCGAAGTCGGCGTGGACATGCCGGACGCGACCGTGATGATCATCGAGCACCCGGAACGGTTCGGGTTGGCCCAGCTCCACCAGTTGCGGGGCAGGATCGGTCGTGGCAGCCGTCAGTCGTTCTGCATCCTGCTGGCGCCGAAGATCTCCTTGGGCGACGCCCGGGAGCGGCTTGAGTTCTTCGCCCGCACGAATGACGGTTTCGAACTGGCTGAGAAGGACATGGAACTGCGTGGGGCGGGCGAACTGCTGGGCACGAGGCAGCACGGCCTGCCCGATCTGCGGATTGCCGAGCTTGGCCGCGACCGCAAGATACTGAGACAAGCGCGCAAGGACGCGTTCCGGCTGGTCGCGCTTGACCCGGAACTGAAACAGCCGGAGAATGTATGTATCAAACGAACGTTGCTGACCCGGTACGAAGGCCGCAGCGAGCTGCTGCGAGTGGGATAGCGCAGATCAATGATGAGTTGTGAATGATGAAGAGTGAAAGTCGGATTCGGGTTTCACTATTCTCGATTCTCTATTCACTATTCTCTTCTCTGGTCCTGCTCGTGCTCGCCTGCAGTTCCCCGGGACAGCGGCTGATCGGGCCGCTGCGCGAGGTGACGGTCATCTCCGCCCAGTGGGATGAACTCGAGCCGACCGTGCGCTCGATAATCCAGGAGCCGGTGCCGACGCCTCAGCCCGAGCCGGAATTCAAGGTGCGGGTCGGCTCAGCCGGGAAGTTCGATACTTACTCCAAGTTCCGCGTCGTCTTTCTCATCGGGACTCCCCGCGACACGCTTATCCGCCAGATACTGGGCGCGCGCGCCGACTCGCTGTCCGGCGGCGAGTTCGAGTTGCTCAAGGTGCCCAATCCCTGGCTCAAGGACCAGTTTGCGCTCATCTTCATCGCCCGCGACGGATCGAAACTGGTCGCCGGGCTTCAAGACTATGCCGGACGAATCCGGCAGACGCTGCGGGAAATCGTCCTCGGCCAGATGGCCAGGGCAGTCTACATCGAGGGCGTGGACCGGAAACTGACCGATGAGCTCAGCCGGAAGTACGCTTTCACCATTGACGTTCCCCGCCGCTGGTTCATAAACGAGGACAACGCGGCCGCCGGGTTCGTCTACCTGTACGGGCATGTGCCGGACCGGAATGTGTTCGTCCACTGGCAGGACACGACCCGCGCGCTGGTTCCGGACTCGATGGCCGACTTACGTGACCGCCTCACCGGTCGATTCTACGACGGCGACTCGATTAACCGGCGGTTCCTGCAGGCCGAGACCATCGCTTTCCTGGCCGGGCCGTGCGTGCGGCTTTCGGGAGTCTGGAAGAATGACCGGGAGGTAATCGGCGGGCCGTTCGTGAACTACTCGTTCAACTTCCGCGGCCGGTTCTACATGGTTGACGGGTTGGTATTCAACCCGGGAAAGATGAAGCTCGACGCCCTGACTCAGACCGAGGCCGTGGTCCGGACAATCACACCGAGATAGTTACGCCGGGGACTGGTAGACCCGGTAGGTCTTGTACAGCTCGCCGCCCCACGTCAGGATGGGACGGATTATGTTGATGTTATCTTCGAGAATCATCGAGACCTCGCCCCACTTGTAGCCGAGTTTGCGCGCGCCCATGAATGATTCGTAGTAGAGCAGCGAGTCGAAGCCCAGGTTGTGGAACTTGCGCTTGACGCCGA
>CAZQZR010000143.1:0-7963 GCA_964597845.1 uncultured bacterium | reverse complement strand
GACCTTCGGCCGCATTGTCAACGCCTTAAGTTAGCGCATATGGGGAAGTGTCCCTTTCCCCTACGGTTTGCGCTCTCTTCTTACCATGAGACATGTGCGGGCATTCTACTGATTCGCTCTGCCGGTATGGCGGGCATCTTTCATGTACATCGGCCAGGGCTGGTTCGCTGGTGACATGCCGTCGCCGCGGATAGCGTACAGTTTGGTGTCCGCCCCGATATAGACTGTGCCGTCCGGGCCGATAGTCGGTGGCGTAGAGATGCTTGCATCTAGAACAACGGTTCTTTTCACCGAACCGGAACTGGAGAGAATGTACAGCGTGTCTCTGACCGGTACGTACAGGTCACCGCTCCCCGATATGGCGGGCGCGAGGTAGTTCTCGCCGGTATGCCCGATGATGCCATGAGAGCTACCGCCACTCAGCGGGATGCTCTGCAACGTTGCGGTCGAACGGTCCCAAACGTAGACTGAGTTGTTTCCGATGACTGGCTCGGTCACCGCATAGAACTCCCAGTAGTTGACCACGCCGCCGCTGTCCGGCTCGAGTTCGTAGACCCGTGTGCTTGTCAGGGAACCGGTTATCGCGAAGATGTGCCCACCCGGGGCGACCGCAGCCGCCACTCCATCCCAGTAGGCTCCTGGGCTGAACGTCCACCTGACCTGCCCTGTCGCAGGGTCCAGGGCCTGCAACGCAACACCCCAATCGCCTCCGACGTAGATGGTGCCGTCGGGGCCAATCACCGGCGTCGTTACGCCCCACGTAAATGTTACGCGTGTGTTCCAGAGAGTCGTGCCGCTTGGGCTGACCGCGAAAACATTCCCGGTGCCTGACCCGCCGACGTAGATTGTTCCGTCCTCCCCAAGAGCGGGGCACCTGATGCCCGACGACAACGCAGATGTCCATTTCACTGTGAAGTCGGGGTTCACAGCATACAGCTTCCCATCGGAAGAGCCGAAGTACACAGTGCCGTCTGCGCCTATGGCCGGAGCCATCGCTTCGCCACCAGCCTTCGCGCCCTGCAGATTACTCCCTGTTGTCGAGACTGAGTACAGCGTTCCGTCGTACGTCCCTATCCAGATACTACCATCCGGCGCCACCGCAGGGGCGCGTCGCACCGGGCTGCTGAGCTCCACCTTCCATTCGATTGACCCCGGTCCCGCGTCACAGGCCAGCGAGAATAGTGCCACTGCCATGAAGGCATACGCCTTGTCGAGTGTCTTCCAGATGCGGCGTCGATACATGGTTCCTCATTTCGAACTGTTCCTTCAACCATTGACTGCGAAAACGGGTAGCGTCCCCGGTACCCCCCGGTACCCCCAACGTTGCAAGCCAACCGGGCCGCAGGCATCGGGGGAAACCCGCGGCCATCTTGGACTGCCTTTCTATCTCGGCGCCCACGCACCACGGGCGTCACTAACGTACTCGGTCGGTGCAGCCGTTGCTGGATAGAGACCGCTGCATATGTACGCGGCGCGGCCAGCGAATTCCTGAATCCAGAACGGCAAACTCGACCACTTGGAGTGCGCGTCACGCACATCTCCTTCCTTTGGTCGAATCCGCAATCGCACCGCCATCTCACTTCAGCATCGCTTTGGGGTCCATGCCGGCCAGCCGCTGCGCGACCGGCTCGGAAACCCCAAGCAGAGACATGTAGCCCTGAACCACATCTCCGCCCTGGCGGCTCTCGTAGCATAGAACCGCATAGACCCTTTGAAACGAAGTCAGGCCACAGTACTCCTGCGCGCAGTCACTGTTGCTCAAAGGCATGTCAAAACCAATTCTGACCACGTCGCCGGCCTTGTCGCCTTCGAGTCCATCTACGGCCCGGCCCAGGTTGTAGCTTTCATCGCGACCGAGCCCCAGTGCGGCCATCGCCGAGCGGACCTTGTCGTCTGATACTCGGCGCAGTTCTTCACGTACCCGCGCGACCTTTGCCGCCTGTACTCTTTGCTGAATCGTTTGGACCTTCGCGCTGGCCTCCGAAGCCGCTGTCGCGTCGGGGTATGTGTCGGCCACCCGGCTATAGAAGTTCAGTGCTTCCTCATCGCGCCCGCCCTCTTCAGCCTTGCGCGCTTGGCCAAACAGCGCAATCGCGGCACTATCATAGGCCTTCGCCCGGGCCAGATAGGCGCCGGGTAGGGATAGGGTCGCGGAAAGCCCTGTATCCGCAGTAATGTCGAGCACAAGCTCCTTATCGGCTCCGGGTAGGTCATAGAACTCGCGGGCTGACAGCGTAAGCTTCCCGACGTTGTCAGTGCGCTGGTTGACGGGTGCAGCGCCCTGCTGCCTGACGGTAACTTGGACGGCGCTATTGGCAAGCTGAGTACCGGTGCCGTACGCCGTGTCCCCGCTGAAGATGTGCTGCCTTTCCGACTGGCTCGGACCGAACGGCACATCCTTGAGCACAAGCGCGTTAATCAAGCCGACAGCCGCTCCCAATAGACCGAAGACCCGTCCGGTGTAGAATGCTGTGTCGTTATTCATGGCGTAGTAATTCCACCAGTGCGCTGCAGCGTAGCCCGAGAAACCGGCTAACCCGAGCCAGAGCGAACGGTTGAGCCATGAGTAGTCGGTTCGGTAGCGTCGCACCTCAACCTTCTGCCTCAACGCCTCCTTCCAAAGTGCCACTTTGAGAATGGGCGAAGAGTAGGTCGCTGGCAGGTCGCAACTGCACGACAGACGCGCTCGCTCAGGTGTAACCGGTCGGTACTCGCTCGAAGTGTTCACCAGCTTGGTCGTGCATGCGCCGAGAAGCAGAACCGCCAGCGCCAGAATTAAAACGCGACGCCTCACGATGCCCTCTCCCGCTCAAGCAGCGCCGTAAGCGCCCGCGTATTTCGCTCGATGGCCAGGAAACATAGAAACAGACCGATGAGTGCGACGCCCGTAAATGCGCCCAAGGCGTACTTGAGCGCATCGCGGAGGCCAGCCGCTTTTCTCAGCTTGGCCTCGGCGTACTTCGCTTCGGCCTCGGCTCTCCTCATCTGGTATGCGCTTTCCGACCGACCTATCTCGGTCTGCCGCTCATTCTCCATGTCGCGGCGCAACCTGGAATAGGCAACCAGCGCCTGGTCGCGGTCATCAACCGGCACCTTTGCGATTATCGCGGTCAACTCGCCAACAACCTTTATCTTGGCCGGCGTATCCTCGTACACTTGAAGGAACTGGGTGACGTACTGGTCAAGACCGTACCGCTGAACGTACCTCTCCGTGCGGGTCACGTTGTGCCAGTAGTCGTACTCAACCGGCCTGTCGCCATAGGTAGTCTCCCAGGTGTACTTGTCCGCTGGAAAGTAGGAACCCAGAGTGTCGAGCTTCGCTTTCAACAGCGCGGCCTGCGGGTCGGATACCGTCTGGCCGGTTGCTTGCTCCTGCGCGCTTTTCGGGGCGGCAGAAGCCTGCTTGCTTCCGGCTTCGGGCGGACGCGCCTGCTCTGGCTGGCTTGGCTTCAACACGTTCTCGATGTCGGCAGCAGTCACCGTGACTTCCGCCGGCTCTTGAGGCTTGGCAACCTTGCTCTTTGCTGGCGGAACTGCGTTGAACAAGAACATGACCACGGCCGCTGCGAATCCTAACGCCGCAGCCCCGCACAGAATCCAGAAGAAAACCCTGGATACGCTGAAAACCAGTCTCTTCTCCAGTAGGTCGAATGAACTCCTACCGGCCGCTTTGGGTACCTCTGCCACTGTTACCTCCCTCGTAGTTCAATCTGCATCCGCGCACCCCAGATGCCACTCTCGTTCTTCGGCTTGGTGCCGCCGTGCGGGCCTGCGCCGCTGCGTGAGCACAGGACGCGGCCAGCGAATTCCTGAATCCAGAGCGTCAGGTTCGACAGTCTGGAACTTGCATCATGTTGCCGGGTGTGCTTCGTCATACTCCGCAACATACAACGTTCAGGCACTACTTCTCGGCGCTCCAGGTTCCGGCCCGCAGTCCGTTTGTAGACGCGTCGCCGCTGAGGGTCGCTCCGCTCAGGGTTCCGCCGAGCATCAACTCACCGTCGTCACCACCGACGTTAGCGGTTATCGCGAAGGCTTTGGTTGACGCCACGTAGGCACCACTGGTAATCTGAGCGCCCTGCCATCCGAATTTGGTGGCCGTGACCGTTCCGGTGAGGATGCCGCTGTTATTCGTGACCGTGAAAGCCAGACTACTGGTATCAGTGTGCTGGCTCACATCCTCCAAAATCAGGGTTCCGGTCCACGTACCGCCGACCGGGTCATTGCTCTTGCAGCCAACCATAAGCACTGCGGTCAGAGCAATCAGCATGACCGCGTGTCTCTTTATCATCTTGTTCATCTTCTTCTCGTTCCTTTCTGTCTGCCGCGCATCCCACCGGCAGGGCCAACTTGGCCTTTCGCGGTGCGCACGGCCAGATACATAGTCAAATAGCGTCAGCCTGCTACTTAGAGTCAACAGGAGGAGGAGGGGATCTCATATCCCATCGGACTCCACCATCGGTACTCACGTAAAGTCCCTTGCCGCCTCCCGCCAAGAGTTGACCAGGCTCGTGGGTGTTGGCAACAATGACATTGATGTTATCTTCCGCTGGAAGCATGCTGCGGCGCCAGTTAGTTCCTCTGTCGCTACTCCGCCAAATTCCTGCGCTATCAGCAATCCAACATTCACTATCCTGGGCTGCCAGATATCGAGGTCGGCAATCAAGACTTCCCACCTTCTTGAACGTAGCTAGGCTGTCATCACTCTCGTAGACGACTCCACCAAGGGTGACTGCGAGAACTGCCTGACTGCCAGCAGAGAAGCCCGCGAGAAGACTCGCCTCACTCAGTCCCGCCGAAACCAGAGAGACCGCGCCTTTGGAAGGACAAAAGGAGTAGATTCGTCGCTCAGTCGAAAACACAATCCGGTCGTCCGAGAACACGGCCGAAACGACGCAACTGTCTCTCGGCGGACTCGCAACCCAGGTCGTCCCAAAATCGGCACTCCAGAACAGGACTGCTCCATCCCTGGAACCTGCGGCGACGAGTAGTCCCCGAGACCGCATCAAGTTAGGCACAAGCGAGAAGATGCGCGTGACGGGTATCGGGTTGCCAAACCAGTCCCTAAAGTCTGGATCCAAAGATTTCCAAGTGAGTCCCCTATCCTCACTTTGGAGAAGCTTGTTGCCGCGGTTTGTCAGAACTACAATGCGGTCGGTATTTTCCTGGTCGACAGAAACACCCGCGACTCCATTCCTAAGCAATGGATGGGGAATAGGACTGACATCGTCTGCGCCCCCATAGAACAGCCCGGAGTCCGATCCAATATAGCAGCCCGAAGTGTTTGGGCTCGCGAGCTGCAGACAGTACACCGGCTTGCCTTCGAGACTAGCCGCCGTCCCTTTGCGCGCCTCTTTGACAATGAATGCAAACACCTGGCGGTCAACCGTACCAACGTATGTCAATGGCTCAAGACTACAGCAGTGAATGCAGTAGAGACCGGGTTTCAAATGGGATTTCGGACACAGGACATAGCAATCAGACTCGCCAGGGGTGACCTTCACATCACATGCTACTTCCTCGTCAGGCAGCCAGATGTTAACATTGAACGGATCGCGGCGGATCAGGGCATCTTCGTAACGCTCGCTGTACGCCAGACGCGTCACCCTCCAGTCGGAAGGTGACTGTAGTTGACCGAAACAGATCGCCGTGGTACTCTCAGATACTACTGGCAGGTCTTCGGTTTGTCTGTCCTCCAGCCCGATAAGAATGCGAGTCATGTACCCAACGAGATTGCGCTGTACGACATCTTGGGCGGCGAGTTCGATCTGCGTATCCCCTTGGACGATGAACACGCCGTGGCGAGCCGGGGCATGAACTCCCGTCTCACCGACTATGCTCAATGCCAATAGATAGGCAACTGGAAGCATTTTCACTCCCTCGTTCTGGGCGGGATAGGGAATGTCATGTGTCCGCCATCCCGCCCAGAGCAGTCAATCGTCACATCTTCTTCTCGATGACCTCTTTCTTGAAGTTGAACTCGAAGCGCGATTTCTCCTTGGGGACCCCTGCTTCATCAGTCTTCGTCACGAGTTCGTAGATAGCGAGCTTGAACGTCGGGGATATGGAGTCGGGGTTGGCGCCGAAAGCGGCATATCCTGTCCAAGCCATGTCGGGCAAAACTTCGACATTCTGGTCAAGGTACCTTAGCTTGGTGATCTGGGCCGCGGCGAGCGGCGAAGTCGCCGTAAGCGACGTCTTGTCAAGCTCGTCAATCATGTTGTTCGCGTCATCAATTACCTTGATGACCGTGCCCGCGAACCTCAACACATGCCCCGTATTGTTTGTCACGCTCACTTTGAACTGGATGTTCTTTCCCAAGAGATAGTACCTCACAGGACTGCTGTATGGTTCTGCGGGATTCTTGTACGAGAAGGTCAACTCCGGGTATTTGCCGTCTAAAATGGCTGACGGATCCACTGGAGTCACCTCGAAGATAACTCCTGATTTCTCCTGCCGGTTTCCTCCCTCGGTCGCAGGGGAAATCCGAACCAACTTGAGGATGCTTGGGCCACATCCCAGTACCATTAGGCTGATCAGAACCACAAGTCCGAAGACTCGCCTACTGATTCGCATCAGACCTCCTTTGTGTGCCCATCGTGCACCTGCGGTGGGCTTTCGGGCATCTTTGGCTCGGTGCCGCCGTTTGCAGGGTGGATGAACTGCGCTTCGCCCGACGCCCCGCATGTCAGGAAAAGCGCCCGCCGACAAATGCCGGCAGGAATGCGGACAGGAATTGTTTAGAAGTGGATTACTGTCTGTCTGTCTGTCTGTCTGTCTGTCTGTCTGTGCAACAGACGTGCCAAGCCGAGGCGTCAGGCGACGCTCGTCCAGCGCGGTCAACCTTTGCATGGTATGGTTATACCAACCCCCTGCAGGAAAGTCAAGCGCGGCGCAGGCCGGCTGTAGCCGGACGGCGAAGCGGAGCATCTTGCCACACCGCATTGTGCCTCCAAATCCGGGCGGAGTCAAGGAGAGTAGGTAGGAGGTGGGATGTAGAAAGTAGGATGTGGGACGAAGGAGGTAGGAGATGCAGCGCAGGGCGGCTCGACATCGGTCTGCAGGTTGCGGTGGCGTAAGGAATCCGCAAGTTGCGGGTCACGAGTTGCGGGTGGCCGGGTCCGAGTGGCGGGCGGCCAGCTCCGGCGGTGCTGCCGGGACGACCGGGGCGGGAAGGATTGAGTCTGAGACGAGTCAGGAGTGATGGTGTGCGGTGATGGCACGGCGGGTCCTCTCAATTTCCGCAGCCAGCTTCTTCTCGGCCGGCAGTGCGGTCCTGTACTCAGCCGCGAGCACTTTGTTGGGCAGGCCCTCAAGGGCGTAGTGCGCGAGCGCTTCGTCTTTGTGGGCGCAGAGTATCAGGCCGACCGGCGGGTTCTCGCCGGGCCGAGTCCAATGCTCGCGGGCGTAGTTCAGGTACAGATGCATCTGGCCTGCGTCGGCGTGAGTGAATTTGCCGAGTTTGAGGTCAATGACCACGAGGCAGCGGAGTCGGCGATGGAAGAAGAGCAAGTCTATCCGATACCATTCGTCGCCGACGCGCAGGCGTTTCTGCCTGCCGATGAAGCAGAAGTCGCCGCCGAGTTCAAGCAGAAATGTCTCCAGGTGCCGGATGAGCGCTTCCTCCAAGTCGCTTTCGGAGTACTCGTCCTTGAGTCCGAGGAACTCAAGCACGTAAGGGTCCTTGATTTCCGCGGCCGGCGCCACCGCGTCCGCCGACTTCGCGAGCCTGCCTTTGCCAAGTACCGCGGCCTTGTTGCGAGAAAGCGCGGTTCGCTCGTAGAACTGCGATTCGATTTGGCGGTCGAGTTGGCGTACCGACCAGCCTCCGCGCAGGGCCTCGGTTTCGTAGAAACGACGGGCGCCGGGGACTTTTACCGAGAGCAGGCGGACATAGGCGGACCAGGGAAGCGGAAAGCGGGCGGCAACGCTGCGCAGCGGCGATAGAGTGTCGGTCTTGCCG
>CAZQZR010000142.1:0-8120 GCA_964597845.1 uncultured bacterium | reverse complement strand
CGTCCGCGTCGCAGCAGGCCGCCCCTTCCACCCAGGCGCCGTTCAGGCCGTACGCACTGGTTACGACTGTGTCCGGCGAGAATGAGACGACCTTGCAGGAATCAGCCGTGAACAGCAGCAATTCGCGGTGGCCGTCGGCATTGATGTCGCCCGATGTCCAGCACGTGCCCGCGATGTCGGAGGCCGCGGCGCTGGTGCTGTTGAACGGCTCGCTCTGCCATGCTGACTTCAAACCGGAGCCGCCGGGCCGGAGCAGGGCCAGCCGGCGCAGGTTGACCACTGCCTTGTCGCGCCCCGGCCCGCGCGAAAGCTCCATACGACCAATGTCCTGGACAATGAGAATGTCGTCGGTGTCGGTGCTCACGAACCGGCCGGTGCTGATGGCAACCACCCTCTCAAGCGGGCAGCGGCCGAGCACCACCGGCGGCTGGGCAGCGGCGACGGATAGCGTAACGGCGACCAGTGCGAAGAACGTCCTGATGAACTAGGATACCAGCAGCAAAGACTATGTCAACCTGACGCCTCCGGTGCCGCTTCGTGCTTCAGGCGTCCGGCCTTGCGGGAGAAGCGGCGACTTCTACCGGGTCGCAGACAAGCAGGCGGCGATATTGATGCGGCCCATACGTCGGGCGTGAAGGAGTTCTACGAATGCGTCATCAAAGGCCCGAAGGACCCGGACGGAACCGCGCAGATGCTCTCGAACGAACTCGGTATCCCGGTGGCGATAGTCGATGCCAACGACATCTTCGGCTGCGCGGTTGTCGGTGTTCCTGAGGGCCTCGACGTGAAGCTGGTCCAGGAAGCGATGCGCGACAATCCTGCCGGCCAGGGCGACGAACTGACGCCAATCATCATCCTCCGGCCGGAAGCCTAGAAGGCCACAAGCCTCAAGCCCGAAGCTCCGGATACTCGACCACGGAGTCGCTGTCCCTTGCCTGACTCCGGCCCGGCTAACTGCTCTCTGCTAACCTACTAACTCGCGTTTGCGCGGCTTGATACGCAGGGAATTGGGAGGTGTCCCGAATTCCTCGTCTGCTTCGCGCCGCGACAGCGGCTAGAGACCGAGACGTGTCACGCGCCGAAGCCCGATGCCGACGTCAGACCGGAGTCCGTGACAGGCGCTCGGCAATCCAGATCTTGATGATTGACTGGCGCGTGACTCCGAGGCGTCTCGCCTCCTCGTCCAGCGAGCCAATCATCCATTCCGGAAAGTCAACGTTAACACGCCTGGGTTCCTGCCCGGTGCGTCGCGCGCGCGATACGTCCAGGTGCGCGGTGACGTCTTCGCCTTTGTCGAACTTCCGGTCAAACTGCCTAGCCTTCATAAATCGCAATCTCCTCTTTGCGGGCGCGCCGGATCGAGATGATTCGCACCCGGCCGGCCCGCCTGGTCACGACCGCTGACCAACACTGCTCGCCAATCCGACCCACCAGCAACCACCGCGGCAACTGCGCCCGGAACTACGACGGCTTGTCCTTCGTTCGCGGCGGCAACTGCTTGACGGCGCGGTCGAAGTCGGATTCGAGGCTTCGGTCCTCGATCTTGCGAAACTCGACGAACTCGCGTTCCGCGTGGGTTCTGGCCAACTCGGCCGAGACTTTGCCGGCGTTCTGCAATATCTCTCGGTCGTTCAAGGTCAAGAACCCCTCCAGCTTCGTAATCCAATCACTCATCGTCATGGCTATCCGACGCTCGGCCTGGCCCTCGGCAAAAATGAGATACTGTTCGACGAGGTTATTGAGCGCACGCAGGTCTTCTTCGTTCAGATAGTTCTTCGCGATGGCGACGTCCGACTTGCGGATGCGCGCCCCTTCCCAGTTGGTCAGCCCCATGTTTGACTTTGTGCTGTCAGCGCGGGACAAGATTACCTCGGCGGCGGTCTGGCCGTGAATAGCGTAGTGCACCTTGTTCTGCACCGTGGCGAAGAACTCCTTGGTGAGCGGGTGGTCCTTGTTGTAGTCGATGCTCGTAGCGTAGATGTCGGTGATCTTCTGGTAGAACCGCCGCTCGCTCGTGCGGATGTCCTGGATGCGCCGGGTGAGCTCCTCGAAGTAGTCGTTTCCTGCCTTCGGGTCTTTCAGGCGCTCGTCATCCAGCACGAAGCCCTTGACGATGTACTCCTTAAGCTTGTCCGCGGCCCACTGCCGAAAGCGCACGGCCACCGGGCTGCGCACTCGGAAGCCCAGGGCCAGGACCATGTCGAGGTTGTAGAACTCCACCTCGCGAACGACCTCGCGGTCGCCCTCCTTTTGAACTGTTCGGTAAAGCCGAACAGTTACCTCAGGGGTCAGCTCTTCGTCCTCGAAGATGTGCTTGATGTGCTCGCTGACCGTTCCTTTGGCCTTACCGAACAGCTCTGTGAGTTGCTTCTGGTTGAGCCAGACGGTCTGGTCTTCGAGGCGCACGTCGAGCTTCGTGCGGCCGTCTTCGGACTGATAGAACACAATCTCCGACCCCGTCGCCTTGCGCTCGGGCGGATTGTTGCTCATCTCATCTCCTGCGCCGCTCTATTTGCCTGCGGTCGGGCAGCAAAACGCGGTCTCGGACAACCATCATCGCTGCAAGTCTAGCCCGGTCGCCGGTGCGGTCAAGCCAGCCGACCGCCTCCGCCATGCGGGGGTTTGGGATTTGGGGTTTGGAGTTTGAGATTTCCCGCGCCCGGCGCGGGCGCAACTCGCAACCCGCAACTCGTTTCCCGCCTCGCGCTCCTCGCCTCCCGTAACCCGCAACTCGTAACCCGCAACCCGCAACCCGCAACTCGCAACTCATTCCTTCTGCCTTCATCCTTCATCCCTTCCCGATGCGCTGGGCAGGCAGGGTTTCATCTTGTGTCACCGTTTCCCTTCGCTTCGCTGCCTCCAGCTTGACAGAGTCCTTAAAACGGTTAGCGTCCCCGATAATCCCGCGTGGACCTATCCGTGTACGACCTCATGGGACGGGAAGTCAGGCAACTCGTGGCGAAAGAGCAGTCAGCGGGCCAGCACAGCGCGATCTGGAACGGCACCGACCGCAGCGGGGCCGCGGTTGCGCGAGGCGTGTACTTCGTCCGCCTCGACGCTTCCGGCTCCGCTCAAGTGAAGAAGGCGGTCGTAACGCGGTAGAGGCCTTGGGGACAGTCCCCTAAGGAGTTAGCAGTGACCGGGGCGGGCGGAAGCCCGCCCCGGCGTCTCAACCGGACGGCATGGACCTTCGGCATGAGGTTACGGCTCGGGCGCGGGGACGCTGAAGACGTCGGTGCGAATCGCGGCGAGGACGTCGGGCCCGAGACCGCGTGCCTGCCACTTCTCCAGTAGCACCTGGGCTTCTTTCGCCAGCGTCGGGCCGGAGATGGTCCGGCCGTGCGAGAGGCGGAAGAGCTGCCGGGCATAGTCGAGGTAGAAGACGATGTACATCGTGTCGATGCCGCTTGCGTCCAGCACCTGCTTCGTCTCCGTTTCCATCGTGCACAAGGCTACCATCGAAGCCTGGTAGCGTTCGCTCATGTCAGCATAGATGCGGGCAGTGGTCTGCGCCGCTATCTCGGGCGAGTACTTCGCCTTCCAGCGCGAGAGTCTACGAGTTACGTCGGACATGGTGAGTCTCCTTTCCGGCCATCAGGCCGGGTTCTTGACCTTTCGGACCTCGGGGGCCGTGGAGCCGACAGCCGGTCCACACTGCCTCCTAATGTATTAGTGCGCTTTCATGGGCAGAACGTAACATGGCATCTCACCGACCCGAACGAGGACGGCCCCGACCCGCGGCCTGCGGCCCGGGGCCCAAGCCGGCACTTGCACCGGCAACAGGGGAGTCAATCCGGGAGTGACTCCGGCATTCAATGCCGAATACAACACGGCCGTCAACGTGGCCGTCAATCAAGGACTTAGCCCAGACTTCAACACCGGGAAGAAGGCCGGAGCCAGCGCGGGGAAGAACGCCGAAGTCAGCGCGGCACCCAGGGGTGCAGTCAACCGCGCCACCAGCGCCGGAGCCAGTGCGGGGTCGAGTTCGGCAGCCAACTGCGCCGTGACTCGCACTTTCACTTACGCTTTCAGTCGCGAGATGAGTAGCGCAGCCAGTCGCGGGTCGAATTCGCGGTTTGGTGCTGAAGTCAGGGCCGAAGTGAACGCCGCAATCCCGATGCGAGTGCCGGGTACGGCAGCGGGAGGCAAGACGGCCGCAGTCGCCAGCCGATAGGCCGCACGTAGTCTACACCGCCGGAGGTCGATGGAACGATGCCCGCGCGGTGGGATGCGGTCTTGCGTGATGTGCGACAGGCGGGAAGGGCGAATGCAATGACGTTCGTCAAGGCTAACCGACTGAGGCCGCCGGACATACTCGCTGTCGCAGTCCTCGGGTGTTTGCGTGAGCGTCGCTGCGACCAAGGTGCGCACTGCGACTGATATTCTAAGTGCGGCAAAAACACGCACCTGTAACTGACGCAAATGCGCATGTTACAAAAGTGGCCTTGGCATGAATGCTGCACGCTGGGTTTGGTGGGAATGGCTTCAATAGCGGGCTGACGCGGTTGACAATCGTGTCACGCCGGCTATGCTCACCGCATCACAGAGGACCTGTCCCCGTCCGAGGGGACCTCGGAGACCAATAGGGACTGTCCTCAAAGTTTGCGGGGTTCGAGTCTGTTCATGCCAGAACCGACCGAATGGAGGCAGCTAAATGATTAGTGCACGTGTTGAGTGTCGGAACTACCGTAACCCGGCAACTTACAGCTCCGCTGTATGGCTACGCCTGTGCGCAGCCGGCGACGCCGGGCCGCGTCGTGTACCCCGCAGGTTTTTCTTGACACGCGAATCCGGGAGTTTAGGATGATTCAGTTCTTCTCCGCTCGCAGACATCGCCCGTTCGGGCACTCCAATAAAACCAACTCAGCAGAGGAGAGAAGCGTGCGGATTTTCGCCGTTTGGCGTCCGAACAACCGTAGAGCCTATTACCACAACCGGGCCGTGGGGCTGAAGCTGCTGCTGGGCGTGCTGGGGCTGGGCCTCGGCGTGAGCACCGGATGGGGACAGTCTGCACCTGACAGGACCTCGCTGCAAGATTCGCTGTGGCCGACTTGGAACGACGTGTGTAGCCTGACCGTCGGCAACAACGACGTCCATTGGGCGGTTGGCGACAGCGGCAATATCCTCAAGATAGTGAACGGCGACACCAACACGGAGTACAACCTCGGTGATGGTCTGTACGACCTGCACGGAGTCGCGTTCGTCGATGCGAACCATGGCTGGGTTGTCGGGTACAAGCGCGACGATCCGGAACGCTTTAGAGGCGTGGTGTTCAGGACTACTACAGGCGGCGACAATCCGCAAGAGTGGACCGCAACGTTCCCCGTAGTCAGGCCCGGCATCGACGCGCCTTTTCTAAAGGTGCAGGCCGTAAACTCCCAGCGCGTGTGGCTGACATGCAACGGCGGGTACATCCTAAGGAGTAATGATGGAGGAGTGAACTGGTTGGTTACCGCCAAACGCGACGGCGGGAAACCGGGGACTCAGGGACGGGATCATGAGAAGTAGTAGCCGCAGCGCAGGCTCGCTCGTGATGAGGAGACCCGAGGGTCAGATCGTCCTTCTACTTCTGGCAGTGGCGTTGCTGGCCACGCGAGCTTACCCTGTGACCACTGAGAACCTTGACATAATCTGGACGATTCCGGGTGACACCTCGCTCTATGCATTCGGCGCGTCCCTGGCCAGTGGCGACGTGAACGGCGACGGCATTCCCGACGTGATAGTCGCATGCGACACCTACGACGTGAATCACGGGACCACGCCGCTCCGCGGGCGGGTCAACATCTACTACGGCAACCATGTCGGGGAAACCGTACCGGACCTTGTACTGAGAAGTCCGGTGTGGGTTGGCTCGAACACCCCTCGCCTGGCCTGCGGTGACCTTAATGGCGACGGCTATGCGGACATTGCCATGGGTGAAGATTGCGCGGATGACGCATTGGGCATTTGCACGGTGTGGCTGGGCGGTAACCCGATGGATACGATTCCCGACCACATCATCCACGGTGGGACGTGGTGGTTGGAAGCTCATCTCGGCCGCGCTCTCACGGCGGGCGACCTGAACGGCGACGGCTACGACGACCTTGCAGTGGGTGCCTATTTTACGGCCGAGCGTCCCGGACATGACGGCACAGGCAGGGTCTATTTGTACCACGGCGGCCCGGGTTTCGACACCATTCCCGACCTGACCCTGCTGGGCGGGCACGATGGCGAATACGAAGGGTTTGGAATGGGGGTATCGGCTTCCGGCGACTTTGACCACGACGGCTTCCACGACCTCTATGTGGGAGCATGGGACTTTGGGTTTGACGGCAGGGGTCGGATATATACGTACTATGGCGGTAATCCCATGGACACAAGCTATGACATGGCCATGTCCGGTGAGGGACCGAATCAATCCCTTGGATGGACGAAGCCGGGCTTCCTGGCAAGTCAGGGCGACTTCGACTACGGTGTTGAGGGCAATCCTCTTTGGCCACACGGCTTTTTCAGCCCGGACAATTGCGGCAAGGTCTACATCCACGAGGGCGGCAGACCGATGGACAGCATTCCCGACATCTGTCTCATCGGCAGGCAGGATAGTGCCTACCTTGGCATGTCGGCCCAATCAGCCGGCGACGCTTCCGGGGACGGGAACGACGACCTTGTCGCCGGAGCGCCACTGCTGCCGCCCTACTTCACTGGTGCAGCTTACCTCTGGCAGACCGGCGCTCACTTCGACACGGTACCAGATGCCTGGATCATGGAGGCAGCCCACATGCAGGTGCTCGGTTATGAGGTTTCTACGGCCGGCGATCTCAATGGCGACGGTCGGGATGAGTTCATGGTCTCGAACTACCCTGCCGACGGACCGAAGAACGTCTGGGTATGCAAGTACACGGGCGTCGGGCTACAGGAAGAAGAAGCTCTTCGCACGCGGAGCGGAACCGCGCTCCGGGCATACCCAAACCCCTGCCGTGACCGAGTCTGGGTTTCCTGCCCGCCTGTCGTAGGAGAGAACTTAACCCTCGGGGTATACGACGTGACTGGCCGGGCAGTGCGCACCCTGGAGTTCGGCTGGGATGAGGCAAGTCGAGCGACGCAGACCGTATCGTGGGACCTGCGAGACAATGCCGGCAGGCGAGTTGGCCAAGGCGTCTACGTTATAGAACTGGAGCAGGACAGCGGGAACGCGACCCGCCGCTACTCCGCTAAGGTGATTGTGGAGAGACAATGAAGAAGAGGGAGCGAAGCCCGAAATGAGGAGGCCTATGAAGTGACCGGCGGACAGCAGTAAGACACAATTAAGAGGGCAGCCCTGCCAGTCCGCCAAGACAAACAGGTTTCGAACTTGCGTCCGATTGCTGCCCTTGTGTTAGAGGATGACTAACGTCTGAGGATAACTAACAGTTGACGAAAGTCAACAGAGGGAACGAGAATATGACTGACATAACAAGGTTGAGAGTCTGCCTGTTACTTATCGCGCTGGCGGTGACGCCGGTGCTGGCAGCAGGCGACGTCGAGATCAACTACGATCTGAACGGACCGGCCTTGAACGACGTTTGTGGCCTAACGGCAGGCAACAACGCCGTCTTCTGGGCGGTTGGAGACCAAGGCAAGGTCTTCAAGATCGAGAACGGCGGCATCATCGCGGAGTACACTCTCGAAGGAGGCGACTACGACCTTCACGGTGTGTCCTTTGCTGATGGCGACCATGGATGGATTGTCGGGTACAAGCGCTATGACCCAAATGACCCAGACAGTTGGCGGAAGGGCGTCGTATTCAGGACAATAACTGGCGGCGGCGGTTCTGGAGCTTGGACCCCTTCATGCCCACCGGTACGTGACGGCATCAACGTGCCGTTTCTGAAGGTGCAGGCGGTCAATACCAACTTCGTCTGGGTGACCTGCGGCGACGGTTACGTACTCACGAGTGGCGACGGCGGTTTGAATTGGAATGTGGTGAACAAACCTGGTGGTGCTGGTGACTACAGCTACCTCTGGGGGTTGTGGGCTTTCGATGGTGACCGCGCCTGGGTCGCGTCTGACCAGTCGAGGGCGTAATTCCGGGGACATAATAAAAGATTGGGGGTATCCATTTGACTCAACCGACCCCAATAGGTAGTATGGGCAGACATGGA
>CAZQZR010000141.1:3601-8161 GCA_964597845.1 uncultured bacterium | reverse complement strand
GTACTTGTAGAAGTCACCCGTCTTGTAGCCCTTGGAAGCGTAGATGGCATCCGTGCCCGCATCGTAGGCGAGAGCGCCGCCATCCTTGATCGCTCTGCCGGAGGGCATTATCGGTATGTCCGCTACTTCCGCCCAGCCCGCCGGATACGGAGGGCCGACCACGAAGTCCTGCTCAGACATGTTGTTTTCCGGATGAGCGTCGCCGCCCAGTTCGGTCTTGGCGAGCACGTGGAACGATCCCTGCGGAGTCGGATCCCAGGAGTTGGCCGTAAAGGAGAAGTTGCGCGTCTCGCCGATGGCAAGACCGGTAACGTGCTCGACGTGGTTGTAAACCTCGGCGTCGGTAGCGTCGGAGATTATCACCCGGACGTCGAAGTCCTCGGCCACCTCGCCGTAGTTCTTCACCGTCACCTTGGGGAACAGGACGATGTGCTCGCCGACCGTGTTGGCCGGAGCGAGTATCGCGCTTACGCCGACGTCATGGATGGTCAAAACCACCCAGTCCACTTTGTTGCTCGGGTCGTTGTCGAAGTCCTCGCCCCAGAGCGCGCCGATTCCGCCGCTCACCGTCATGTGGCCCGTGCCCGCGGAGTAGTCGATGTTGGACCCGGCGGTGCCGTTGAAGTCGGTGTACATGATGTCGTCGAGCGTCTGGCCGTTCCCGACCTTCAGCATCGTGCCGACGGTGTTGCCGGGCGTAAACGAAGTCCACGAGAAGTTGTCGGTCGCGTCGATGGTCGCGCCGCTCTTGACGTCGATACCGTTCGCGCCCATCCAGTTGAAGCTCGCGTACATCGAGGCAATCTTGGCCCCGGTGTTGACCGTGAAGGCATACGGACGGCCCGCTGCCGCCGCAGTCACCTTGCCCCGGTCCGCGGCGCTGGTACCCTTAACCGAGAACAGGCCGCCGTTAACGAGGGCCGTTCCCGCCGCGCTGGTGGTGCCGAGCGTCAGGGTGTGCGGACCCAGCCGGAAGTTGCCGTTCGTCAGGGTCAGCGTGTTCGTAACCGTGATGTCGTCGGTAATGGTGACGTTGCCGTCGCTCGCGTTGTCGATGATGAGCTTGCTGAAAGGCTGGCCGCCGGACGTGATTGAGCCGCCCTTCATTGTAACCGTTCCGCTGCCGTTGTCGAACGTACCGCTGCAGGTCCAGTTGCCGTTCACCGTCATCGCCGACGGCCCGTACAGCGTGCCGGTGATCTCGAGGTTGTTGAACTCATGGGCCGCCGTGCCGGCAATCTGGCTCTCGACGTCGAATGTGACGGTGCCGGCCCCGGGATGGAACATGCCGTTGTCGGTCCAGAATCCGCTGGCGGTGTAGTGGCTGGAACCGCTGACGACGAGGTCGTTACCGTCATTAATCATCAGGTCGCCGGCAATCGCAACGTCGCCGCTGGTGGTGAGGTCGCCCGCGGGCCCCTGCATGTAACCCTCCAACGCGTACGGCCCGTAATCCCAGTCGTACCAACCGTTGGCGCCGGGGTTGGCGTCGCCCATGTAAATCAGCATGTGGTGGCCACCCTGGTACCCGAAGGCAATCGGGCCGCCGTCATACGCTCCGAGCTTGTCGCCGACTTCGACGCCGGAAAGGGTCTCGGTGAACTCGTTGAGGCCGGAGACGCACGACTGGTTCGCGCCCTGGGTGACCATGCCCCAGTCGTAGCCGTTGTAACCGGCCCGATAGATTCTGGCTCGGATCGTACCCGAGGAGTAGCAGTAGCATTTCCAGCTCGAGATGTCGCCCGCCATGGTGGAGTTATTCTCGCAGAGTTGGGTGAAGTAGGCGTTGCCGAAGTAAGTCCCCCAGGCTATAGCGCTATCGCCGACCTTGACGTTGAGTGGCACCTTTTCGACGAACAGGCTGTACAGGCCGCTGCCGGCGTCCGTGCTGCCGCCATCGAATGTCGCGTCCGAGGACCCGGTGAAGTGGAGTTCGGAGTAAGTACCGGAGGTGAAGGTGCCGCCGTTGGTGAAGTTCTTAGGGAAGTACATGTAGCCGCCGTTCGTCATCGTGCCGGCGTTGTAGAGGTCGCCGGCGCAATTGAACGTCGCGCCGGTCGAGATGGTAAACTCACCGCCGGCGTTGTTGAGCACGCCCGCCTTGCAGGTGACGTTGCCGTCGGCCTGGAACGTGCCGGCGTTGGTGAAAGCGCCCGTCAAGGTCAGCGGCTTGCCCGACACAATGGTCAGCGAAGCGCCTTCCGCAATGTCCAGCTTCTTGGCGCCGTAGCTCGACCCGGAATTGGTCGTGGGGTAGTTCGAGCAACCTCCCGGGATATTCACGGTGATGCCCGCCGCCGGAGCGTGGCCGCCGTCCCAGTTGCCGTCCGCGGCCCAGTCGGTGCTGACCGCGCCGGTCCAGTTCTCAGTCGACGGCCAGGGCTCGAAGTAGAAATCCGCGCAGCCGTAAATGTAGGTGCCCCCGTTTGAGTTGGGCATGCCGTCACCGTAGTAGTAGGCACCGTACAGGAGCCGGACATCGTTCATGTCGAAGGGGATGCCGGCGCTGAGGTAGTAGTAGTACACGTAGGAGCCGCCGTAGGTGGTAACGTAGTATTCGTGGCCGGACTCGACCATCACCGGCGTGATGTCCACGTACGACCAGTCCGAGCCGGACACGGACGCGCTCGCCAGTTGGTCGCCGTTCGCGGCATCCCAGAGCTTGCAGGTGCTGGTCTCGTTGTACGAGCCGCGATAGCGCCCAATCTTGGTGATCGCACCGGACGTCAGCGGCGTGAACCTGAAGCCCATGGAATAGCCGCCGTAGCCGGCCGGCCCGTACATGGTACCGTTGCCGCCCGCGACTATCGCCTGCAGAATGTAGCCGGCGTCGGTTCCGCCGTCACTGCGTTGCCCGGGGACAGGACCAGGCTTCATGAGGATTCCCTGGCCGGGCACTGCCACGGGGCCGCCGGGCAACATCTGCCCGAGGCCAACCGCCAGCAGCGCCGCAAGCACTACCATCGTCTTTCGTAACATCTAGCCTCCTGATTAGGCGGTCGTGTTATGTTCGCCGCCCGACCGACCGCCTCGAGCCGGACGACGTTTTCACGAACCGGGGAGCACCCGGCGCGCGACCAATTTTGATGAGGTAACCCGGCCCATCCAAGCACCGATTGTCCTGCCGCCTGCTTGCCCGCAGGACGGATGCTTGTGCATGAAATAATACCCCCCCCGGTTATGCTGTCAAGAAGAAAAACGGCGGGCCCCAGCCCCAGAACCGACATTGAACCAGTTGCCACCTGTCATTCCGAACGGAGTGAGGAATCTCGCCGCTTCGGCAAGCCTGGACAAGCTCTGCACCGCCGACAGACGAGATTCCTCGTCGCTCCGCTCCTCGGAATGACAGCACCCAACGGGTAAGGGCCGCTGCCATGCCGGACCAAACGTACACGCGCACACATCGGATTCAGTGTCGGATTCAGGACCCAGAACCGATATTGCCATAGCCACAGCGCGCAGCTTCCGCCTCGGGCCATTTTGCATTTTGATATTTGCCTTTTGCCTTTTGACTTGCACTCCTCGCAGCTTCCGCCTTCGAGCATTTTGACTTTTGACATTTGCATTTTGCCTTTTGACTTGCACTCCTCGCCGATTCCTCCTTCGAGCATTTTGACTTTTGACATTTGCATTTTGCCTTTTGACTTGCACTCCTCGCCGATTCCTCCTTCGAGCATTTTGACTTTTGATATTTGCCTTTTGCCTTTTGACTTGCACTCCTCGCAGCTTCCTCCTCAGCCCATTTTGCACTCTGACTTGCGCGTCCTACGCGCAGACAGTTTGCTTGACAGGGCAGACCGAACCGGTATACTCAAGCCGCAGGGATGAAGGCCCTGGATTCGGTGAAACACAAAGCAGGAGAACAGAGCATGAACACGAAAAAGTGCTGCTGCGGACTGGCACTCGTGGTGCTGTCGTTCGTTGCCTTCAGCGTGGGCAACGCCGAGACCAGCTTCTACGGAGTGATCAATCCCCACGCCCACTCGGTCTGGATAGATACGGCCATCGTGGCCGTCCCGCCCGCTGGTGATACTTTCGCCACTATCGGCTGGGGCTCCGACGACTCCATGATCGTTGACACCTTCCATTTCCCGGATATCGCCAACTGGCCGGCAATGGTCACTCTGCTGGGGACTGTTGATGGCATCCGCATGCCGTACATGTTTGCCGCGCCGCTGGGCGATTCGTGGTACGATTTCATGCCGGTGCCTCCGCCCTTGCCCATGCCCGAGGCGATGTTCTACGGCACGACCGGCGTTGAAGAACCGAGGTCCACGACTCAACCCCGGCCGGGCCTGGACGTCAACCCCAGCGTAGTGACGGCGCAGATGACGGTACGGCTGGCATGCCCGGGACCGGATAGACCGGTGGTCGAAGTGTTCGATGCGGCCGGCAACCTGGTTCGCTCACTCAACTGCACGCCCGGAACAAACGGATTCGCCACGGCGACGTGGCATTGTGAGGACGGACTCGGACGCCAAGTGCCCGGCGGTATCTACTTCTGCCGGTCTGCCGCGCCCGGCGCCGTCGCTGTCCGGAAGGTCCTGGTAGCGCGCTAAC
>CAZQZR010000141.1:0-3501 GCA_964597845.1 uncultured bacterium | reverse complement strand
CGGTCTGCCGCGCCCGGCGCCGTCGCTGTCCGGAAGGTCCTGGTAGCGCGCTAACACTGCCGGTCGAACGTAAGCCGTCCGCGGTCCCCGCGGTCGGCTTACGCCGGCCTATAGAGACTAGTGAAGGGGAAAGAAGAAAGTGGAAATGACAAAGTCCCGACTTGGTATTTTCCACTTTCCACTTTCCACTTTCCGCTGTTGTCCAACGTACTGAAGCTGGCGGCTGCGGCGGCAATCCTGTCCGCCGCCTGTGCTCACCGGGATTTCAAGGAACATCGTCTGTGTGTCGTGCCGGCCGGGGCCAAGGTCGAACGGTTCGAGCTCTCCTCGAACTCACGTCACGTCGCCCTGGTCTATTCGCTGGACAGCACAAAGTTCGTGGTCGTGGACGGCAGGAAAGACAAAGCCTACGACGACATCGGCAAGCTGGTGCTGACCCCCGGCGGCCGGTCGGCTTACGTTGCCATGACTGGTGGCAAGAATGTGGTAGTCGAGGACGGACGAGAGAGCAAAGTGTACGATGCGGTCGGTCCGCTCCTGTTCCCGGATGACGGAACAAAGCTCATATTCCCCGGCAAGCTGAACAACCAACGTTCCCTGGTCGTGAACGGCACGGAAGGCAAGTGGTATGACGACGTCACGAATCCGGTTCTGGGCAGCGACGGGAAGCGGCTCGCATTCAGCGTCAAGGTCGGAGAAAAGTGGATGACGGTCGTTGATGGCCGCGAGGAAAAGCAGTATGTCGAGGTGAATCCCGCCGTCTTCAGCCCGGACAACGGACACTTCGCATACGCGGCCGGCCGGGATTCGCAATGGGTGGTCGTGGTCGATACGGTAGAGGGCAAGCGCTACGACCGGATTATTCTCGGGCCGCGACTGGGGCCCGGGGCCGAACATCTGGCTTATGTCGCCGGGCGTGGTAAGAAGATGTTCGTGGTCTATGACGGTAAGGAAGGCGAGGAGTACGATTTCATACCGGCTCTGCTGACCGATAGTAGTCTGACGTTTGTCGCCTACCCGGCATCCCGCCGGGACAGTTGGGTCGTCGTGAGTACGGACAAGCCCGGTAAGACGTATTGGCGGATTCGTCCGCCCGTGCTTGGACCGGGCCGGCACGTAGCCTATGGGGCTTCGCCGGCCCCGAACCAGGAGCTCATGGTTGTGGATGGCGTGGAGGGTGAAGTCTACAACGGCGTCGGCACGGCGGTGTTCAGCCCGGACGGGCTTCGGGTAGCCTATGCTGCGGGGCAGGGAGGAGTTCAGGTCGCGGTCGTGGACGGCAAGGAGGACCGTACGTTCTACGAAGCCGTCGGCGAGCCACAGTTCAGCCCCAACGGCAAGCGGGTCGCCTATGCCGCACGGCGCAACGGGAAGTGGATGGTCACAGTTGACAACACGGAAGGCGAACCGTACGACGCCGTCATGCCGGGCCGGTTCTTCAGCCCGGACAGCCGGCGGGTTGTCTACGGCGCACAGCGAAAGGGAAAAATGGTGCTCGTAGTTGACGGCCGCGAAACCGGCCGGGAATACGACGCCATCCGCCAGGTCGTATTCGACGCCCGCGGGCGCCCGCAGTTCGCGGCCCTGTGTGGAGACACAGTGCTCGCGGTTACGTACTCCGGAAACTGAACCGGCCCGTCCGTCCCGCCGCCCGCGGACCGGCGTCAAACTGACTCCGACACAAAGGACCGCAGACTGGTCGCCGGAATCTAGACTCAAGCGCGACCGCGCCTCAAGCTGAAAATGGTTCCTATCAAGCGCATCGTCACCGTTGGCCCTGCAAACCTCTGATTGGCAGTGGCCCATTCGAGTCCGTCCAATCCACCGCTGAAAAGGCGAAACAGGCGACCGCTCCGGTCACTGGTCAGTCCGAGCGCCAAACGCCGAGCCCGGACGGTGGAAAGTAACCGGGAGGGTCCATCTTCAGTCAGTCTCCAGGTTGAACACTGCCCGGCAGATTTCGTTGAGCACTTCCGGCCTGCACCCGTAGCGCGACAACCTGCAGCCGACATCTCACAGCCTACAGCTTGCGGCCCCCGACCAAGCGGATAGCATCCCTCCATTACGGCTCCGGCGCGGGGATGCTAAGACCCCGGCGCGAATGGCGCGTAACGGATGGCGATGGCCGCCGGCTTGCGGCTCGTTCTCGCCTTTCCAGATGTGTAGTATAGTACACATTCCACGACCGGCCGATAAGCATCCTAACTTCACTAATCTCAATTCATTATCCACGATTTGCGTCTTTCTCCCTCCCCTGCCCCCAGGGCGGCAATCGAATAAGGTTTAGGTTAGGGTTTAGGTTGAGGTTTTGGCTGAGCTTTGAGACGAGCTTTGAATCAAGCCTTGAGACAAGTTGTTTCACGAGCTTTTCCGCGAGCTTTGAACTGAGCTTTGCGGAGAGCTTTGAAGTGAGCTTTGCGCCGAGCTTTGAAAAGTGCTTTGAAGTGGGCTTTCAAATGAGCTCTTGAAGAAGCTCTTGAGTGAGCTTTCCGAGGAGCTTTCCGGCGAGCTTTGCGGGATGCTTTGCAGCACCCGAGTCGGCAGCGGGAAACCTCAAGTCCCAAACCGGAATCTATGTAATCTGCGAAATCTGCGTATAGTCCTTCCGCCTCAGACACTTTGCATTTTGATATTTGCCTTTTGACCTTTGACTTGCGGCCTCCGAGGCCGCGCCATGTACTCTGTGGTTTGGGCGATAACGAGACAAGGGGCGGGTCAAAGACCCGCCCCTTGTAACCCGGATGGTTCGGTCTAGTGCTCGACGACCAGCTTCTGCGTTGCGCTGAAGCCCTCGGTCGTGACCTTCACCAGGTACACGCCCGCATCGAGCTTCCGCAGGTCGAGACCGGCGGTCCCGGTACGACCCGCTGCCAGCGTCTGCGTCAGCACCGTCCGGCCCGTCACGTCGTAGACGTAGAGCGTGGCCAGCCCGGCCTTGGGCAGGCTGTAGCGTACTGTCGCAAGCCCGCCGGCCAGAGGGTTCGGGGAGATCGCAAACGACGCGTCCCCGATGTTGATGTTGCCGGCCATGACGCCTTCGCGGCTCGGCTGAGCGCCGGCCATAGCCGTCACTCCGTAGCGCCAGAAGTCGTAGGTCTTGTTGCCCTTGAAGGCATACACGCCGCCTGCGCCCGGATAACCGGCCAGAGCGCCGCCCTGCTTCACCTTCTTGCGGCGACCGCTGTTCCCGTACATCGGGATGTCGGCCTGCTGAACCCACGAGTCGCCGTCCGGGAAGTACTTCCAGAACTCGGTGGTGTTGCCACCCTTGAACGCGTAGATATCACCATCGAACCACGCCGCGCTGCTGCCGTCCTTGGCCTTCTTGTTGCCGGCACGGCCCGGAATCGGCATCGCGGTCAGGGCCGGGCTCCATTCGCCCGTTTGGGTGTTGTAGGTGTAGAACTCGTGGTACTTGCCCTTGAAGGCGTAGAGTGTGTGGTCGCCGTCGGACACAAGCCACGAACCGGCGTCCCACTTCTTGTGCCAGCCAATCGGGGC
>CAZQZR010000140.1:0-8250 GCA_964597845.1 uncultured bacterium | reverse complement strand
TTCCCCGGACTCTGCCCCCCCGGCTCCCCGCAAGCCGCTCCCCGACTGTTCGCCCGACGCTCGGCCCTGCCCTTCCCCCGATGCTTCCCCGAACCCTTCCCCCGACCATTGGGTCAACGCTTCCCCCAACTCCTGGGCCTGTCTTGACGCTCCCGCGCCGTGCTGTATTCTGAACGGTGGACAAATCAGACCCAGCCCAGAACCCTGCCTACGAATCGGCGCGGGAGGATTTCCTCGGATGGCTTGAGAAGGAAAAGCAGTACTCCGACCACACGCTACGGTCATACGCTACTGACCTCGGCCAGTTCTTCGAGTTCTGCTCCGACCGGCTCGCAGGCAAGCCGCTTGGGGCGCTCACCCACGCCGATATCCGGGACTTCCTCGGCGCTCTGCTCCGCTACGGCTACGAGAAACGCTCGGCCGCGCGCAAGCTGTCTTCGGTCAAGTCCTTCCTCCGCTTCCTCGTACGCAAAGGCACGCTTGCGGCCAACCCGGCAACCGCGGTCAAGGGCCCGCGTCTGGAGCAACGCCTGCCCGGATTCCTGAGCCAGTACCAGGTGCGCGAAGCCATTGAAACCAAGGGCGACGCCGAAGTCATGGTCCGCGAGAGGGCAATCCTCGAAACGCTCTACGGCTCAGGCCTGCGTGCGGCCGAGTTGGTCGGCTTGAACGTGGCGGACGTGGACTTTGTGGCCGAGGCCATCCGCGTGCGCGGCAAAGGCGGGAAGGAACGCATCGTCCCGCTGGGCCGCGCCGAGAAAGAGGCGCTCGACAGGTGGCTCGCCTGCCGCACTCACAAGGATGTGACGCCGGTCTTCACCAACAACAACGGCGGCAGGCTCACAACCCGCAGCATCCAGAACATCGTGCGCAAGGCGCTGTCCCGCGTGGCCGATGCCACCGCGACCAACCCTCATTCCCTGCGTCACGCTTTTGCCACGCACCTGCTGGAACGCGGGGCCGACCTGCGTGCGGTGCAGGAACTGCTAGGCCACGCCTCGCTCTCAACGACGCAGATATACTCGCATGTCACGGTGGAACGGTTGAAGCAAGTATACAACCGCGCCCACCCGCGGTCAGGATTCCAGAAGTAGCAGTTCTAGCGGAACTGTCCGAGCAGCCGGTCGAGCGCGTCCGTTAATCTGGGGACGCTAACCCTATTTCCGGGCTGGGCGGGGACACGATCCGAAATCGCCGGAGGGGGGCAGTCCCCGCCGCGCAGGCTTGGGACACGATCCGAAATGTCGGACATTTCGGTCATGTCCCGCGCCGTCCCTGCGATTTCGGTCATGTCCCCTAGCAGTTCGTCGTAGCTCTTGCGTGCTGACCGGTAGATGACGCCGGTAGGAATCCGGTCGCCCCATTCCAGCGCCTTGTGATAAGCCTTGTCCCGGTCCGTCGGGTCGTGCCTCTCTTCGGCGAGATCATAGACGCGGTGGCTGTACCACTTAGCCGTGTTGACATGGTTGAAGCTGACACAGTTCTGCAGGACTTCGACCAGGGCAAACCCGCGATGCTGCACCGCCAGCTTGATGATGTCCGCAAGCTGCCTCGGCCTCGCGCAAAATCCCCGCGCGACGAACCCGACATCCATCATCACCGCCAAGGCCAGCGGCCGAAACGCCGGCTCTATCGCGCCGCACGGCGTGGTCTTCGTGACCATTCCTGCCTCGCTGGTCGGCGAGGTCTGGCCCTTGGTCAGGCCGTAAATCTGGTTGTCGTGCACGATGTAGGTCATGTCGATGTTCCGGCGCAGGGCGTGAAGGAAATGGTTGCCGCCTTCGGCGTATCCGTCGCCGTCCCCGCCTTCAGCGAACACGACGAGTTCGGGATTGGCCAGCTTGACCCCGGTTGCGACCGGCAGGGCCCGGCCGTGCAGTCCGTTGAACAGGTTGCAGCGAATGTAGTGCGGCGCTTTGGCCGCCTGACCGATGCCTGATACAAAGCAGGTCTGTTCCGGTCTCAGACCAAGCTCGGACAGTGCTGTCTTGACCGCCTCGCGGATGCCGAAGTTACCGCAGCCGGGGCACCAGGCTATCGGGTCACTGCTCTCGAATTCCTTCGGTGAGAACTTCACGTCAGACACGAGTCGCCTCAACGCTACAAAAACAAAGTCGTAAGGACAAAGGACTAAGCAAGCCGGAAAGGCCAAAGGCCCAAGTCGGACTTTGTCCTTGGTACTTTCCCCTTTGCTTTGTCCTTTGTACTTTGTCCTTTGTCATTTGCTCCTAGCCAGCCTTTCCTCCAACCAGTTCCTCCAGCCCGGCCTCTACCTCTGCAACAGCGAACTGCCTGCCGTCATACCGCCGCACGGTCCCGGCCACGCGCAACCCGCACTCCTGTAACAGAAGTTGCGCGAGCTGTCCGGAGAAATTCTGCTCCACGGTCACGACTTTCTGGCTCTTGGCGGCGAGCGCGGCCACAGCCTCAGCCGGGAACGGCCAGACGTGACCCAAGTGTACCATCGCGACTTTGCGGCCCTTCCTCCGCAGCCGCGCAACCGCCTCGGCCACGACCCCGCGGCTGGAACCGAAACAGAACACAAGCGTCTCATCCTCTGCCTCTGCCTCTGGCTCTACCTCAACCTTAACCTCAACCTTAGGTTCCGTCAGCTCCTGCCTGATACCCGCAGTCTTGGCGTTCCGTTTGTCCACCATCTGAACCCTCATCGCCGCCGACTCAGTGATGTGCCCGGCCTCGGTGTGTTCATCCGAGTCGGCGTATACAAGCTGCTGCGGCGTTCCGGGCAGCAGTCGGGGTGACACACCACTCTGGTTCATTTCGTACCTGCGGTACGTGTACGCCTTTGCTCCTTCCGGGACTTGGCGCTCTTGGCGTTCTTGGCGGTTCTCCTGTCCGTCCGTTCTCTCTGCCCCCGGAACTTGGCGTTCTTGGCGTCCTTGGCGGTTGTCTACTCTCAGTTCGTTCCGTTCGACCGTCCAGAGCGCGTCGGCCATGAACTGGTCGAACAGGATAATGACCGGGGTCTGGAACTTCTCGGCAATCCGGAACGCGTCCTGGGCAGCCTGGAATGCCTGCCCCGCGTCAGCAGGTGTCAGTACTGCGCGCGGGAACTCGCCGTGCCCGGCATAGATAGCGAACAGGACGTCGGCCTGGGCAGTCCGCGTGGCCATCCCGGTCGCCGGACCAGGCCTCATGCCGACGCAGAACACCAACGGCGTCTCGGTCATGCCGGCAAGGCTCAAAGCCTCGTTCATCAGGCAGAACCCGCCGCCGGCAGTGCAGGTCATAGCCCGCGCACCGGCAAAGGCCGCGCCGATGGCCAGGTTGGCGGCGGACACTTCGTCTTCGGTCTGCTCGACAATCAGGCCCGCCTCTTGCGCGTGGCGGAAGCAGTACTCGACAATCGGTGTGGCGGGTGACATTGGATAGCCGGTGACCACGCGCACGTTGGCGGCAATCGCACCCAGGGCCAGCGCCTCGGCTCCGGAAATGAGCAGCCGGTCGCCGGGTTCAGGAGTTGCCAGCTTGTAGGGACACGACCGCTTCATGTCCTCAACGACCGCACGATGCCCGGCCTCGGCCGCGGCCATGTTTCGCCTGACCACGTCCTCGCCTTTCCTCGCGAACTCGCGCGCAAACAGGTCTGCAAGGCCGGTAAGCTCAAGGCCGACCAGGGCCAGCGTCGCGCCGACCGCGACCGCATTGACCATGACCGGGTCCCTACCGTGCTCGCGGGCAAGGTCCACAAGCGGCAACCGGACCGCGTTCAAGCCTTCAGGCAGGTCACCGGCAACGTCGGTCACCACCACTGCGTCCGGCGCGAGGTCGGCAACGTACCTCGCGACCAGTGCCGGGTCGAGCGCGATGAGAATCTCCGCCTTGTCGCCGTCAGCCGCTCTCGGCCGCGTGCTCACCCGCACCCGCGCGGAATTGTGCCCGCCGCGGATCCGCGACATCACGTCCTGCGACACGAACACGTAGTACCCGGCCCGAACCAGCAAACGGCCGAGCGTACGCGAAATGACCTGCAACCCCTGCCCTGCATGCCCCGCGACTATCAGGTTGAGCTCGTTCACTCAAAGTCCTTCAACGCCCGCTTGACCGCGCCGAAGTCGGACTTCAGTCTGACAACCGGCTTACCGGGCCGGCCGCAGCTCTCGTAAGGCGCCCGTTGCGCCCGGTAGATGATGCCGGTCGGAATCCGCGCATCTCCGGACTCGACCGGCCATTCGAGCGCCCGTGCCCGCGCCGCGTCGGGGTCCAACGAATTGTGTCCCTCAAACGCCAGGTCGTAGACCCGCTCCCGATACCACGCGAATGTGTTGACGTGGTTGAAGCTCACGCACGGCTGCAGGATGTCAATGAAACCGAACCCTTTGTGCTGCAGCGCGTCGCCTATCAGACGGGTGAGATGCTTAATGTCACCGGCGAACCCGCGGGCGATGAAACTGCCGCCCATGGCGAGCCCTGCGGCCAGCGGGTTGAACGCAGGCACCAGCGTACCCATCGGCCGGTTCTTCGTAGCGAATCCCGGCCCGCTGGTCGGCGCAGCCTGCCCCTTGGTCAAACCGTAGACACCATTGTTGTGAACGAGGCAGACGATGTCGAGGTTGCGCCGGAACGCATGCAGCAGGTGGTTGCCGCCCTCCCCGTACATATCGCCGTCACCGCCGACCGCGATGACCTTGAGCTCCGGGTTCGCCAGCTTCACTCCGAGCGCATGCGGAAGCGCCCGTCCGTGCAGCCCGTGCAGGAAGTTGGCCCCCACATACTGCGCCACCTTGCCCGACTGCCCGATGCCGCCGACGACCACGACCTGCCACGGTTCGAGCTTAGCTGCAACCAGCGCCGCCTTCAGCGCGTTCAGGATGCCGAAGTTGCCGCAGCCGGGGCACCAGGTAACTTCAGCGGGGCTGGACCAGGACTTCATATCAAGCACGGTACGCATTCTCACGCAAGACTCGTTGCCGATGGCTCAAATGACGAATTCCTAATTCCGAATTACTAATCAATCCCCAATGACCAAATGCCCAATTGGGAATCGGTGCTTGGTCATTTCCTCTTTGATTAGTCATTAGGAATTAGATATTAGGAATTAGCATCTACCCCTGAGTTCTTGAGCCAACGTCTGTCCGTCGAATGGTCTTCCATCATACTTCAGCACTTGCGCGTCCGCCTTGATTCCCGTTTCGCGCCTTATCAGCGCGGCCAGTTGGCCGGTCGAGTTCCCCTCGACCGTAATGACTTTGCGCACGCCGGACAATCTGGTCATGACACGCTCGCGCGGGAACGGCGCGAGTTCGGAGAGGTGCATCATCGCCACGCTCACTCGCTCCGCTCGCAGGATGTCAACCGCCTCGCGCGCCGCGCCGTAGGTCGAACCGAAACAGACGACCGCGCATTCGGCGGTCTCCTCCGGGTAGCACGTCGGCGCGTCGAGCGACTCGGCCATGCGCGCCAACTTGCGCATCCGCTTCTCGTGCATGCGCACGCGTATCCCGGCATCTTCGGTCTGGAATCCGTCCTCATCGTGTTCGGCACCAAGCGCATGGACCAGTTGACCCGGAAAGCCCGGGCCCAGCCTCGGCGACACGCCATCCCCGGTAACCGCGTAGCGCTTGTAGCTGTTCGCCGGTCTGCCCTGCCATGCCTGCTCGTCCAGGTCCTCACTTGCCGATACGCGCGCGAAGTTGAACGCAGGCACAGTCCAGAGCGAATCCGAGAGCTGCTGGTCGGAAAGGACAATCGCCGGCACCTGGAACCGGCCGGCCAACTCGAACGCGCGGTTCGTGGCGTAGAATGCCTCCTCCGCGGTCCCCGGCGCGAACACGAAGCGCGGGAACTCATCCTGCGACGCGCTGATGGCGAACAGCAGCTCACCCTGCTCGGTGCGGGTTGGGAACCCGGTGGCCGGGCCCGCCCGCATCGCAATCACGATGACAACCGGCAACTCGGCCATGCCGGCCATGCCCAGTCCTTCGACCATCAGCGCGAACCCGCCGCCGGAAGTAGCGGTCATCGCGCGTGCCCCGGCGTATGAAGCGCCCAGCGCCATGTTTATCGCCGAAATCTCATCCTCGGACTGCTCCATCACCAGGCCGGCGTCGACCTGCTTGGCGGCAAGATACTCCATTATCGGCGTGGAAGGCGACATCGGGTAGCCGGAGTGGAAGCGCACGCCCGAAGCCAGCGCGCCGAGCGCAATCGCGTGGTTGCCGGAGAGCAGCAGCCGCTTCGCGCGGCCCGACTGTTTCGGCAGCGCACACGCGCAGGTCCCGCCCCACTTCTCGCGTACGTAGTCAGCCCCGGCGCGGCAGCACTCAACGTTCTTGCGCACCACGTCATCACCCTTGGCCCGGAACCGTTCCTTGAGCAGGCGCTGCAACTCGTCGACCGGATGCCCGGTCAGGGCCAGGAGCGCGCCCAGTCCGACCACATTGGCCATCGTCTTCGTGCCGCCCAGCTTCTCCGCGATCTCCGCCATCGGCACCCTGAAGGTGCCAGCCTCAAGCTTCAAGCTTCCAGCTTCAAGCTCTGGACCTCGGCTTGCGGCTTGTGGCTTGTGGCTTGCGGCTTCGCCAGGCGGTTCCGCAACGACGACTCCACCACCAACCATGTCCCCGCGATGCTCGTTTACCGACAGCTCATCCATTGCCAGCAGCGCGTTGAACTTCCCGGCTAGCGAATAGACCGACCGGTCTGAGACCCTTACCGCGGTGAAGTTGTGGCCGCCCCGCACGCGCGACATCACGTCCGGGTAAGCGAATGCATGGTAGCCGCTGCGCACGAGCGCCCGGGCCAGCAGCTCGGACGCGGTGTCAATTCCCTGCCCGGCCTGCCCGGCAACAGTCAACGTGATGTCGGTCACGAAAGTATGTTAAGGCACGCCGGCCGCAAACGCAAGCGAATCCGCAGCCCCGCGGAGGAAGTATCCACAGATTACGCAGATTACACAAGTGTGAAGACCGCCGCGGGCCGGAGAGGATCAACCGCAGACTACGCAGACGACACGGATGTGATAACCGCCGACAGCAATGTCACTCCGACCGGAGAGAAACGGAGTGGAGGAGTCTCTCAGCTACTGCCGACCGCAAACCGGGAACTGGGACCTCGCGCGCTAGTGCTGCAGGATGACCTTGCGGACGGCGACGGCCGACGGCTGACGGCTTGCGGCCTGCGGCTCTTCGCGCACGAAGTAGACGCCTGGCGCAAGTCGACTGATGTCATTCAGCCCTTGTCGTAGCGTAGCTGCTTTCCGTCCCGACGCGTCGTAGAGTTCGGCGGGCGTGGTGGCTCGCAGGGGCACACTGCGACTGATGAGCGTTGGATTGATGCACGTGGGACGCACAGCCGACTTCAGTTCCTCCAGCCCGATGAGCATGCTGTCGCGTACCACTGGTATTCCACCGAAGTGAAAATCGTACGAAGCCTCGTAGATGCGGTTTGTACGACGGTTTGCCACGAGAGGGTCACGGGCTGCCGCCCATGTCGGAACAGGAAACGTCGAAACTACACTGTCACCACGCACGTCTATTACGAACATCACCGAATCCGCGTAGACGGCGCAATAGATGTAGTTCCCCGTGCGGTCTAGGCACATACCGGAGACTTGGCGAGGACCATTAAAGGTCGCGGTCACAGAGTCGCTCCGTGTGTCCAGCACGCGGAAGACAGAGTTGCCCGGCGGCGGCGGCGGCACCATGTAGTTGGAGACTCCGTAGAGTTTGTGCAAGCCCGGAACATAACAGAACCTGTTGGCGAAGAATGGTATCGAATCGACATGCCGGGGGTTGTCCGCTTGTATGACCTGACCGTTAGATGTGTATATCTTGCGGTCCTCCGGGCACGCGCATGCGTCGTCCAGCGAAGTCAGGTTATCGGCCGCTCTGACGACAACAGTGTCGCCAACCAAGTCTACCACGACTACATCGTACACGCCCAGATACCAGAACCGGTTGTCTTCGGGCACGAGCAGTATCGGCCGCGGGTAGTCAGGCGCCAGCGGGATACGGGTCACGAGCGTGTCATGCTTGCAGTCTATTATCGAAACGGCGCATTCGGCCGAGTACACGCACAGCTTGTTCAGGCCCGTATCAAGTCTGAAATTCAGAATCTCACCGCCTATCGGTATCCGCTTGACCACCGACTCCGTGGCGCAGTCGAACACCTTCACGAACGAAATTGCGGAGTCCTCATCGGACGTGGCCCAGTATAGGCGGTCATTGTTCGGATTGTAGCAGATGGCACTAGTCCAATTGCCGGCGTACCGGTACCACGTCACGATGT
>CAZQZR010000139.1:0-8303 GCA_964597845.1 uncultured bacterium | reverse complement strand
CACCCGCAGGACTTCCGCCGAACCGCACCCAGTACGTTTGAACTGAATCGGTAAGCCCCGGTCGGTCAGACAGGCCGGCCGACAAGGCGCGGCATGACAAGATGGTCGAACTGGTCGAGACGATGCGTGATTCGTACATCGTTGCATCGGAGGAATCGTACATCGTGATCTCGGAGGAGTCCGAAGTTAAGGAGCACTATGGGGCGCAGGCCTGCACCACCTGACGAGATGCACGAGTCGCTGATGGCGGCGAAGGAAGCCGTGGACCGGGTCAAGTGGACGGGCGAGGATAGGCTCTGGTTCAAGAAGATGGATGAGATGGGATACAAACACAAGCGCCCTTTTGTGGAACCGATCGGGGGAGCAAGGAAGCGAGCTTCGCTGAAGCCGAACAGAGACGAGCGCAAGCTGATTGTCAAGGCGTGGCGGCGAGCGCTGCCACTCGAGAAGGACGGAGCGCTGCAAGCAGCCGAAGGAACCGGCCCGCTGTCGCTGACACTGGCGGAATGGACGAGCATCCGTGCGGACCTTATTCGGCTCTTCTACAAGCCGCGAACCAAGAAGAAGGAGAGGCAGATGGAGCGGCTCATCGCAACGATTGAGGGCTTGGTCACGTCCGCACTACAGCCGGACTACCGTGAAAAGGCCTCGCCACCTTCCGGCACAGCGACCGCGAGAAACACCTCCGTAACTCGCCCCTGATGTCAAGGCGCGGCAGGGAGAGCTAGCGGCTGACGGCTTACAGCCGACGGCGTGAGGAGAAATCGACGCACTGCTTTCGTCTAGCATCACTTCGTGCATCGTTGATGCCTAAGGAGCGCGGAACAGCCTGATGCGCAGGCAGAAGCGGCGGGCACGGTTCATAAAGGAGCGCGCCATTCTGGGCCGCTTCGTGCAGGCCATCAGCGACGGGGAGTATGACGCCATATCCAAGGCCTCGCGCGCTTGTGTGAAGGAACTCGGGACGGCATTGGCGTACAAGACCGTCTACGCCTATCTCGAAGAGAATACGCTTGGGGCCCGGCGCGGTGCCGCCAATTCTCCCTGGACCCGCGCGGAGCAGGCCGTCGTTGATAGGTTCATCCAGGCTCTCCTTCGTGGCCGCTATCGAGATGCGCGAGAAGCTGCCGACGCCTGTGCGGCGGAATTCGACCGCCTGAGGCGGCGTCCCGGTGCCGTGCGTCCGGCCGCTCCGCGGACGCGGCAGGCCATCTTCGTCCGCATCTACGAGGGTGCGCGGGCAGCCGGCCGCAGACCGACGCAGAAGCCCTGGCACCCGGCCGAGGTAAGGGTGACGGACCGTCATGCCCGTGCCCTGGCTCGGGGCTGCTTTGCTGATGCCCAGGCCGCGGCAGCGGCATGCAGCGCCGAGTTGAGCAGGCTGGCGACGCGACCTCAGGTTCGCACGCTGGTCGCGATACGAGGCAGAGTGGTACGACGGGCCAAGGAGCTGGGCTGGTCATGGGCCGGCAGCCGGATGCTTCGGTCGGAACGCAGGCTCTTGGAAGAATACGCCGGCAGGGCAGCGCGGGACAGAGATCCTGGCCTCAAGGAACTGGTGTCGGAATGCCATTCACGCATCATCCGTGTGTACGGCCGCCTGCTCTCCGGGCGCACATCTGCGAGTGAGTGGCGCGTGCCGCCGACGCGCAGAGCCGTGGAATCCTACATCGAGCGGCGCGCGACTGAGCTTGGCCGGCAATTGATGAGCGCGTGGCGGCCCGACGAGGACGCGATTGTTGACCGGTATGCGCTGGCGCTACTGGACGGAGAATACAAGGACGGGGACGCAGCGGCGTTCGCCTGCCACCGTGAGCTTGCCCGTCAACGCCGGCGTTGGCGATTAGCCGACCCTCGCCGGTACCGGTCCACCCTGGCGAGGTCGCGCCAGGCAGTTCACTTCCATATCGTCGAACTGGCGCACGGGCACCACCGTTGCTGGCCGAAGGCGTTGTGGACCAGGGTCGAGATGCGGGTGCTGCGGAGCTGGATTCCCTGGTATCGCCGAAATCACCACCGACGCGCGTCCTCGCCTAAGAAGACAGTGGCGGCCGGCATACAGGAGGAGCTTGAGCGCCTTGGCTGCCGGCGAACCGTCGCCGCGTGCTACGGCCAGTTCACCAAGGAGTGGCGTCGGATTCTCAGACAGGCAGATTAGCTGAGGCCGCAGTAGTGAGAGGACCCAGGGGCGGGTATCGGACTTGATGACGGCGGCCAAGTGAATTGAGATTGACGATTGTAGATTGCCGATTGGCAGAGCGGACGATGGCTTGCGGCTGACAGCTTACGGCTCGGGCGAGGAAGAGACTCGCAATCGCGGTGACGCAATGAGCGATTCCTGACGCGCGGGCGGGCGGATTCTTGCCTCCACGACAGGCTACGTTGACAGCATGACGGGATGTGCCAGGCGGCGGCTGGCGAGGGTGCTGTTGCAGGAGCAGGGACGGCTGCTGTTGCAGGTGACGTAGCGGGGGCTGGAGCGGCTGCTGTTGCAGGACGAGGGCCGGGTGCTATTCCGGGTGCTGGGACATGGGCTGGAGCGACGGCTGTTGCGAGACGAGGGCCGGGCGCTGTTGCAGGTGCCGGGACAAGGGCTGGAGCGAGTGCTGTTACGAGGCGAGGGCCGGGTGCTGTTGCAGGTGCTGGGACAGGGACTGAAGCGACGGCTGTTGCGAGACGAGGGCCGGGTGCTGTTGCAGGTGCTGGGACAAGGGCTGGAGCGAAGGCTGTTGCGAGACGATGACCGGGCGCTGTTGCGGGTGCTGGAGCGAGGGCTGTATAGAGGGCTGGGACTCCCCGGATAGTCCAGGGGACGGCAGAATCGCCAAGGCGAAGTCAAAATGCAGAATGCAAAATGCAGAGTGCAGAATGGACTAAGCAACCGGAAAGGACAGGACGCAGGGGCCGGAATCGACGTTTCCCCGCGGGGTTGGCGGCCGGGCGGGACACTGTCTCATCGCCGCCGGTTTCGCAATGGGCCACAATCAGGCCTAACGTCAGTACAGTCAGCCGGTTAAGCCCTGTCGGGCAGACAGAATAAGACTCTGAGGGGTCGCCCCCTAAGCAGCTTTCGAGTTAGCTTTCGAATGAGGTTTTGAACGAGGTTTGAAATGTGCTTTGAACCGAGCTTTTGACCGAGCTTTTCCGCGAGCTTTGAACTAAGCTTTGAAACAAGCTGTTTCTTGAGCTTTTCCGTGAGCTTTGAACGAAGCTTTGCGAGAAGCTCTTCAACGAGCTTTGAATCGTGCTTTGAAATGAGCTTTCGAAGAAGCTCTTGAACGAGCTTTCGAAGAAGCTTTCCAGCGAGCTTTGCAGCGAGCTTTGTCGCGAGTTTTGGGAGAAGCTGTTGCGGGTTGCGAGTTACGAGTTGTGAGTTGGCTGACCGGAGCCTGAGCTTGCGTTTGGTCTGGGGAAGCGTTGAGCGTCGCGCCGGCCGGCACACGTCGACGGCTGCAGAGGCGCAGGCGGGCTACGCGGCGGAAAGGCGGGAGCTTACGCTCCCGCACTCCAAGGCTGCTTCGCAGCACGGAGGGGAAGGAGCTACGGACCCCGCAATTCCTCAGCCGCCGTTCGCCATTTCCCCTTGGTCATTCGGCCTTTGCCGGAAGCGGTCTTTTGGGTTCGTGGGCGTCAAGGGGTTTTTCGCTTGACATTCCGTGTAAATCGGCTATAAATTACAGCTTACAAACTAAGCAAGATAGCAATTTTCCTGATTTCGGCAACCACAGGAGGTCCGTTTGGCTCGTATCGCGGGTATTGACCTGCCCGATAATAAAGCGATTCTCTACGCGCTGCCGCACATCTATGGCATCGGCCAGTTCACGGCGCGCAAGATTCTGACCGCAGCCGGCATCGACCCGACTCGTCGCACGAAGGATTTGAGCGACGATGACGTGGCCGCCATCCGCAAGGAAATCGACAGCGGCTACAAGGTCGAGGGTGAGTTGCGGGCTGAGATTTCCAGCTACATCAAGCACTATATCGAAATCAGCAGCTACCGCGGCGAGCGGCACCGCCGGCGACTGCCGGTGCGTGGCCAGCGGACGCGCACGAACGCCCGGACGCGCAAGGGGCCGCGCAAGACGACCGGCGTCATCAAGGTCAGGGCGACGCCGGCCGGAGCCAAACCCGCGGCCGCAGCCAAGCCGGCGACCGGAGGTAAGGCGTAATGCCACGCAAAGCAATCCGCAAGAAGGTTCCGCTGCTGTGTGTTGCCCACGTCAATTCCAGCTTCAATAATACGATTGTGACAATCGCGGACCCGACCGGCGCGGTCGTTTCGTGGTCGAGTTCGGGCCGGGTCGGTTTCAAGGGTTCGAAGAAGGGGACTCCGTTTGCCGCGGGGCTATGCGCCGAGGCGGCGGCAAAGGAAGCGGGCTCGCTCGGGGTGAAGCGGCTCGAGGTCCTGGTAAGCGGTGCGGGGCCGGGCCGGGAGTCGGCAATCCGGTCGCTGCAGAACGCGGGCCTGGATATCATCTCCATCCGCGATATTACACCGATTCCTCATAACGGCTGCCGGGCTCCGAAGCAGCGGCGCGTGTAGCGAGAGGCGAGGAGAGATGGCAAGATACATCGGACCGAAGTGCAAGAAGTGCCGGAAGAGCCGGGAGAAGCTGTTTCTGCGCGGGGAGAAGTGCCAGTCGGACAAGTGCACGCTGATGAAGCGCGGGGAGATGCCCGAGGTGCGCGGCCGGCGCCGGGTGTCGGCATATTCAATCCAGTTGCGCGAGAAGCAGAAGCTAAGGATGATGTACGGCATCCTCGAAACGCAGTTCCACAATTACTTCACCAAGGCCGCGAAGAGCAAGAATACGGCGGCGGCGCTCGTCATCCTGCTGGAGCGGCGTTTGGATAACGTGGTGTTCCGGATGGGGTTTGCCAATTCCCGGGGCCAGGCGCGGCAGTTCGTGCGCCACGGCCTGATTACGGTGAACGGACGCCGGATCAACATCCCGTCGTACCTGACCGATGGCGGCGACATCGTCGGCGTTAAGGGGGACGACAGCATGAAGGTCATCGCCGCGATTCTCGCGAACAAGCAGCAGCCCGGGATGGCCTGGCTTACGGTTGCCGCCGACCGCGGCGTCGGAACCGTGGTGCGCCAGCCGAGCCCGGAGGACGTCAAGGATATTCCGTGTAACACGCAGTTGATCGTGGAGCTGTACTCGAAATGAAGCTTAAACCTTTCACTCTGCCCGAGAAGCTTGAGCTCGACAGCGGGACCTCGACCGAGTCGTATGGCCGGTTCACGCTGGCGCCGCTGGAGAAGGGCTGGGGCGCGACGATGGGCAATTCGCTGCGCCGCGCGCTGCTTTCCTCGGTCCAGGGCGCTGCCATCACCGAGCTGCGGATTGACGGCGTGGCGCACGAGTTCTCGACGATTGACGACGTGGTCGAGGACGTGACGGAGATCGTGCTCAATCTGAAGAAGCTGCGGCTGCGGCTCTGGTCGGAGACGCCGAAGCTCTGCCACCTGCACGCCACGGGCAAGCGCGAGTTCCTGGCGCGGGACATGACGGTGCCGCCGGAGATAGTGATTGCCAACCCGGACCAGCGGATACTGACGATTTCCGGCAGCAAGCGGTCGGTGAGTATCGAGATGCTGGTCGAGAACGGCCGCGGCTACGTGAAGGCCGAGCGGCTGAAGAAGAACCGGACCGCGCCGGAGACCACGGTGTTCATGGACGCGTTCTTCTCGCCGGTCAAGCGGGTCAATTTCTGGGTCGAGGCGATGCGCGTGCTGGACCGGACCGATTTCGAGCGGCTGGTGGTTGAGGTCTGGACCGACGGCACGGTCCGGCCGGATGAGGCGATGATCCAGTCGGGCACGATTCTGAAGAACCACATGGCGGTGATGGTGCCGGCGGAAAAGGAACCGCAGTTCATCGCGGAAGAGAAGCTTTACCAGGACCGCGACAAGCTGGTCGAACTGCTGAACCAGAGCATCGAGGAACTGGAGCTTTCGAACCGTGCGCTGAACTGCCTGATGAAGGGACGCTCGAAGACGACCGGCGACCGGATTTCAATCCAGACAATCGGCGACCTGGTGCAGCGGAACGAGAAGGACATGCTCGATATCGAGAACTTCGGCCGGAAGTCGCTCGAGGAGCTGAAAAAGGTGCTTGAGGACGTCGGGTTGTCCCTCGGTATGGACGTTTCCAGCCTGCCGATTGTCGAGCGGGATCCGGATAAGGAAAAGGAGTAACCTTGCGTCACGGAGACAAGGTCAAGAAGCTCGGCCGGACCGCCCAGCATCGCCTGGCGCTGATGCGCAACCTGATTACCTCGCTGTTCGAGCATGAGCGGATCCGGACGACCCTGGCCAAGGCCAAGGAATCCCGGCGGTTCGCGGACCGGATGATCACTTTCGCGGTGAAGAATACGCTGGCCGCGCGTCGTGAGGTCGGTCGGGACATTCACGACAAGGCCGTTCTGAAGAAGCTGTTCGACGTAATCGGGCCGCGATTTGTCGGCCGGCCGGGCGGGTACACGCGGGTACTGCGGCTGGGGCCGCGCGAGGGCGACGGGGCCGAGATGGCCCTGCTCGAACTCGTGATCCGCGAGGAGCGCCACCATGAGAAGAAGGCCAAGGCGGCAGCGGCCAAGCAGAAGGGCGGCAAGAAGGCGAAGCCGGATAAGAAAGCCGGCGACAAGGGCAAAGCTCGCGACGAATCCCAGAAGTAGCGGGCCGATGCTCCGGTGTCTGGTCCGGTCGAGAATCAGGCGGCTGGTCGTCACCGGCAAGAACTCGAAGTTCCTCGGCAGCTGGGAGTGTGACTCCCGGCTGCTTGGCGTCGACGTGGTCCGTCCTGGACCGTATCGCATACAGTGACCGCAATAATCCTGGCGGCGGGCAAGAGCAAGCGCATGGGAAGTTCCCTCCCCAAGGTGCTTCTGCCGATTGCCGGTCGTCCGCTCTTGAGCTACGTCCTGGAGTCGGCCCGCGCCGGCGGAGCCACCCGTATCATCGTCGTCGTCGGAACTCAGAAGGAACAAGTGATGGCCGCGTTCGAGCAGGACGGTGTTGAGTTCGTGGTGCAGGCAGGGCAACGCGGCACGGCCGATGCGGTCCTGGCCTGCCGCGGCCGATTGAACGATGACGAAGAATGTGTCGTTCTCTGCGGCGATGCGCCGCTCATCCGGCCCGAGACTATCCGGCGGTTGTTCCGGGAACGCCAGGCAGCCGGCGCCGATGTCGCGGTGTTCACCGCCCGGCTTACCGACCCGGCCGCATACGGACGCGTGGTGCGTGCCGGCGGTGACTCAATTGAGCGCATAGTCGAGCGGCGTGACGCGACTCCCGAGGTACTGGCGATCAACGAGGTCAATTCGGGCGCGTATTCCTTTCGCTGGGACGTAGCCAGACCGGCACTGGAGAGGATTCAACCGAGTCCGGTCTCGGGCGAATACTACCTAACTGACATTGTCCGGGAGGTGCGGTTTGAAGGCGGGCAGGCAGTCGCGGTGCTTGCCGCTGACCCGGACGAAATGCTTGGTGCCAATACGCCCGGCGAGCTTGCCGCTCTGGAGCGCGGGCTCGCTGCGCGCGGGGAGCCAAGTGCCGGTTGAGGCACGTACTTCCGTGGCTCGTGCTGGTGGTCGTGTCGCTGGCCGTCGCTGCTTCGATTGCGTGGCGGCTGCTGCCGGAAGAGGAGTCTGAATCCGATGCCAAGTTGCTGAGAATGGAAGTAATCAACGGCTGCGGCGCGCCCCGCCTGGGCCGGGCGGTGGCCGACGAACTGCAGATGCGCGGCTACGACGTCTACGCAGTTAGGGACGGGCGTGAGCACTCTACACGAACAACCGTGGTTGACCTGCGTGAGCCGACCGGGCGGAATGCGCGGACGATCGCACAAGCGCTGTCGGTGCAGCGGCACTGGCGGAAGTTACCCCTGGGCCCGAAAGCCGTACCCGAGACTCGCGTCGAACTCGACTCCGTTCGCTACCTGGAAGTGCAGCTTGTGATTGGCGACGACTACCGCCGCTTCTTTGCGGACGTGGTTCCCTTGTACTAGGATGACTGCAGGACGTCTGGCCAAGCGGGCCGCAGCGATCATCCTTGGCAAGCTGGGCGAGGACGTGGTGGTGCTTGACCTGCGGGGACGGTCGCCGCTGGCGGACTACTTCGTCATGGCCACGGCCACTTCGACCATCCATGCGCAGGCGATTGCCGAGGAACTGGCGCTCGAATTGAAGCATGAAGGCGAGCGCGTACACCACCTCGAGGGCTCGGAAAACGGCGTCTGGATACTTCTTGACTATTTCAACGTTGTCGTGCATATTTTCTGTGGTGAGACCCGCCA
>CAZQZR010000138.1:0-8365 GCA_964597845.1 uncultured bacterium | reverse complement strand
CGCGCCGGCGTCCGGCCGCCTCCGGCTCGTGTCCGGCTGGCCGTGTCCCAATACCGTCAAGGCCGCGAAGGCGCAGATAAATCTGGGGACGCTAACCATATTGATCATCGTCAAGGCCGTTTCCGCTTCGTGGCATCGCGTTCAAGTCCGGTGTGTTTCTACTCTGGATTCTCGGCCATCTCCGGCCCGATGTCAAGTCGGCGTCGGGAACGGTCGGTACCTCCGCTGGCTGTGAAGCGGCGTAACCGGGCTAGAACCGGACGGTCACAAGGTTCGGAACCGCGAACTGCCGGTTTGCGGCGTAGGATGTCGCGCCACCGACGAGGCCGGCATAGTTGAACTCGATGCGCGGCTCGATATACCCTTGACTCGCCTTTCCGGACTGCAGGTTCTTCGCCAGGGCAATGCCCCCAGCAAGGCCGACTACTGCTCCGGCTGAACCGGTGACGGCGGTTACCTCGGCACTGTTGGTGAGCACGCCGAGCCCGGAACCGAGCAGTGCACCACCGACTGTCATGCCAGTGACAATCAGGCCGTTGCCGTTCGAGAATCTCGTGTCGTGAATCGAGCCCTTGGTCCACCATGCGCCGCACGCGCTGCCGGCTATTCCCAGTATGCACGCCGCGGCCGGGCTCTCAGGTTGGATAATAGCTGCGTATAGCGCTATCGGCACTGCGGCTCCGACCATGACCCCGGTGCGCAGCACGGTGACCTGCCCCTCAGTGCAATCCCACTTCGGCGCCCCGTAGTTGCCGGCAACGCTGCCCGTCGCCATCCCGGCCAGGGTCCAGAAAGACATCGAGATGTTGTAGCGATTATCAGCGCGAGTCCAGTCCAGGCACGCGGCACCCAGCAGCGCGCCGTCCATTATCCCCAAGTCCGTGTATGCAGTGACCAGGGTCGCCTGGCCCAGGCTGAGCTTGTCCGCCAGAGTGTAGCCGGCAACCTGCCCGCCGATGCTCGTGCCCATCATGATTGCCGAGTACGCCCGGTACGCACTGATGTGAAACATGTGGCCGATGAGATAGCCGGCCAGGACACCCCGGTACCCGTTGGCCACCGAGAGGTGCGCCTGGGCATTGGTCATCTTCATGTTGCGCATGGCAGACAGCGGCGCGAAATAGCCGGCCGAAGAAACGACCATGGACAGCGCTGCCTGCCAGCGGAAGTCGGCGCTGGGGATGATAAGCGCAGTCGTCGCCGGGCCGTACCAGCCAAGGGCGAGAGGAATCTGCTGCAAGAGGAAACTGCCCCGGCCTTCCTGGTCCAGTTTCACCGGCTGGGACCGCGTCATGTACGCGTCAACCTGCTGCCTGACATGGGCGAGCTTGTCCTCGCTGATACTCATTCGCTCCCTGCCTTTGTCCGGGCGGTAAACTTCGAGCACCGGCCCGTCGGGGGTCTGCCACAACTCGAGATGATCGAACCCGGAAAGCTCGGGGAAAACGACGGCCGCGGCATTCGTCTCGGCACTGAGGCGGTACAACTCACCCTTGGAGTCGAAGCTCATCGGTTGCTCGATGACCTGCCCGAGCACCAGTCCCAGGCATACGCTCAAGCCGACCAGCGCAGTCCTCATGTCGAGTTCAATTCTGAGCGCCCGAATTGATTTGTCAAGCCCGACCGTGAGACGTTTCTGAGGACGCCCGTGATTCCCGCTGCCACCAAGGGCATCGCTGCTTCGCCACATTGCGTACAAGTCCGGTATGGTTCTGTTCCCGACCCCCCGGTCATCTCCGGTCCGCCGTCAACCCGGCGCAGCGGTCGCCGGAAGCCGATTACCGTTTCAGGCGCGCCTGCCGGGCCTCGTTCTCGGCAACGCGTGCCTTGACTAGTTTGGTCACAAGCGCGGCAGGAAGCGGCTTCTCGATCGGGAAGCGGATGGTGCCCTTGCTGGTACTGTAGCCCTCGAACTCGGCCGCAAACCGGCGCATCACGGCCGTGCTCGCCGGGAAGAAACTGCAGTGGTCCTTGAACGCGGCGTAGTAAACGAGCGTGCCCTTGTGCTTGAACGCCGGCATGCCGTAGCTTGTGCCCTCGGTGGCATCGGGTGCGGCGGCCCTGATTGTCTTACGGAGCTTCGTGAGCGCGACCCGCGCATCTTTGGGAAGGGCCGCGAGGTAACCCGCAACCGTCACTGCTGGTGGGTTCTTCCTGCCGCGTTCCAATGCGGTCTTCTTCATACGCGGTCTTCGTGCCGCTGCAGTCGCTAGAACTCGTACGTGATGGTGTTGTTGGTTTCCGAAATCAGGCCGCTGGCCAGCATCGCGCTGATGATGCGGTCGACTTCCTGCGGGTGAATCTTCTTCTGGAACATCGCGGAAATGCACTGGGACAGGGTCTTGCGCTTGCGCGGGCGGCCCCGCTTCTCCGACTTGCCGAGTACCTCGACGACGCGCCGGAGCACCGGTTCTTCGGGGGACGGGGCCGGCGTGGCGGTCGCAGTCGCGGCCTTGTGGTGGAGTTCTGCCAGGCCGTTGATGCGCTTGCACTTCAGCCCGTTGGCGTTTAAGTACGTCAGCAGGGGATCGAAGCCTTTGTCTTTCGACAGCACGGTGCACTCGGGCCGGGGCGACTTCTCGAATACACGCCCGAGTTGGCAGGCGATGAAGAAGTCTAGGGCGTTGCTGCCGTTGCCGACAATCTTATGCCATTCGACGCGGTTGCCGAGCTTCTGTGCTTTGGTTACCAAGTCAAAGGGAAGGCTCTTTTGGTCCGCACCGACGAAGATGATGACGCGAAAGCTGTCATCCAGTCCTGACAATTCCACCTGCTGCACGTTCTCGTAGTCTACGAGTAGCAGCTTCGCTTTATCGGCTGTACTTGTCATCGTACCTCACATTCATTGAGCCCGTCCGGCCTTCTCGAATACGGCCCGGGCGTCTCCGTTTCGTTGCATAGAGTTCAATTGCCGTGCACATCTGTTTGGGATTCTCGGTCATCTAGGGGCCGTTGTCAACTCCGCGACAGCCCTGCTGCCGTGGCCGGGAGCTTGCCCCGGAGCCATAATTCCAGTCGGGCTTGACACCCGAGTGCCGTCGTTGTAGTGTTGCTCTGCGCCGTTTGTGCGGCGCAGGAGCACACAAACCAAGGAGCTTTGATGCGAGCAACTGTGATACTGACCGCCGTGACCGTCTGCCTGCTGGCGGTTCCGGCGCCGGCCCAGATAACTATAGAGCGTGGTAACCTGTCCCAGCAGTACGGCGATTCGCTGCGGCAGAAGTACAACGTCGGCACGGTCGGCGTCAACGTGCTCGAGCCGGGCGGACCCCATACCTGGGTCTTCGATACGGCGGCCTTCACGGGCGCGCTGCGCTGGTTCGTTGTTGTCGACCCGGCGCTGGCGCCGTTCCGCGACACATTTCCCGACGCGAACTATGTGGACCACATGATCCCGGACGACTCGACCGTCTCGACCTACGACTACATGCGGCTGGAGGATGATGCGTTGAATCTGCTCGGGACTGCGGTCGTGGGCGTCGATACTTCCTATCTCCAGATTCTCGACGCCTGGTACAAGATGCTCGTCCTGCCGTTGGGGTTCGGCGACGCGTGGGACGCGGCGACCTCGTGGCACGTTCCGCTCGGCGATTCGATGGAGATGCTGGGCGAGCGCCGGTCGCGCATGTCGGTCGACGGCTGGGGCACGGTCGAGATACCGATGGGCACGTTCGACTGCCTGCGGCTGGACAGCTACGACACGCTCATCAATACGACGTACGTGAGCGGTATCCCCGTCTACGCTGATACTTCCGGCCACCGCGCCTATACGTGGTTGACCCGGGAGCACGGGATGGTTGCCGCCGCGACCGGGCCGGCGAACGACACCAGTCACGTCTTCACGGAGTCGGACTGCCACTGGGTGCTGGTTGGGGGTACGGCCGGCGCGATTGCCGAACGCCCGGTTTCGCCGGCGCAGAGCGGTCTGCTTCTGCCCGGTGTCATTGTCGGGAGCGCGGTGGTCCGGGGCCGCGAGGCCGAGCGGTTTGAGGTGCTCGGCGTCACGGGCCGCAGTGTGGCGGTGCAGCCGGGGTCGAGCCTGGGAGCCGGGTTGCCGGCCGGGGTATATCTTGTGCGCGGGCGTGCCGGGGAGCGGCTCCAACGCGTTGTCAAGGTGAGGTAGTCCGGAGGCCGGTCGCACAGGCAGCCGCAGCACTTTCTTGCCGGTCGGAGATCGTCGCCGGCCGGTTACTTTCCCTGCCTTGGGGTCTTTTGAACCGTCGTATCGGTCGTGTCTGGGCTTGCTGCCGGGGTTGTCTGTGACGAATCTGGCCTGACCGGCCGCGGGTGCCAGCCGGGTCAGCCACCGCCGGTGCCGGCGCCGGAACAGGAGAATCCGGCAAAGACGACTACTGCCAACGGAAGTATAAGCCTCTTCTTCATGTAGGTTTAGACTCCATGCGCGGCTGCGCGATGCCCGACGGCTGTGGTAAGACGAGAGCACGGCGGGACCGTCGTCGTTTGCTCGTCAACCCGTTCCATCGTGACTGCGGGCTCAGCGCCGGTGCACTCGAAGGCGCTTTCGCTCGTGGCGAGGTCATAGTTTGATTTCCTCCATGGTGACTTGGGGAAGGATGGCTTCGATGTCGGCGCGACGGCACAGGCCGGTGCCCGCATTCAGAGTGGCGGCCGAGCCGGCGGCGACCGCCTGGCGGAGCGCGGCGGCGGCCGGTTCTCCGGCTGCCAGACCGTGCACAAACCCGGCCACCGCGCAGTCGCCCGCCCCGACAGTGCTCTTCACAATCACCTTTGGCGGTCTCGCGTGGAGGACCTCGTCTCGAGTCACCATCACGATTCCTTCCGGGCCCATCGATGCGAGCACGATCTCGACCCGGTCCGAGAGGCCCGTGCAGTATTCGGCAATGGCGCGGACGTCAGTGAACGCCTTTCCGGCGAGTTCGGCAAGCTCGAAGCGGTTGGGCTTGATTACGGCCGGGCGGGCCTGAATACCCTGGCTCAACGCATCGCCCGTGGTGTCGAGCACCACCCGCGCGCCCCGTTCGTTGCCGATGGTGATTATGCGGCAATAGACCTCGGGCGTCAGCCCGGGCGGCAGTGAGCCGGAGATGATGAGAAAACTCATGTCCGGGAGCTTCTCCAGGACGTCGAGGAAGTCCATCAACTCGGAGGGCTGTACTTCCGGACCTCGGGCCAGGAGCGCGGTCTCAGAGCCGCTCGGCTCGTCCTGGATGATGATGTTAGTGCGGGTTTCGTTGGCGATGCGGGTGAATCTGCAGGCGACGCCGGCAAGCAGCAGCCTGCCCTCCAGTTCCTTGCCGTCGAAGCCACCGATGAGCCCGAGCGCGACACTATCACTGCCCATTTCACGGAGGGCCCGCGACACGTCGATGCCCTTGCCGCCGGCGTAGCGTTCCTCATGCCGGATGCGGGTCGACTGTCCGGGCACCAGCGATTCTACGTAGAGCGTCCGGTCCAGAGCCGGGTTAAGAGTGACGGTGTATATCACATTACGCCTTTGGTCTGCAGGCAGCCTGCCCGCGTTTCGATTCTAGCCCTGCGGCCGGCGGTGTCAACGCCGGGCATTGATCCGCTTCGGTCCAGGTCCGGGTTGTTGTCCGCAGCGAGCCGTCGGCCGTCAGGAGTAGACGGTCATCAGATGACCGGTTCCGGGGTCGAGGAATGGTTGTCGAGCCAGGCGAGGAGTTCGGAGACGCGGGCAACGGCGAGGCCGATGCAGGTGTCAGCCGCGCCGTAGTAGACGTTGAGAGTGTCGCCGTCCGGTCCGATGGTGGCGCCGCAGGGGAAGACGACGTCGCCGACGTCGCCCTGCCGTTCGTAGCTTTCGCGCGGGCCGAGGATCCATTCGTCGCCGCGGAGCAGCATGCGTCCCGGGTCGGCGGAGTCGAACAAGGCAACGCCCAGCCGGTAGAGGCAGCCGGCCGCGGTCATGCGGACGCCGTGGTAGAGCATGAGCCAGCCGCGTTCGGTCTCGATGAGCGGCGGCCCGATGCCGATCTTGTTGGCGTCCCACCACGCGCCCTTGCGGGCGGCGAGCATGGTGCGGTGGCGGCCCCAGTGAACGAGGTCGGGCGATTCGGCGAGCCAGATGTCGGAGCCGAGCCCGGTGCGGGGCCGGTGAAGCATGAGCCAGCTTCCGCCGAACCGGCACGGAAGGAGCGCGGCGTCCTTGTCCTCGGGCGGGATCACGACGCCGATCCTCTCGTAGGTGCGGAAATCGGCGGTGAGGGCGAGCGAGACCGCCGGGCCGATCGGCGAATAGGCGGTGTAGGTGACGGCGTAGCGCTGGAGCTCCTCGAGCCAGACAATCCTCGGGTCTTCGACGCCCCATGCTTCTTCAGGGTGCTCCTCCGGATTCGGGAGCAGCGCGGGCTCGGGGTCGACTTGCCAGCCGGAGATGCCGTCGGCAGAGCGGGCGGCCCAGAGGCAGGAGATGCCGCGGCGGTCTTCGACCCGGCAGAGCAGGAGGGTCGTGCCGTCGGCCAGCCGGGCCGCGCCGGGATTGAAGACGGCGTTGACGGTGTGGGGCCAGTTGGCCGCGGTCAGGATGGGGTTGCCGCGGTGGCGCTGGAACAACTGGTCGCGTGCGGCCGGTGTCATCGGCCTTCCTCGCCGCCGATGGTCTTTGCGTAACGCAAGGTGAGAAGCGACCCGAGGAATGCGAGAGTCGACTCGGCCCCTTCGTTGGCATTGACGCCTTCGGGGTGAAGGCCGTCGTGGCAACCGCCGGTCGCGTAGTCGTACACGGGCCGGCCGAGGTCGTTGCGGCCGAGGAACCACTCGAACGCCGAAGTCATCGCCTCGCGCCAGCAGTTGTCGTTCGTGACACGCCAGGCACGGAAGCAGGCTTCGACCATGCACTGGGCTTCAATCGGCTGCTGGTCGAAGCGGGGCCTCGGTGTACCGCGTTGCCAGCCGGTGTTGGGAATGGGTGAGTAGTTGCCGGCTTCAGCGGTTTCGACGCGCAGCAGCCAGTCGAGTGAACGCAGACCGGCGGCCGTCATCTCCTCGTTGCCGATGTCGGCGCCGGCGCGGAGGAGCGCCTGGCTGAGCCGGGCGTTGCCGTAGGCGAGGGACGGCTCGAACCAGGACCAGTCATCGTCAGCTCCGGCACGATATAGTCTGAGCAGGCGCTGCGCCAGCGCGTCGCGGACCCGGCGGGCATTACTGGCACCGGGGAAGCGTTTGATGTACGAACAGACGCCGAGCAACGTGTAGGCCCAGGCGCGGGGACTCGAGAATATCTCAACGGCGGGCAGCGCCGCGTCGAACAGGTTCATTGCCAGGGCGACGAAGGCATTGTCGTGCGAGCCTCCGACCACGGTGCCGAGGCTCCAGAGCGCGCGACCGTGGGAGTCTTCTGACCCGGTGTCTTCCTGCCAGCGGCGGTCGTAGCCGAGGCAATTCCGGAAGCGACGGTTCTCGCGGTTGAAGGCGTAGTCGATGAACGCGAGGTAGCGGCTGGACAGCCGGTGGAGAACCGTGGTGTCCTCATCGTGTTCATGGGCGCGCAGAGCCACAATCAGCGCCCGGCTGTTGTCATCGGTGCTGTAGCCCTCACTGAGATTGGGTACGGTATTGCGGGCATGCTCAATAATGCCGGTGTCGTCGGTGAGCGTCAGCAGGTGATTGAGGTTGAGATCGGGCAGGTCCATGTCCAGCGGGTTCTCGACCGGGACGCGGTCGACGAAGACCGGGACGCGCAACCGCTCCTCGGCGGCACGGTGGAAAGTTCCGAGATAGTTCCGCGCGACTTCCTTCCAGATCATCTGGCGTCCGAACGCGTATGCCTGCTTGCGCATGGCGTGTCGTTCGGCCTCGTTGGCAAAGAGATGAGTGATAGTGTCGGCCATCGTTGCGTCGTCGTTGAACGGGACGAGCCGGCCGCGGCCGTCGGCCAGCAGCTCCTCGGCATACCAGTAGGGCGTGGAGACGACCGCTTTGCCCGTACCGACCGCGTAGGCGAGCGTCCCGGAAACGGCTTGGGCCGCATTCAGGTAGGGCGTAACGTAGAGGTCGGCGGCGCCGAGGAACTGGCACAGCTCGGAGATGTCCACGAACCGGTTGTAGAACACGATGTGGTCGCTGACGCCGAGTTCGCGCGCGAGCCGCTGCAGGGAAACGCGGTACTCCTCTCCGCTCTCACGCTTGACGTGGGGGTGGGTGACGCCGAGCACGAGGTAGACCGCGTCCGGGAACCGTTCCACGATGGCAGGCAGCGCCCGGATGACGTTCTCGATGCCCTTGTTCGGCGAAAGCAGGCCGAAGGTCAGGATGACGCGGCGGCCCTCGACGCCGAACATGTCCTTGTAGAAGTTGGGGTCGACGAATGGCATGTCGGGGATGCCGTGGTGGATGAGGTCCGCTTTCCCGGCGTCCACGTTGT
>CAZQZR010000137.1:0-8403 GCA_964597845.1 uncultured bacterium | reverse complement strand
TCCGCCTCGGTCATCTTCGGCCGCTTGTATGCCGCCATCACCTTCTTGAACGACTCGGCATCCTCGTCAATCAGCGAGACGAACCGCTCGCGCTGCGACAGCAGTCTGTCGCGCGCGGCCGAGAGCTCGTCCGAGAACTCCTCGTAGCCCTTCTTGCCTGCCGTCAGGTTCGCGACCATGGTCATGAGCGCCACGCCGATTGCGCCGTTCAGGGCCGCGGCCGAGCCGCCGCCCGGAGTCGGCGCGGACGAAGCCAGGTCGTTTAAGAAATCGGGCAACCCCTTGGCCGGGACCAGCCGGTTCTCGAGCACCTGCTCCTTCTTGAAACTGTTGAGCTGCAGGAAGTAGCGCGCGCTTGCGTTCAGGGCGCCTTGCGGCACCAGCCCGACAATCTCCGACTCGATGACGTTCACACCCCACCGCGCGGCCTCGCGCTTCACGGTCTCGAACACCCGGTACAGCGGGGTCTTGGTGTAGTCGGTCATGTTGATTGAAACCTGGACGCAGCCCTTTTCCTTCACCTCGAACCCGAGCGCCTTGGTGAAGCGGAACCCGCCGTCGCGGAACCGGATTGCCTTGGCGATACGTTCGGCAATCTTGAGGTCGGTCGTGGCCAGGTTCACGTTGTAGGCGACCAGCGGCGCGCGTACGCCGACGACGGTAGCGCCCGCGGTCGAGTGCAGCTCAGGGCGGCCGAAGTCCGGCGCACGATCCGGGTCGGTGCGAATTGCCTCCCGCAGGCCCTCAAACTCACCGCGCCTTATCTGGGCAAGGTCAACCCGGTCCGGCCGGGTCGCGGCCAGTTCGTACAGGTAGGTCGGAATCGAAAGCTCGTCGGCGATCTTCTTGGCCAGCCGCTTGGCCATCTCGATGCACTCCTCTACCGTCACGCCGGTAATCGGCACGAACGGCACGACGTCGGTCGCACCCATGCGGGGGTGCTCGCCATGGTGCTGGTTCAGGTCGATCAACTCGGAAGCGACCCTGACCGCCTTGAACGCGGCGTCGAGCACCGCCTCCGGCTCACCGACGAAGCTGATGACCGCACGGTTGTGGTCCGCGTCCATCTCCTGGTCGAGCATCGAAACGCCGTTGACCGACTTGATGACATGGACGATCTTCTCGATTACTTCGGGCCGGCGGCCCTCGCTGAAGTTGGGCACGCATTCGACTATCTTACGCATTACCGGGACTCCTCTCTAAATGGTGATAATTGTCTTGTCCGAACGCAGGCAATCTTACCGGCTCAGGCCAGGCTGTCAAACCAGAAGGGGACTGGGGCTATCCCCAGAGACCTGAAACCACGTCGCTCGCCGGCGGCTACGCCTTCGCCCAGAGCCCAATTCGGCAGCCGCACGGGTCACGGAAGAACGCAAAGAAGCCCATGCCGCCGCCAATTTCGGTCTTGGGCCGTTCGACTTTGCCCCCGAGCGCCTCTGCCTTTGCGAGCACTGCCGGGATGTCGTCCACGCCGACATACACGTCAATGCCCGGCTCGGGCATCTTCTCGACTTTGACGATGCCGCCGCCGACGCCGTCTTCGACCTCGAACAACGCGTAGTCGCCGGACCAGCTCTGCATCCTCCAACCGAACAGCGCCGCGTAGAACTTCGTGGACTTGGAAAGGTCGATGGAAGGTATCTCCCAGTGAATCAGCTTGTTCATCATTCTACTCCTTCGCTAGCGAGCCAGCACTACGCGCGCGACCCGGCGTGCGGCGCCGGTTCGGGCTTCGACGAAATACGCCCCGGCCGGCAGCAGACGTCCGGCCTGATCGCGGCCATCCCAGACCGCGACGCCGGATTCGGACAGCCGCAGGTCACGGACGCGACGGCCGGTTGCGTCACGGACCTGCAACAGGCACGAAGGCATCCCGCCACCGAGACAGATCGTGGTCGTGTGCCTGAAGGGATCCGGGCTCACGAGGAACCGCGGTAGACCGACCGGCCTGAGTTCGCTGATGCCGAGCGCGCCGTCAATCCGCAACCTTGCCATCAGGTCGCCGCTGTTGTAGACGAACCAACGCACGGTCGGCGAGCCGAAGTATGTCCGGTGGTCTCTCGGCGCGTCGGCGTCCTCGCCGATTCTCGGCTCGGTTGCCCGTTGCTGCCAGAATGCCAACAACCAGACGTCTTCGGCGGTGGTCACCAGCGTGTCGGCAGCGACCTCAATCCATGTTTCCGGTTGGCTCGCACCGACCGATTCGGCCAGCAGGTACGGACTTCCGACATTAGGGGCGCCGCCGCTGTCAGGACAGACCATTACCCGGCTGAATGGTGTCGTCTCCGCGACGAAGACCCTGGCCCCGAGCAGACGAAACTGGCCGTAAGGAACCGAAAACCTCACCGCGCCGGCCCACTCGTCTGTGGGCGAGCCGTTCTTCATGTACCACGCGTCCTGTTCGCCGTCGTCGTATCTGAGCTCACCCGTGTACGAACCCGATACTCCCATCCGCAGCGTGTCGTTCGCAGGGCATTCGTCGCCGTCAAGGGAGGTAATCAGCTCAAGCGTGCAGGTTTCCGCCGCCGGGGCCCAGGCCGGGAATTGCAGCGTCTTCTCGGCCAGGGGAGCCAGGTCAGTCACGGCCATCTCTTCCTGGTAGCCGGCTCCAATCCTCACCGCTACCGGGAATGACGCCGAACTCAGACCCGCGTTCCATACCACCACCAGTGGGGCGATGCTGTCCTCAGCGAAGACCTGTGCCATCGGGCGCAGGACTACCGACGGGCAGACGTCGTGCTGCAACCGGTAGAACCTGATGGCGAGGCTGTCGTGCAACTGGTTCTCCACCGGCGAACCGTCGCGCAGGTATTCAAGACCGGTCAGGCCGGAGTCGTTCTCAATTCCGACCGAACAGGAATCCGCGCCGGTCGTTCCGACGGTGGCGAAGCCACACCGCACCGAAGCCGGCAGCCGCAGGTACTGAAACACGATGCTGCCGCCCGTGTCCAACACGACCTGGAACGTACAACTGTCACCGGTGCCGTGTAGGGGAACGTCAATCCATGAGACCACGAAACGTCCCTGCGCAGTATCCGCGAGGTAGTAGACCGAACCACCTTGCGCTGGGTCAAAGTCGGCCCAGAATGGAGCCAGCAGGCTGTTCGGGTCGCGCGCGTCGGGGATCGATTGGTGATGGAACTGGTGACTCTCCGAAGTGAAGCTGAGCCAGCCATTGGAGCAGACCCGAATCGAATCATGCAGTTGCCCGTAGAAGTCACAACTGAACCCAAGGGCAAATGGCCCCTGATTGTCGTCATCACCGAGTGGAATCCTCGTTCCGCTGCCAGTGATGTCTACCCAATTGAATGCCGGCCCGCCGCTCTCGTCCGAGTCAATCCACCGATACCCGCCTTTGTCCGGTGCCGAAGCCCAGACTAGAGAAACCCCAATCACCAGACTCCAGGCGACAAACGGATGCACGCGCCGGTTCATCTTGCCCCCAGATACACGACCGGCCTGGTCACGGTCCTGCCTCCGCCCGAGACCTGGCAGAAATAGACCCCCGGACTCACGCCTCTGCCGAACCGGTCGGTCCCGTCCCAGACGACCTGACACTGCCCTGCGCCAAGAGTGGCAAGTCGACGTACGACTCTGCCTGCACGGTCCAACAGCGTCACTCTCGTGTCTGCCGGCCGATTCGCTTCCAGGCGTACGGACATGCGGTCGCGGAACGGACTGGCGCTGATTGACGCCCAGCGCTCAGGCGGGACGGTGCCCGGCGTCTCGGCAACTCCGACGTTCCACCCGTACAGCCGTACCGTCGCATCAACGAGCACCATCAGGTCGCCCTGCTCTTCGTTCGAGAACACCGCATAGTGATTGCCGGGCTCGGAAAGAACAAGACTATGGTTCGCCGCAGCCACATTCTCGTCGTTCACGAATGCACGGACCGGCTGCCCGTTAAGATAACTTGCGAATTCGGGTTGCGAAGTCATGAAGAAGTCGGTTGCTCCCGGCGTCTTCACGAGGGCGTATTCGTTGGCGCCGCCCGAGTTGTAGCAGTCATAGCCGTAGAGCACCTCGCGCCCCACGGAATAGCTCACGTCCATTCGGCGTTGGTCAAGCGGTGTCCCGCTGTCCGCTGTAATCGTAAGCGAGTCGAGTCTGCCGGCAAGGGTGCAGGGGTAGAAGAAGTTGCTGCCGGGCGATGCCGCAGCCGAGTCAATGACCATTCCCGCCGAGACGTCGCCGAGCGGGCCGCTGAGTGTCAGGTAGTAGTTCTGGTTGTCCCCAAGGGACGTGGTGTAGCGTCCGTCGCGGTCGGTGACCCCGTAGAAGCAGGTGGCCATACCGCCGCCCCAGGCTTCACTCGACAGCTTCACGATCTCGCCATCCACCGGCCTCAGGCAGGAATCGTACACCTGTACCGTCAGGCTGCAGACGTCGCTGTACGTACCGATAACGCTGCGCTGCCAGCCGTCGTTGCGCCAGTCCCAGATTGCCGAGCAGTCCTTGCTGCCGCCGTACTTCTTCTCGTATGCGCATCCCGAATCGGCGATGTGGGTAGTCGGGTCGTTCGCGTAGGGAATAAACAGGCTGTCCCACCATATCTCGTTCCAGACGTGGTCCTCGTTGATGTCCATCACTCCGCCGCAGGGAATCAGCGCGGTGCGGGCCGCGGCCTGCACCAGGTCCTGCATCTCCCCGCAGTTGCCGTTATGCTCGTGAGCGATAGTAACCGGCTGTATCGGCCGGTTGCCCGAGGCCCCATCGGGCATGGTCAGCGCGGCCCAGCGCCCGACCACCGCGACCGCCTGCATCGTGTCCTCAAACCCTCCGCCCCAGGCGTGCTTCTGGCCGTCCCAGAATAACTGTGTCGGAGCCAGCTTCTCCCGCAGGAGCGGGTAGCCGGAGTCATTGCAGTAGAAAAGGTACTCCCGCCAGAAGTACCCGTCCACGTACATCGGCGGCTCGTCGGTTCCCTTGGGCATGATGACCCACCAGTAGTAGATGTCGCGCGGTATCTCCACCCATGACGTTTCCGCCTGCGCGCGGACGCGGTACTTCGTGGTAGAGTAGTAGTTGCCGCCCTGCAGAGGGTCGCCGTAGTCAACGATGTCAACGTAATGCAGTTCCGGGTCAATTTGATACGCCTGCTGGACGTTGTCGACGAGGATCTGCGAATTCATCGAGGACAGTGTCCCCGGGGACAGGTGCGCGACCTGAAAGCAGACCTCATCATAGTATCGTTTGTCCGGGCAATTCAGAATGACATTCGAGTAACGACTCTGCTGGGCAGAGCCGAGACGGCGGAAATTGTCGGCAAGGTCGTCCTTGAGCCAATCGGGCGCAATCGCCACTGCCATCTTGGCCGAGTCGGTCAGGAACTCCGGCAGCAGCGTATCGCGCAGAGACCTGGTTGCACTGTCGAACACGACCGCGAGGCGCTGCCCCGCCGGAATCATCGCATGCAAAACCAGCGAGTCCATAAGCGTCCAGCCGGAATCAGAAGGCAGCGGATTGGGTTCAGACGCCGGAGCCGATTCAGCCGGCGCGCGACCCGGAACGGCCAGACGCGTGCCCGCGCCCTTATCGGCCGGCTCGACCTTGACCGTTGCGCCTGGCCCGTCGGCAAGAGCGAGAGAAATCGAGCAAAAGAGAATGAAGACAATGGCCTGTTTCATGCCTAATCTTCTTCCGGGAACCGCCCCTTGTCAAGCCATCGACCTTTCCTCCGAGGAACCAGACGAAGTAAGAAGCTGGAGTCTAGACGCGAGAAGCTAGAGCGACCGAAGACTCTGCCTTCTATGCTCTAGCTTCTAGACTCTGGCTTCGGCCGTATCCGACTACTAGTGCTGCAGGACGAGGCGCGTAGCGGCGTGCTCTGTCGCAGCGCTACAGCGAACCAGGTACGTTCCTGACGGCAGGAGTTGACCCATGTCGTCCCGCCCGTCCCATATTGTGTGCGACTCACGGTTCACGGCAAGTGTACGTACGAGTCGTCCTTGCACATCGTAGACGCGCAAGGCCTGGGGCTTGGAGTTCGAGACTTGAGTCGAGAGGCTCATCTTTGTGCTAATGCAAAATGGATTAGGCTCGCACGTCAGTGACAGGACGGGCGCTCGGGGCGGGCTTGCCTTCGGTTCCGCGACCGCGACTTTACCCGCAGAATCCGTCTTGATGAGATAGAAGTCCGACAAGCCTGCGCCAAAAGAGTATGTCTGTCCGGCAATGACGTAGCCGCCGTCCGCGGTCTGTTGAACCGAATACCCGCCATCGAAGTCAAGTCCGCCGAACGTCCTCGTCCAGAGAGTGTCACCGTTGGCGTCGGTTCTGACGAGATAGACGTCGGGGAGGCCGACACCACAGATGCCAACGATGATGTAGCCGCCGTCCTTCACCTGCGCACCTGAGAAGCCCTCCACCCAACCCCTGCCGCCAATCGTCTTTGTCCATAGCGTATCACCGCCCGCGTTGGTCTTGACTAGATAGATTCTTGGCGAGTCCGAGTACGAGAAGGTCCAGCCGACCACGATGTAGCCGCCGTCGGCTGTCTGCTGAGCCGAGCCGCCACAGTCGATTGAATCGCCGCCGAAGGTCTTGGTCCACAGTGTATCTCCCATTGAATCGGTCTTGATGAGCCAAACATCCTTGCTACCCGCGCCGAAGGACCTCGTGGTCCCGGAGATGATGTAGCCGCCATCGGTAGTTTGCTGGACGGAAGTGCCCGCGTCGTTGCCTGATCCGCCAAAAGTTCTTGTCCAGAGCGTATCGCCATTGGAATCGGTCTTGATGAGCCAGACGTCTTCGCCACCCGCTCCGAAAGATGAGGTGTTGCCACAGACAATGCAGCCGCCATCGACTGTCCGCTCAACGGACGACGGGCTCTCGTCCTGCGAGCCGCCAAAGGTCCTGGTCCACACTGTGTCGCCGTTTGGGTCAGTCCTGATAAGATAGACATCGTCACCGCCAGCGCCGAAGGACTGGGATACCCCAGCAATCATGTAGCCACCGTCGGTGGTCTGCTGCACCGATTGGCCCACATCGTCCTTCGCGCCGCCAAAGATCTTGGTCCACAGTGTATCACCGTACGCGTCCGTCTTGACGAGATAGGCGTCGTAGCCGCCTGCGCCGAACGACTCCGTCACACCGGTGAAGACATAGCCGCCGTCAGAAGTCTGTACTGTCTCAAAGCCTATGTCATCGGCGGTGCCGCCGTACGTACTCTCGAAGGTGAGTGGAGAGCTCTGGGAGTATGAGGACAGAAGAGTTGCGACTAGTGCTGCCACGGCCAGCGCGGAATCGAAGTGGATACAACGCGCTGTTACTCCCCGGTTTGATGCCTGCAACGCCTTGAGGGTCAATCGAAGCACGAGCTAGATTCTAGCACTCTCTGCATTCCTGTCAACACGTCCAAGTCGCGCGGATTGCCGTCCGCACTTGAGCAGAGGGGCGACGCCTAAGCCGCCCCTCTGCTTGTCAGTGACCGAACGACCAAGTGATGCTACCAGGGTACAGTCAAGTGGGACCAGCCGTTTGATCCGCTACCCCACGAATGCCAGCCCTCTTGATCCCAGCTCCAGTAGGTGTTTTCTGCGGGATACGTCCAAGTTTGCTGTTCGGCGTATCCCCATGTTCTGTCGGCACCGTCCCACCACCAGTGGTCCCACCAGACTTCTGAATTGCACTTAGTCCTGCACCTTATGAGGCACCAGCCCGGAATCGTATACCGGTAAGTACCTGTCCCGCAGGTCGCGAACTTGAGCTTGCTAGTCCGGTAACCGACATTTATCCACGAACCCCACTTCCGATTGGCCCAAAAGTTGGAATGCCAGTCGGAGTGGTTTTGACCAATGGCGGCGTGGAGATTCTCTGACGGAGTTAGGAGTCCTAGACTGTGGATCTCGGCGGTGTCAGTCGCCTCATAGCCGTCTGGCGTGCTGACTGTCGCGGTTGAGTCGGCATCGATCTCGATGATCTCCGCCACCCAAACCGGATCTTCGCTCACCCCCGCAAGGGAGTCGCTGTAGTCTGGATTCTGGTTGATGAAGTAGTGAACGACGGCAGATTCCGGAACTTCGTCGTCTGACTGGGCTCGAACGGCAGGCCCTCGCGACCCCATCTTGTCGCAGCCGACAACGAACAAGAGCATAGAGACAATGAGCGCGATCTTGCGACTCATGACTCCTCCTTTGACTGATGTTTGACGCGACATCCGGTCGGTCAGCTTGCCGCCCCCGCGGAGTCGCTTGGCCTGCGTCGAACGACCACTGCGAAGAGGCGACGCGGACCACGCGTTCTCCGCAGCGGTAGTCAACCAGCCATCGTCGCGTCCTTGACAGGATGCTACCCCCCCCCCCCCCCCCTTTTTTTAATTCCGCACCCGGGGCTCCCGGCCCCCCGGCCCCTTGCCCCCCCCCGGGGGGCCCCGCGCGGGGCCCGCGGGAAAATGGTGCCCGC
>CAZQZR010000136.1:0-8463 GCA_964597845.1 uncultured bacterium | reverse complement strand
ACGGTGCCATACTCGCCTTCTCTGGCGAGGATGCGCCGTCGGTTATCATCATCCGGATGGCAAACACACACCCTGACCGTCTCCTGTCTCGGCTGACTGCGGTCTTGGCCGATGTGGAACGCGCGCTGGCCGGGGGAGCCATCGTGGTTCTGGAGGATGCTGCGGCCCGGGTTCGGCGGCTACCTATCGAGTAGCAGCAACCGCTGCCGGGACCTCGCAGGAACTCGTTGAATCGGGGCGGGCTTGCGCCCGCCACTGCTAACTTCTAACTGCTACCTGCTAACTCCTCACCTACCTCGTCACCACGACCTTGCGGACGGCTTGTGGCTGTTCCCGCCTGAAGTAGACCCTCGGCGTCAGGCTCGACCGGACGCAAACGGACCATCGGACATGCGGGCGAGTATATCAATGGATAGGGTGGAATCTAGAACGCTCTCCCTGGAATTCCTAGCGGCTGACGGCAGCGGGGTCGGACTTCGGCCCGACCCCGCAGTTGTGAAATGACTACCGACTACTCAGTCCGTCGCCGCCGGTGCATTGACCTTGCCCAAGTTCCTCTACCGCCCGGCGGGATAGATGAACCTGATGCCGTCGATATCGCCGAAGTCGAGGCTTCGCTTCTTGGTCTCGCCACGGTAAACTGCCCAGTACATCGTCTGCTCGCTCTGATACGTCTCCCTCAGGTCGTACAATATCAGGGAGTGACCCATCTCGTGACACGCGATGGCCTGAACGTCGCCGCCATCGGACGGGCAGTAATCCTCGAGGTACGTATACCAGGTAGGCCTGGTGTTGAAGATGATGTCGTTCTCAACGACCTTCTTGCGCCGTATGTACCAGTAGTTGACTGCCCAATAGCTGCTGCTGGCTCCGAAGTCACTGTCCGAGATGATATTGACGCCGTCGAGCGCGGCGGCCTTTATGCCGGTTGCGCCGCTGTCACGGAAGCTGAAGGCCGAGCCAGCGAGGCTCCAACTGTCGCCGGCTCGCTGGAGTGCGGCTTCCCAGCCTTTGTCGAGCAGCCCCTGGTTGATGTAGTAGTTGCAGACCGCGGGGTCGCGCTTGTAGCCGCGGTAGTCGTAGTAGAATTGCGGTGGCGGCGGCTTCGGCTTGCCGCCAAGGGTCGGGGTCTTGCCCTGTTCGCCGCCAAGTACCTCAAAGACTCCCTCGTCTCGTCCCTTCACAAGGTTGACGGTGACCTGTTCCCCGTGCGAGAAGACCGGCATATCCTCAACCACCAGGCTCATCTCGCCGACCTCGCCGCCAATGACCTTGACCACCACGTTCCGGTGGACCCGTCCCTTGATGAACTCCTCGGGCTGGATGCTCACATCGGTATAGATGAGGGTGTGGTCCGAGTTCCAGTAGCTGTTCAGGCTTGTGACCCTGCCGGTGACGATCACATCCGAACCCCGGTCCAGTTCGGTCTTCGGGATCGGCATCATGGCGGCCCAGGCCCGTCCGGCGGCGAACAGGAGAACCAATGCCGTCCCGAGTGCTCTTGTCCTTGTTCTATTGGTCATAACGACTCCTTCCGGATTCCCTGCCGAGCGACCGTTGCCGGCTTTTGACGGGCGGTCTACCGGTTCAGGGAATCCCATTTCCTAGCTCCTACCGAATTGCCTCGCCAGCGCGTCGTAGCCAACGACTCTGCGAATTCCCAACATCCCCCTTTCACGTCTGCATTTACCTTGTGAGAATGACCTTCCGAATTCCGGTATGCGGTCTTCCGTTGTCGTCCTGCAGTTCCCGTACGAAGTACACGCCGGGAGCGAGGCTGCCCACGTCATTCGCGCCCGGCCGCAGGTCGGCGACCTTCCGCCCCGCCGCGTCATGCAGGGCCGTCCTGTGTCTCGGATTCTGTCTACTATCTGCAGCGCCCAGCATCAGCGCTCCACGGACGAGCGTGGCCGCGTTCGGCGTCTGCGCTTCGGCGTTCCGTATTTCCTCAACTCCAGTCGTAGTACTGTCGCGGATGACTGAGACACTGTTGCCGTTTCTGTTCGCGGCGTAGACCCGGTTCTGGGCCGGATTCCAAGTGAAGGCTTGCGGGCTAGCGCCGACTGCAATGGTCGTGACAACGCCATTGGTTGCGCCGTCGATCACGGCCACGTTGTCGCTCACCGCGCTCGCGCAGTAGACCTTGTTGTTGGTCGCGTTGTAGCAGAGATAGTAGACATAGTTGTCCACGGGCACGGTCTGGTCGTCGCAGAAGTCCGGTAGCAGCGGCTACGAAGCGATGTCCGGCACATCGATGGCCACGCCCACCGCCAACGGCACCGTCGGCCTGCTGCGCTGCTACCTGCAGGAGGGCTACTACCCGACCGGCGCGCCGGTCAACGGCGACCGCTTAGGCTACATCTCCTCCGCGCTCCTTCGTTCGATGGCCATGGCTTCGGCCGACCCGAACGTCGGCTCGTACACGGTGCCGAGCTACAATATTGGCTGGGGCCGCATCGACGCCGACTCGGTCCTCTACTTTGCCGGCGACACCCGCAAGCTCATCATCACCGACGACACAATCGGCATCGCCACCGGCGAATACAAGGAACAGCAGTTCCGGGTGACGTCCGCGATACCGCTCCGCGTCTGCCTTGCCTGGACCGACACCGCGGCCGCGCCGAGCGCCAACCCGACACTCGTCAACGACCTCGACCTCATACTCAGAACGCCCAGTTTCACGTTCTACAAGGGGAACGAGTACACCGGCGGCCAGTCCGAGCCGAACCCGGCCGGCCGCGACTCCATCAATGTCGAGGAATGCGTCCGCGTCAACGCGCCCGACACCGGGGTCTGGAGCATCCGCGTCAGCGCCAACAACGTCGCGACCGCGAGCAGGCAGAGCTTCGCGTGGACCGTGACCGGCGCGGTCGAACCCGTGGTCATCGAGACCCACGACGTCGGAATGCGACAAATCATCGTCCCGACCGACTCGGTTGACAGCGGCGATATCGTGACGCCGACGGCGTCGGTCTACAACTTCGGCACGTTCCCGGAGACCTTCGTCGTCCGGCTCGCGATTGCCGACGGCTACTGGGATACGACGAGCGTGACGCTCGCCGCCGGCACTGCCGACACGGTTGCGTTCGACGACTGGACCGCAGGCTCGGTGGGCACGTTTGCCGTAACCTGCTCGACCGAGCTGGCCGGCGACGCGAACCCGGGCAACGATACCGCGACCAGCTCGGTCGAAGTCTTCCCGTCCGCCGGCATCGAGGAAGGTAAGAGCCTGCCCGCGGTGTTCAGCCTCGACAAAGTCCTTCCCAACCCGACGGGCGGCGTCACCAACGTCCGCTACGGCCTGCCCAAACCGACCGCTGTCAATCTATCAGTCTACTCCGCGGCCGGCACGCTGGTCCGCACGATTGCGGCCGGCACCAGGAACCCGGGCTGGTACATGGCGATGTGGGACGGCAACGACCTGCGCGGCCGCAAGGTCAGCACCGGCGTGTACCTTGTCCGGCTCGAAGCCGGCGCGTTTGCTTCTACCCGCAAGCTGGTCGTCCGGCGCTAGCGAACGACGGCAACTCACACGGGCGGGGCTTCGGCCCCGCCCGTCGCTGTCCATTGACACTCGTCGTCCCGAGCCTATTCTCTAAGCGGAACTGATTGTGCTGAGAGTCACTCTGACTATTGTTGCATTGCTGTCCTGCTTTCGGCTGGCCTCCGGCTCGCCGCGGCCCGACACGCTGGAAACCACTCTCCGTGCCGTCGGTTCAGTCTCGGTCTCGAAGTACACCGAATCCGGCGTGACCCGTTATGACCTGTTGTACGAAGATCTGGGGTACGGCCAATGGTACAACGTCTACCCGCCCGTCGACGGTCACGAGCACGCCGCCCTGCTCTTCGACCTCTCCGCGATACCCAACACTGCGGACATCGTGGCCTACGAGCTGGGCTTCTTCCAGTACTCGGACGATACCGCCGGCACGCCGCCCTATGAACTGCGCGCCTTCGACTACGCCGGGCAGGAACCGGAGTCGCTGTTCGCGGCGGTGGAGAACGGGGTCTTGGCGGCGACTCAGCGCGAGGCCCATCACGGCTGGAACCGGGTGCCGCTCAACGACACGGGAGTTCAATGGGTACAGACCCGCCTGCCCGGTAACGTCTTGCGCGCAGCGATCAAAGAGGATGCGTGGGGCGAACTTGCCTACGCCTACGGCAGCACGGACCCGGAAACGCTCCGCCCCTGCCTGCTCCTGTCCTACCTGCCGACCGCAGTCGAGGAACGCCCAACGCCTGCCGCACCATGCCCGACGCTCGACATCACGCCCAACCCTTGCGACCGGACGGCGACCGTCCGGCTTTCATCCCTGCTCCCCACTCCCTACTCTCTCTCCGTGTACGACGCCTGCGGCCGCGTCATCTTCTCTCAGCCCGTCCGCCATTCGCCATTCGTCATTCGCACTTCGTCATTTCCCGCTGGCGTCTACGTCGCCTGCCTCAGCAGCGGCCCGGTCTGCCAGGAGCGGAAAATCGCCGTCGTCCGCTGATTCCGCGCGCTGGCGGCCGGGCTTGACCGCGCGCCGGCGCGGGCTATGCTGGTGAGTTCCAAACCAAGGAGGCCTATGCCTGAGATGATCGCCTATTGCGGGATTGACTGTGACACCTGCCCGGCGCTTATCGCGACGCGAACGAACGACGCGGCTCTGCGTGCGAAGACCGCCACGGAATGGTCGAAGTCATACGGCCACGACTTCAAACCCGAACAAGTCAATTGCACCGGCTGCGCGACCGCGGCCGGCCCGCACATCGGCTATTGTGCGATGTGCGAGATTCGCAAGTGTGCGCAGTCCCGCAAACTCGGGAACTGCGCCTTCTGCGCTGACTACGGTTGCGCGACCCTCGCTGGATTCCATAAGAACGCGCCCGCGGCCAAGACCCGGCTTGATGCCGTCCGTGCCGGACGCGGAGCAACGTAGCGGGTTCCCCGCCCGTGGCGCTGCCCCAAAGGAGGCGACAAGTGAAACACAAGTTTCTGATCCTCGCCGTACTGCCGGCTGTCTTCCTGCTGGCCGCGGTCCGCTGCGGCACAGTCACGGCAGTGACTCCGCTCCGTCGCGGTGAATCGGCCCTCGCCATTTCGGTCGGCGGGCCGGTAGCCGACGTTGCCGGCACGAACATTCCGCTACCCTACGCCGTAGCCCGCTACCGCTACGGGCTGAACGACCAGGCGGGCATCTACGTGGGCGGGCACCTGCTTGCCGCCGGGTTCGGTCTCGCCGGCATCGACTTCGGATTCTCGTACCACTTCCTTCAGCAGCAGGGCTGGGTTCCAACCGTCGGCGCCATCGCCGGCATCACCGCGCTCATCCAGCCGGGCGGCGGGGAGGCGTTGTTCCCGCAGCTCGACCTGGTTGCCAGCTACCGCTTGGGCGACCGTTTCACCACCTACTTCGGTTCGCAGAGCGTGTACCAGTTCCAGTACAGGCCCAACGTCGTGCTCGCGCCGTTCGTCGGCGGCGGGTTCAAGGTAAGCGACCCATTCTCGCTCAATCTCGAGGCCAAGTGGTATGCCCCGACCGAGAAGACCCACCCGCGCAACGTGAACTACAGCCTGCCGATAGCGGAGCACGGCGCGGTCGGCTTCGTCCTCGGCGCGAACTGGCTCTTCGGAGGAAACCATGAATAGCGTTCGGAGAAGTCCAAAATCCAAAGTCCCAAATCCCAAGTTCGGAATCTGTGTAATCTGCGTAATCTGTGGATTACTCCTGTTTGTCTCCTGTTTCCGCCTCGATTCGTTCCTGTTCGAGCCGACGCGGGTGACCGACTACTTGAACCCGGCCGACATGGACTCGTCGTGGCACGTCCGGTTCATTATTCCCGATTCGCTAATCGAGCCGGTCACGCTCACCGCGCTCGACGGCAACCACATCTATGGCTTCTTCGTCCGCCAGCCGGCGGAAGGGGACTGTCCCCGCACGGGGACTGTCCCCAGAAGCCCCACCGATTACACAGATGGGGTCCGGAGCCAATCTGCGGAATCTGCGAAATCTGTGGATAATCCTCCGGAGAACCAGTTCACGGTCATCTACAACCACGGCAACGGCCAGAATATCAACCGCTACTGGGGCCGTGTGGAACTGCTCTGGGAGGCCGGCTGCAACGTCTTCATCTACGATTACGAAGGCTTCGGCAAAAGCGAGGGTTCGCCCTCGGGCAATGCCTGCTATGCCGACGCCGATGCCGCACTCGCCTATGTCCTTGCCCGGCCCGACGTCGTGGACTCGAACATCGTGTATTACGGCTGGTCGCTCGGCAGTTTCATGGCCTGCCACCTTGCCGCTGACGACACCATCAGCAAGCCGCGTTGCCTCATCCTTGAGAACCCGATGGCCTCGACCTCGGCCCTGGCCAAGGAAGGCGCGGTGCTGGCGATTCCCGGCAGCTTTGTCGCCGATGCCGACTTCGACAACGAGGCACGGATACCGTTCGTCGGCTGCCGCACTCTCATCATCTACGGCAAGAAAGACGACACTGCGGTGCCCAGGCGTAACGCCGAAGTCCTGCTCGCCGAGGCCCAGGGCTGGATTCCCATCACCGGCTACCCGGTCGAGAACGCCAGCCACTCAGACCTTCCGGAAGTGATGGGTTATGACAAGTATGAGCGGGTCGTGAGCGCGTTCATCGTCGGCGACAGCCTGTAGCGAGTTGCCTGACGCGGAAGACGGGAGCGAAGAGGACTATCCACAGATTACGCAGATTTCCTGCCAGCACCTCTGCAAACTGCAAACTGGTTCTTGGTTTTGGTCTTTGACTTCTAGCTTCTCGCCTCTAGCCTCTAGCCTCTGGCTCCGTCCGTCTGCGGCTTTGGCTTTTGCCTTCTGACTTGCGCTCCTCGCGCCCCCTGTCTACTGCCCACTGCCCGCCGACTTCTGACTTCTAGCTTCTAGCCTCTAGCTTCTGACTTCGTCCTGGCTGCGCGGCCAGGCCTTCCTCACTACTCCGCAGATGCGGCTAAGCTCTTCCTCGCTCAGCGCCGACCCGCTGGGCAGGCAGAGCCCATTCTCGAACAAACGCTCCGACACGGCTCCGCCCCGGACTCGGCAACCCGCGAACACCGGCTGCAGATGCATCGGCTTCCAGAGCGGCCGTGCCTCGATGTTCTCAGCCTCCAGCGCCTTGAGGAGACCGAGGACTGAAGACCGAGGACCGCCCTCGTTCTTCGTTGATCGTTCTTCGTTCTTCGTTCTCCGTCCCCCGTCCCCCGTCCCCCGTCCCCCTATCGTCAGGCACGTCAGCCAGCGCGTGCATCTGCCATATGGCGCCTCGGGCATGAACTCGATACCGGGCAGGTCGCCAAGTGCGCGCTGATAGAACTCGAAGTTGCGCCGGCGGGCAGCGATGCGTTCGGGCAAGACGGTGAGCTGCCCTCGGCCAATTGCTGCGAGGATATTGCTCATCCGGTAGTTGAAGCCGATCTCGGAATGCTGATAGTACGGGGCAGGGTCCCTCGCCTGCGTGGCGAGGAACCGGACCTTATCGACAATCGCCTTGTCATGCGATACCAGCATCCCCCCCCCGGCCGTAGTGATAATCTTGTTCCCGTTGAAAGAGAAAGCAGCAGCCGCGCCGAAGCTGCCCGCCTGGCGGGCAGAGGTTGAGGTAGAGGAGGAGGGGTCTTCTTTCCTCTCTACCTTTGCCTTTACCTTAACCTTGTACTCCGCCCCGAGCGCCTCTGCCGCATCCTCAATCAGCGGCACCTGGAACTCCTCGCAGGCCCGGACAATCGGGTCATAGTCCGCACTCTGGCCATAGAGGTCCACAACAATCACAGCCCGGGGCAGCTTCCCTCGCTTCGCGCAGGCGGCGAGTTCCTCGCGCAGCAGGCCGGGGTCCATGTTCCAACTCCGGGCATCACAGTCAATGAACACCGGGACACAACCTTCATAGGTAATTGCGTTGGCGCTCGCCGAGAAAGTGAAGGTCGAGCAGAGGACCTCGGAGGAACAGGTTGAGGCTGAGGCTAAGTTTGAGGAGGAAGGGGCCAAAATGCGAAGGGCAAGATGAAGTGCGGCGGTGCCGGACGACAGCGCCGTTGCATACGAAACTCCGACCATCTCGGCGAACTCATGCTCAAACGCGTCGACCTGCGGCCCGAGCGGCGCTATCCAGTTCGACTCAAAGGCCTCCCGGACGAGTTCTAACTCCCTGCCCGACATGTGCGGCGGCGACAGGTAGATACGCCGAGGAGAGGTAGAGATACAGGTTGAGGGACGGGAAGAGGTTGAGGCAAAGGTTGAGCTTGAGGAAGAATCCGGCAATTCTGCCTTCTGCCTTCGTCCGTCCCCCGTTTTGACTCTTGGCTTTTGGCCTTTGCCTTCTGACTTGCGATCCTCGCCCGTCTTCCGTCCCCCGTCCCCCGTCTCCTCCGCCTCTACCTTGACCTTGACCTTTGCCTTCATCTTTGCCTCTCTATCGGCCGCGCGGGCACGCCGACCACGGTTACTCCCGGCGGTACCG
>CAZQZR010000135.1:4407-8468 GCA_964597845.1 uncultured bacterium | reverse complement strand
GCCAGCCGCGACCACCGCAATCATCAATCACCCAGTTCTATCTCGGGATTTGGGTGGCATAACACCGGTTGTAACCGGTCACGCTCATCACCTGGTCCAGTATCGCGCCTTTCGCTTTCCGGTCAGCCTGCCGGTAACGACAGGCCATCTCTTTCGTTATCGCTTGCTTCTCACGCATGGTTAGTACCATCTGGCCATCTCCTTTTGAGTCTAGGGACGGCCAGATTATGACTCCTTTCAGCTAGATTCCTTACGTGAGGCAACGACCCCGCTTCGTATAGATTTCTGGTGAGGCAACGCGCGACCTTGACATACGGAACAGAATCAATATAGTCACTTAATAGTGAGTATGCTCCATGACAACCGGGCGATTAGCTCAGCTTGGCTAGAGCGCTTGCTCGACACGCAAGAGGTCACCTGTTCAAGTCAGGTATCGCCCATTAACAGAGGTGTGATGGCGGGAGCCTTCACACCTCGATTTCTTACATGCCCGCAGAGATGAAGCAAACCTTCCAGCACCTCTGGGCGCTGCAGCAGCTCGATTCCGAACTCCATACACTGAGCGACAAACTCAGCCAGATCCCGGGTCGGGTGAGCGACCTGAAGGCGGCGGCGGCGGCAATCAAGACCGAGCTCGACCAGGCCAAAGTCGCCATCATCGAGCACAAGAAGCAGTACAAGCTCTCCGAAGTCGAGCTCAAGGCCACCGAGGAGAAAGTCGCCGGGTACTCCGTGCAGCTCTACTCGGCCAAGACGAACGAGCAGTACAAGGCCTTCCTGAAGGAAATCGAGACGCAGAAGAAGGTCAAGAACGGCATCGAGGACCGGATGATTGTGCTGATGGAAGAGACCGAGGCGCTGGACCGGAAGGTCAAGGAGAACGAAAAGAAGAGCGCCGAACTCGACGCGGAGACCGTACGCAAGGTGCAGATGCTTGAGGACGAGCAGAAGGAACTCGAAGCTGCCATCGCCATCCGCCGGGAGCAGCGTGAGACCACGGCCGCCGCGGTCCCGGCCGACCTGCTCAAGCGCTACGAGCGGGTCCGTGCAAGCAAAGGGGGCATCGCAGTCGCCACTGTCCGCAAGGAGCGTTGCAGCGGATGCATGAGCCCGATTCCGGCGCAGCGAATACTCGAAGTCGAGCGTCAGGACCACCTCTACCTTTGCGAAGCCTGCGGCCGGATACTGATCGTCGCCCAGGAATAGCCGTCCAGAAGCCGGCCGGATTCCTGATCCAGATCGATGGTTCCTCCCTACGCAATCCCGGTCCGGCTGGTATCGGAGTCAGGATTCTCGGTCCGGACGGCAACGTCCGGAAAGAGATCAGCCGTTCGATCGGTATCCGCACAAACAATCAGGCCGAATACGAAGGGTTGCTCTGTGCCCTGCAGGAATGCCGCGAACTTGGGAACCGGCACATTGTGATTCGTACCGACTCCGAGTTGGTGTACTACCAGATGCGCGGCCGGTACAAAGTGAAGAACGCCGAATTGAAGGCCCTCCATTCGATGGCTCAGGACCTCATCTCGCAGTTGCCCAATGTAACTATCCAGCTTGTACGCAGGGAGCAGAACACGGAGACCGACAAACTAGCTAAGGCCGCCTCCCAGGCCTGCGACAGTGGCCGCGAGCATGTCCAGGAATAGAGAACGCCAGGCCGCGATAACGTGGCTGATGCCGCTGGGCACGCTTGTCCAGTTCATGCTGCCGCGTTGGGCCGTGGTGCCGGTCGCCGAAATCGTCGGCGCCATCATGCACCGCTTCTTCCACAAGGGCCGCGCACGATTCGAGGAGAACCTGCGCCACGTGCTCGGTCCGGACACGCCCGAGCGCGAAATCCATGCCGGGTCCCGACGCCTGTGCGTCCACTATGTCCTGAACATTCTCGACCTGCTGCGCATCCCCGTGCTCAAGCGCCGGATTACCACCCTCGTCGAGTTCGACCGCCGGGTCGCGGACCGGTTCATGGCAGATGGCCGCGGCCTCGTGATTGTCACCGCTCACCTCGGGAACTACGACCTCGCCGGCGCATTCCTTGCCGCCTGCGGGTATCCGATATCCGCAGTCATTGAGCCCGTGCCGGGCGGTTGGGCAAGGACCTTCAACCGTTACCGCGGGGCGACGGCGATGGAGACGATACCGCTGACCAACCGGTCGGGCATCGCCCGGGCCCTTCTTCGGCACCGTATGCTCGCCCTCGTGTCTGACCGTGACCTGACGAGCAACGGCATCATCTGCCCCGCGTTCGGCTCGTATCGCTCGTATCCGAAGGGACCGGCGGCGTACACACTTCGCCTCAAGCCCGGGTTAATGGTTGCCTGCTGCATATTCCAGCACAAGCCGGGCCGAGCGCCGTACCTGGTCGAGTACACACCGGTCGAGTTCACGCCATCGGGAAACATGGATGCCGACGTGGACGCATATACCCGCGTGATTGCCAAGGCGGTCAACGGCATGATTCGAAGGCACGCGGACCAATGGCTGGTGTTCAACGCCGGCTGGCAGCAGAAGCCATGACCGTCCGCATTCGGCGTGTCAGTGATGTCCCCCTCCCCTGCCGTCAGACCGAGGGCTCGGCCGGCTTTGACCTCTGCGCCGCCGAAGACACGACAATCACGGCCCACGGATTCGGCTCGGTCGGGACCGGCCTCGCACTTGAGATTCCGGAGAAGACAGAAGCCCAGGTGCGGCCCCGGTCAGGGCTCGCCGCGAAGCATGGTATCGGCGTCTTGAACAGCCCGGGAACAATTGATTCCGACTATCGCGGGGAGATCAAGGTTATCCTGTTCAACACCTCTGACCGGGACTACCGGGTTCACCGCGGTGACCGCATTGCCCAGCTTGTCTTCAGCCTGTTGGCCGACGTCGAACTAGTCGAGACTGACTCCCTGTCCGAGACCGGCCGCGGCCCCGGTGGTTTCGGCCACACGGGTTGAGCAGGGCATGAGCATTCCGGACCGGCCCCTGCGCATCTGCCTCGTCTCAGCCGCCTACCGGCCTTACCCGTCCGGGGTCAGCGAGCACGTACACCATCTGGCTGAAAGTCTGCGCGACCTCGGTCAGGACGTGAGCATACTGACGACGTCATTCGATAGGGACAAAGGGACAAAGGGAGTAAGGGAGAGAGTTGAAAAGCCTGAGTCCGGGCACTTGATCCCACGATCCCTTGATCCCTTGGTGCCTTCCGGCTTGCCGGTCACTCGGTTCGGCCGGGCCGTGCTCATCCCGATGAACCGTTCATACGCAACTCTGCCGGTCGGCCTGCGGATGTCCGGCCAGGTGAAGCGCTACCTGGCCAAAGGTGGCTTTGACGTCGTCCACTGCCACGGCATGTTCTGGCCGGAGATTTCCTATTGGGCAATCCGACACAGCCGGTCGGTGAACCTGATTACCTTTCTAACGGCGGGTTTCAAGATTCACACGACCGGTGCGGGCTTGTTCCGGTCGCTGTTCCGGAAGCAGCTCGCGAAGATACATGGTCGCATCGCCATCTCCCGGCGCGCTCGTGAGGCCGCCGAACCGTACGTGTCCGGCGAGTTCCGGATAATCCCCTGCGGCATCGACCTCAACCGGTTCAAACCAAGGGACAAAGTGACGGACACTCGATCCCCTCGCCCTCTCACAATCCTCTTCCTCGGTCGGCTCGACGCACGCAAGGGTATTGAAGTCCTGCTGCATGCCCTTCCCGAAGTGCTGCGGTCAGTGCCGAACTGCCGGCTCACGGTTGCAGGCCGTGGCCCAATGGAACGGACCGCGCGCCAGCTTGCCGACAAGCTCGGGATTGCGGCGTCGGTCGACTTCCTCGGGGCTGTGCCCCAGGAAGACATGCCGCGCCTATACGCCGGCTGTGACGTCTACTGCGCTCCGGGTCTTGGCGGCGAAACCTTGGGGATAGTACTGCTCGAGGCCATGGCCAGCGGCGCGCCGGTCGTTGCCTCCCGGATTCCGGGATATGACGAAACGATTCAAGATGGGGTCAACGGGATACTGACGCCCCCGGCCGACCCAGAGGCCCTGTCTGCGGCCCTTGTCAAAGTCCTGCTGGACAGGTCGCTGCGCGA
>CAZQZR010000135.1:0-4307 GCA_964597845.1 uncultured bacterium | reverse complement strand
TTGTTGGCGATTGTCTTGCGGCGCTGGGCGAAGCAGGCCTTGACCGTACGCCGGAACAGCGCCTCATCCGGAACCTCGTATAGAGGCTGCTCGCGCCGGGTCAGCAGGAACGAAGTCGAAACCACGTCCGGCCTGGGCTTGAAGCAGTAGGGCTCGATGTTGAACAACCGCTCCCTGACTGTGAGCCGGTCGAAGAAGACCGAGAGCGCGCCGAAAGCCTTGGTCCCCGGCGCGGCCACGACCCGGTGTGCGAACTCACGCTGAGTAGTCAAGACCGCCGTATCCCAGGTCTGGACGAAGTCCAGCAGCTTGAAGAGCATCTGCGATGACAGGTTGTAAGGCAGGTTGCCGAGTATCTTAAGGTGACGGAACTCGGCCATGTCGAAGTCCATGAAGTCGGCGTGCACCAGTTCGAGATTCGTGCTTTCGCCCAACTCAGCCCGCAGCCCGTCTGTCAGCCGTTCGTCAATCTCGACCGCGATAACTCTGCCGGCCAGCGCCAGGAGCCGTTTGGTCAGAATCCCCTTGCCCGGCCCGATTTCGAGCACGGTGTCAGCCCGCCCCGGCCTGAGCGCCCCCACTAGCGCGTCGGCCATCGGCTCATAGGTCAGGAAAGCCTGGCCGAGCGAATGACGGGGACGGAAGTGGATCAAATGTGAGGATTCAAGGGGTCAAGGATTCCAGGATTCGAGGGTTCGAGTGTCCGGTCGGGACACTGGATTCCTTGATTCCTGGACCCCTGGACTCCTGATTCAGATCCGGAAGCAGCGGTTGGCGTTCTCGCGGGTCAGGTCGGCGGCTTCGGTCATGGTGATGCCCACTGTCGCGGCTAGCTTTTCCAGCGTGAGCCGGAGCATGGCCGGTTCGTTCCGCTGCCCGCGCACCGGCGCAGGAGCGAGTGACGGGGCATCGGTCTCGACCATCAATCGGTCGTGGGGAATCCCGCGCACTATCTCAAGCAGGCGTTCCTCGCCATAGGTGATGTTGCCGGCGAGAGATATGAACAGGCCCTTCTCTACGGCCCATTCCGCGAACTTCTTGTCACTGGAGAAACAGTGCAGCACACCGGCGTAATGGCCGTGCTCATCGATGATGCTCCGGGTCCGGCTCGACGCATCGCGGACGTGAATGATCATCGGCATGTCGAGCATCTTGGCCAACTCGACCTGGGCGTGGAACGCGGTCTCCTGGTTGCCGCGAGTGGAGATGCCCCGGAAGAAATCGAGCCCGATTTCGCCGATTGCCTTCACTTTCGGCTCGATGCACATATCCTTGAGCGCCTGGATGTCCACGGGCCGAAAGTGGTCGGACTCGTGCGGGTGCACACCCACCGCGCAGAAGACCCCTTCGCGGTCACGGCTCAGGACGACCGTCTGCCGGCTGTCCGGTACGCTCTGGCTGACGGTCATCAGCCAGCGGACGCCGGCGCTGCGCGCGCCTTTCAGCACGGCTGGGAGGTCCGCGGCGAACTGGGCGTCGCTCAGGTGGCAGTGCGAATCGAAGAGTTGCAGACCTTCGGGATTCTCCTTGGAACGGCGGGACATATGTCTAGGAAGAGGTTAAGGTTGAGGTTGAGGTTAAGGCTAAGGTCAAGGCAAGGGGAAACAAATAGCGGCAGCCGGCTCGGGCTTCGCCCGCCTCTACCTCCGCCTCTACCTTTGCCTGTCTGGGCATCAGGAAACCGGCGAACCGGGCGCGAGTTCGCGGTCCGGCGTAAGCACGGCCAGCTTGCCGTCCCCGGTCGCGGCCAGTAACATGCCGTTCGATTCGACCCCGCGGATTTTCGCCGGCGCCAGGTTGGCGACGACGACGATTGACTTGCCGACCAGTTCCTCCGGCTTGTATGCCAACGCGATGCCGGCCACAATCTGCCGCTGCTCGGTGCCGAGGTCAACAACAAGCCTGAGTAGCTTGGTCGCGCCCGGAACCGGCTCCGCGCTCAGTACCTTCGCGACTCTCAGTTCCAGCTTCTTGAAGTCCTCATAGGCAATCACGCTCTTCACCTCAGCCTTTGGACTTTGGACTTCTGACTTCGGACTTTCCACTTCTACCTTTGGACTTTCCACTTTGGACTTTCCACTTTCCTTGTCACCGAGCTTTCCGACCTCAGTCGCGATTGTCGAGTCCTCAATCTTGTTGAACAGAATCTCCGCCGGGCCCAGTTCCGCGGGCAGTGCCGGGTTGGCCGCATCATCCCAGCCTCGCTTACCCAGGCCAAGCAGGTTTCCGAGCTTGCGGCTCGTAAACGGCAGGAACGGGTACAAGAGAACCTCCAGCGAAGACACCAGCCTCATGCAGACGTTCATCGTCCGGTCGCACCGCGCCCGGTCCTCGCGCACGCTCTTCCACGGCGCTTCGTGGTCGAAGTAACGGTTGCCCAGGGCAGGCAACGTCATCACCTCGCGCGCCGCGTCCTTAATCTGGTACGCCTCAATCATCCGGCCAAGCTTCGCCGGGGCCTCGGCAATCGCGCGCAGCACCTCCAGGCTCGGCGCGTCATCCGGCGACGCATCGGGCACGCGTCCCGCGTAGTTCTTCTTCAGGAACACCGCGACCCGGTTCACGAAGTTGCCGAGCGAATCGGCCAGCTCATTATTGTTCCGCGCCTGGAAGTCGTGCCACGTGAAATCCACGTCCCGGTTCTCCGGCAGGTTCACGGCCAGCGCGTAGCGCAGGGCATCGGCCGGGAACTGCTTCAAGTAGTCCGGCAGCCACACCGCCCACTTGCGCGAAGTCGAAATCTTGTCACCTTCAAGGTTCAGGAACTCGTTCGCCGGGATGTCGGTAGGAAGGACGATGCCCTCGTGCGCCATCAACATTGCCGGCCAGACAATCGCGTGGAACACGATGTTGTCCTTACCGATGAAATGGACCAGCTTGGTCTTCGAATCGAGCCAGTAGTCTTTCCAGCGGTCCGGTTTCCCCAGCCGCTCCGCCCACTCCTTGGTCGACGAGATGTAGCCGATGGGCGCGTCGAACCAGACGTACATGACCTTGTCCTGCGCCTCGGGCAGCGGCACGCGCACGCCCCAGGTCAGGTCCCGCGTCACCGCCCGGTCCTGCAGCCCGCGATTGAACCAGCCCTCGCAGAACCGCTTCACGTTCGGCTTCATGTCGGGCTTGGACGCGACCCATTCCCTGAGCCTGCCCTCGAACTTCGACAGGGCGAAGAACCAATGCGTCGTCTCGCGAATCTCCGGCGCGCACCCGCACGTCTTGCACTTCGGGTTGATGAGGTCGAGCGGCTCAATCCAACGGCCGCACGCCTCGCACTGGTCGCCCCGCGCGCCTTCGGACTTGCAGTTCGGGCACGTGCCTTCGACGTAGCGGTCGGCGAGGAACATCCCGCACGACGGGCAGTAAAGCTGGCGCGTGGTCTTCGGCTGCAGCAGACCCTTGGCATAGATGTTCGTGAATAAATCCTGCGCGGTCCTGTGGTGGATGGGTAGCGAAGTCCGGGAATAGTTGTCGAACTCCATCCCGAACTCCTCGAACGACCGCTTGATTGACGGATGGTATCGGTCGATGATTGTCTGCGGGGAAACGCCTTCCTTCTGCGCGGCAAGGGTAATCGGCACCCCGTGCTCATCCGAACCGCAGACATAGACAACGTCCGACCCCTTCAGGCGGTGGTACTTCACAAAGATGTCGGCGGGAAGATAAGCACCGGCAAGGTGACCGAAATGTAGTTCCCCGTTGGCGTATGGTAACGCGCTTGTCACCAGTATCTTCAAGGCGCTAAGGATACCAGCCTCAGCCGTGAAGTCAAGACATCGGCCTTGTCCCGTATGCCGGAATAGGACCGACAGGAACACCGAGGTCCGAACGGCCCATCCGCAGATTACGCAGATTACGCAGATTCCACCCCGCCACCACCGCTGTGAACCGACGACTGGAAACCGGAAACTCGCGGCTCAGAGCTGCGACGAAAGCTCGTCGGAAAGCTCGGCCGAAAGCTCGTTCAAGAGCTTCTTTGAAAGCACATTTCAGAGCACAGTTCAAAGCTCGGCGAAAAGCTCGCTTCAAAGCTCATCGCAAAGCTCGCGGAAAAGCTCAAGAAACAGCTTGTTTCAAAGCTTGGCTCAAAGCTCGCGGAAAAGCTCAGTCAAAAGCTCGGTTCAAAGCTCGCCTCAAAGCTCGTCCAAGAGCTCATTCGAAAGCTAACTCGAAAGCTGCTTAGGGGGCGACCCCTCAGAGTCTTATTCTGTCTGCCCAACAGGGCTTAACCGGCTGATAACGGAAAGGTTACGTTGGTGTCGTGTGCCACTGAAAATTGACCCCCCTGTGCCATCCAAAACTGACCCCCC
>CAZQZR010000134.1:0-8721 GCA_964597845.1 uncultured bacterium | reverse complement strand
GGGTCAGTTTTGGATGGCACAGGGGGGTCAATTTTCAGTGGCACACGACAGCCGTCAGCCGCCGCCTGTCCTGCCTGCTACTTCTGACATCCAGCTTCTCACATCTGACTTCGTCCTGGCCCCGCTGCTAACCGTCCCCCCTACGCTGAATCAGCGCCCGCCTTGGCCTTTGCGCTTTGACTTTTGGCTTTAAACTTGAGTCCTCTGACTCGTTTCATCCCTCCGCCCTCATCCCTCATCCCTCGTTTCTACCGCCCCCCGTACCCTGAGTCACCGTCCCCCGGTGCATTGGGTAGACTATTGGACCGGCTCTTGGACCCGCTCTTGGTCAAGCTCTCTGGCCAACTCTTGGTGAGGCTCTCTGACCGGCTCTTGGTCAGGTTCTCTGACCCGCTCTTGGTCAGGCTCTCTGACCCGCTCTTGGTGAGGCTCTCTGACCAGCTCTTGGTCAGGCTCTCTGACCGGCTCTTGGTCAGACTCTCTGACCAGCTCTTGGTCAGGTTCTCTGTCCGGCTCTTGGTCAAGCTCTCTGACAGGTTCTCTGTCCGAGCTGGCGAATGGCATTCCCTGGGCGCTTCACGCCCGCGACGTGTGCCGGCTTGACTGTGGTGCTGCCGGCTGTAATCTAACGAAGCGTGGATCGCCTAAACCCCTTCCCCAAGGACGAAGCAGAACGTATCATCGCCAAGGCGGTCGCGGTTCTCGACCGCTATTCGAAGCTGTACTCTCAGCTTTCGCATGGCCGGTTCACCGACTACTCATCCTACATGGCTTCGGACGGCTGCCCGGACGAAGACGAGTTCATCAAGCCAAAGCTGCTCACCGACTTCCTCCGCGAGGTCCTTCTCTTCCCGCCTGACGAGTTCGTCTCCGAGCACGCCGTCAGCACCGGCATCCCCGATTTCCAGCCCACTGACACGCTGCTCCACCCCTTCTTCTTTGAAGCCAAAGGGTCCGACGCCGTGGACCTGACGCAGCACCAAGCGCAAGTCAGCCGATACCTCAAGCCTCCGTTCGAACATGGCGTCCTTGTGAACATGCGCCACATCCTCGTCTACGAGAAGAACGGCTTGGAGGTGAACCGCATCGGTCTGCTCGACCTGTACCGAGCGTTCCGCGACCAGCCGAAAAACGTGCTTGACTTCCCGAACACCAAGGCGTTCCTTGAGTTCGTCAGCCAGTTCCGCCGGAAGGACCTCACCCGCGAGAAGAAAGTCGAACTCCTACTGGCGGGCAAAGACGTATCTCTGCTGCCCAAGCCCGACCCTGAAGAACTCGTGGCTGCCATTCACCGAATCGTACATCTGTTGGTGGACGACGCGAACCGGTTCAAGGGCGACCTGGAGCGCATCCTGAAGTCCAAGTTCAACGCGGATGACCGCGAATCGGTGCTGCACGAACTCGACCAGATTGCCTGGGAACTCGACCACCGTTACCTCCCGGCCAAGGACGACCGAGTCTCACGCTACCTGAATGCCCGAACCGGTTCGGTCGAGGCCCGGGCGTTCGACGTGTTCGTCACGCGCGTCGCCTACTTCACCATGACCCGCTTCCTCGTGGCCCGCATGTGGGAAGACGTGAAATTCCTCGAGCAGCGGCTCTACGACGGCGGGTTCCGCCGCTGGTACGAGACCCTTGGCCGGCGCATTCAGGAAGTGCTCAAACAGGCATTCCACTATGCGGGCGACCGCTACTCCTGGCTCTACGGCCCGCACCACAACTACTTCTGGTACGACCCGCCTTCCGAAGAGACCATCGAAAACGTCCTCTACGAATTGGCCCGGTTCAACCTCGGCCTGCTCGATACTGACGTGCTCGGCACGGTGTACGAACAGTTCGTGGAGCGGGTTGACCGCAAGAACAAGGGTCAATACTACACCCCGCGCGAAATGATCCGGTTCATCTGGGACCGCGTCGGGTACACGAGCGAAGACGCCTTCTTCCGCTTCGAGGAGGGCGGTCGCACGCCCAAGCTGGTCCTAGACCTCGCGACCGGTTCCGGCGGGTTCCTGGTCGAGGCCGCCTTTCGCATGCGCACTCTGACTCGCTACAGCAAGACCGACGTCAACGAGATGCTGGAACTGCTCTACGCCATGATGAACGGCCTGTGGGGCTGTGAAATCAGCCAGTTTGCCAACTACATCACCGAAGTGAACATGCTGATACAGCTTACTCCGCTGGTCCGGGCCATCGTGGACGCTTCCGCCGGCGTGCCGCGAGACCTGCACGCCGTCAAACTGATGACCGCGCCCGGCGACTCACTAGCCCTGATTGGGGCCGGCCCGCTCTTCAACCCGAACAACAACCATTTCGTCCGCGACGCTAACCGTGAACTCATCCGCCACGACCCGAAAGGCCCGGTGCGCGAACTCCTGACCAGTCACTTCGACTACGACTACGTCTGCTCCAACCCGCCCTACGTCGGCGAGAAGGGCCACAAGGAACTTTTCCGCTCCACTCGCGAGGCCCTGCCCTACTGGAACCGTCACTATCAGGGCAAGATGGACTATCTCTACTGGTTCATCATCCTCGGCCTGGTCAAGCTGCGCGAGGGTGGCAAGCTGGGCTTCATCACGACCTCCTACTGGCCGGCCGCGGACGGCGCAACCCACCTGCGCGAGTTCATCCTCGAAAATGCACTGATACTCGAAATCATCGACTTCGGCGAGACCCGCATCTTCGAAGGCGCTCCGGGTCAGCACAACATGGTCTTCGTGCTTGAGAAATGCCCCAGCATGTCCCCAAACGCAGGGCACCTCGACGGCATGCCCAACCCGGCAAACATCGAGCGCAAACAGAAGCATCGAATCAAGATTGTCAAAGTCAAAGCCGTGCCCCCGGCCAAACCCGGCGACAAACGCCCGCCCCTCGCCCGCGCCATTGACCACATCTCCGGCCTGATGGCCAAGACGAAACACTCGGACGAGTACGTTGACATGTACCAGAGCCCGGAAACGCAGGGCAAGCTCGATGGAGGGCCATGGGATTTGTTCTACACGTCCGGCGAGGGCACTCTTCTGAAGAGCATAGAGAAGCGCGCCGCCCATATCACCGACCTGTGTGAACTAGACTGCGGCATATTCTCGAACGCCGACTACCTATCCGAGAAGTACGCCGAGTTGATACCACCATCACGCAGTCGGGGAATCTCGACCGGTGATGGGATATTCGTGGTGGATGCCGAGACCGCCGGGCGACTCAAGGACGACGACAAAGAAGCCCGGATTGTCAAGCCGACGTACAAGAACTCCGACATCGACGCCTATCTAGTAAACGAACCGGCAGAGAGGTCGTACCTGCTCTATGTGGACGATGAGTTCAAACCCAGCGACCACCCGGCGATTCTCGCTCATCTCAGCAAGTATCGTGAGGTGCTTGCCGCTCGGCTCGTCCGCTACGGTGAGGCCTATCCGTGGTGGCGTCTGCATCGCCCGCACAGCCGTTCCATCTATGATGCCGAGAAGATTGTCACGTCACGCTGGGGGAAGCAGAACGTATATGCCATCCAAACTGGCGGCTTCTACGAGAACTCCGACATCAACCTGTATGTCAGGAAAGAAGGGACACGCGAGAGTCTGAAGTACGTCCTCGCGGTCCTCAACTCCAGACTCCTGAACTACTGGACCGGGCACAAGGGCCGCGGCGAGGGCGTGTCCCGTCAAATCCGCCTCCAGCGGATTCCCGTCCACCGCATCAACTTCGAGGACAAGCACGAGGCCGCGCAGCATGACAAGCTGGTGAAGTTCGTGGACGAGATGCTTGAGACTAAGCAGGCATTGGCCAAGCTCAACCGGTTCTTCGGCGCACGGCTGACGCGGCTGTCCGGGCCGGATGAGCTGCCCGAGGCCGAAGTCGAAGCCGTCACGCTCAGCCTGCCGGACTCGGCCCTGCGCCGGTTGCGGAACCATCCCAAGGTCGTGGTGAAGCCGGAACCGGCTACCGACTTCGTCCTGTCAGGCGTCGGCGAGATTGTCGACGCTGCCGACCTCTTCACCGGACGGAGTGACGAGAACATGCGCGCCATGAGCCTGACCGGCAAGGGCCGCAAGACGGCGAACATCATTGCTCCGAAGGAAATTCTCAAGTACCTGCAGAAGGTCCTGCCCAAGTTCAAAGGCAAGACATGGCCCGAAATCAAAGAGATTCCCGTCGCGCGCGATCTTGCCACCTATCAGGCCAAGGAAAAGGAAGTTGTCTCCGAAGCCAGGTCCCTCCTCCGCAAAGTCGCCTCGACACAGTCCAAGATAGACTCGCTCGTGTACGAACTCTACGGCCTGTCCGAAGACGAGATTCGTATCATCGAATCCGGCGACCGATGAAGCCTCACCGCCCCGGAAACCGTGAACCGTGAGCCATCGGCCGTCTCGCTCCGCATCCCCTACATTCGCGTCCGAACTGGACCGATTCGCCTGATGTCAAACGTCGCTCCTATTCAATTCGTAGCAAGAAGTGGCTTACCTCACGAGCGGCCCCTTCTCTGCTCCCGGTTTCAGCGATGACTGCTAGCGGTATCCCAGGCACGGAAGAAAGGAAACTGTACCTCGCTTCTGGTGGCGTCTGCGCGTTCCCTAAGTGTATGACTGCTCTTGTAATTCACAACAGCAGCGGCGAAAGCTACATCGGCGAAATGGCCCACATTGTCGCTCGCAGCAGGGGCGGGCCTCGCGGGGGTGATGACCTCGACCCCGCCGAGAGGAACAAGGCGGAGAACCTCGTCCTTCTATGCTGTAACTGCCACAAGAAGGTCGATGACGACAAGCTCACCTTCACGGCGAAGGTTCTGCGTCAGATGAAGTCAGATCACGAGACCCGTGTGAGGGAACGCGTCTCGGGACAACCGCCCGTCGAACAATCGAAGGCGGAGCATCATGAGATGCTCAGCACCCTCCTTCCCGTGGAGTACATCCCGTCCTTCGTCTACTCTGCTCCGTGCGAGCACACGGCTGGAGAGGTGAATGCCGTGCTGCAATCTCAGGCGAGCCCAGCTCCGGCCTTGCTGACACCATACATCTTGCGGGATGGCAGCATCATGAGCTTCACGGACCTAGCCGCCACCAAAGGCATCTTCGCCCCGGTCGTGGATCCCACGCTGGTCACGCGCATCCCGGTTTCCGCCATGCTGGAGTCGGAGGACCATAGTCGCCGGTATGTTGCCCTCATGAACTGGGCTCTCGACGGCTACTGCCGTGCGCTAGGCCTTGGTCACGATCAGCGTCACGATAGGTACTACTTCGTTCCGAAAGAGCTCGGGCAGGCTCGAGAGGAAGAGTACGCCTCAACCGCCGGCCTGCGAGCTACGCGCAAAGTCGTCTGGCAGCCGACCACCAGACTGACAGGTATGCCGAAGCGATTCTGGCTGCACGTTGCAGCCAGTCTGCGCTTCCACAGACTGGGCAGAGACCAGTGGGGTCTCTCAATCAGACCCGAACGCCATTTGACGCACGACGGCGTCGAACCACTTCCTCCGGACGAGATAGGCCGGAGAGTAACTCGCTTGAAGGCCCGCATGTACAACGGCCCATACCTGGATGAGGTCAATCTCTGGCGAAGCTACCTTTCGGGCTCGCGTCCGCGCGTGCTGCTCAGGTTCGACGGACAGGCGGTGGTGATTGGTACAAAGCTGTTGACTTTCAAGTGTTCCCATCCCGCAATTCCCGGCGCGGAGAGAGCCGTGTCCGACCGCCAGTATGAAGAGGATTTGTTCAGTCTGGCCGACTTCACTGAAGCCGTGTCTCGGGAAGAGCGCGAGGCGGACGAGACTGAAGACGAGTTCAGAAAATACGACGTTGACTAACTCGCGTGTCCTTAAGCTGACCTCGCCAACGACCTCCTGCGAGTGGTTGCCTGAACCCCTGCTCAAGTTCGGAGGCGACAACCTTCACGAGGACCCGCGAGTCGGCATCCCTCTGTATGGCCCGCACACTCTTCATACAACGCGGCACAAGCCTCAGATGACTATCGGTGTAATCGGCACGGGTGAGACCACTGAGAAGGCAATCCAATTCCTACGGTCATGCTGCAGTGGTGTACCAGGCGTAGACAACGAAGACCCCTTCCCCGGAAACGACAAGGAGCATGGGTTCAGGTTCGAACTCGTCACCGACTCCACGATGGATGAGAAGCTCACGCTACACGAGGTGTCGGACATCTCGAGTATCCGCAGTCGTAGGCCGAGATTTGAGGCCTGCCTGGACCTGCTCGAGAACAAGGCCAGGTTGGTCGCGGAGCGTGACTCCCCACCTGACTGCATCATCATCGCGCTGCCCAAAGAACTGGAGAAGAGATGCAGGTCCGTAGACTATGTCGAACGCGACCGTCGTATGGTACACAGGGACCTACGAGATGCCCTCAAGGCCAAGGTCATGCGACTCGCCCCCACGACGCAGCTGCTTCGTGAACGCACCACCAACCCAGGCCCGGCATCGGGCGAGACTGAACAGCCTGCACGAAGGGCCTGGAATCTCTTCACCGCCCTGTACTTCAAAGGCGGCGGACTACCTTGGGCTCCGGAAGGACTTCCATCGGACAGCTGCTACGTCGGAGTCAGCTTCTTTCGTCCTCGCGGCGACATGTCGTCTCTGCGCGCCAGCGTTGTCCAAGCTTTCGACGAGAACGGAGAGGGCTTGATCCTTCGCGGCCACAAGTTCGACTGGGACGAAAAGGAAAAGGGCCGCTCACCACACCTCACTGAGGCAATGGCCAGAGGACTGGTTACGATGGTGCTCCGTCGATACCAGACCGAGCGCAAACGACTGCCGAACCGGGTCGTAGTCCACAAATCGTCGCGCTTCGAGCAGGAGGAACGAAATGGGTTCCTCTCTGCGTTGAAAGGCGTGGCCCAAGTGGACTTAGTGGCCGTGCGCCCCACAAGCGAAGTGCGGCTAGTCCGTAGAGCCGAGTATCCGCCTCTTCGCGGAACGGCGTTCTCTGTGGGTGCATTGTCATACCTCTACACGAGCGGCTACCTCTTGTCTTTGGCGCGCTTCCCTCACGGACACGTACCCTCGCCTCTCTTGGTTGCGGACCATATCGGAGATACTCCTCGAAGCGGCGTCCTGAAGGAACTGATGATTCTCTCCAAGGTCAACTGGAATTCCGCCAACTACTCTGGACTCATGCCGATAACGCTCAGGTTCTCGCGCCTCGTAGGCGACGTTCTGAAGGAAGTCCCGGACAATCAAATACCTAATCCTCGATACGCATACTATATGTAGGCGCGGCGGAGATAGTCCCGCGCGAACTCGGCTGGCTCTCCGCCGACCCGCACGAACGGCAGTTGGTTTGTCACGACGGGTCCTACGGCAAAGGAGGCGACCATGAAGCGGACTACTAGCATCCTTCAGCGCCCGCACGTAGCTATGGATGTCATCGAGCCATCAACCGGGAAAGTCATCTCGGTATCGGCGATAGTAGACACCGGAGCCTCTATCACTTGCATCCCCGCGGAGTTGCTACACTCGTTTGGCAAGGCGTACACCTACACCGTTATGCGCACGCGGTTCCCGACCGGGGAAACACGTAACCTGCGCGCACTGTACCTTACCTTGCGCTTTGCGGATGTCGAAATCGAAGATCACAAGGTCCTCTTGGTCCCCAATCTCCCGGAGCCAGTCCTCGGCTGGGACGTACTGAGCAACGCGGAGATGCTGGCTGCTGCCGTCCTGCCGCTATTCGGTAGTCTCTCACAGATGATTGCACACGTACCCCTATTCAAGAAGAAGTTCGTCCTCGTGCTTGGACAGGATACAACGGAGTTCGGTCGACTCCGCTGCATACAGAGCCACCTGGGTAAGCTCAACTACGAAGGTATTGTCCTGAAAGACCTGTCTGACGTAAGGCTGCAATGCCTGGAAGAGAAAGTGAATATGCTGGGGAGCCTCTGTCGCTTCGTTGTGTGTGAGAACACGACGCCGTCCGGGCACATTGCGGAGCTCTCGATTTGCGCGCGCAATAGGTTCGTTACGGCCGTTGTACAGCAGTCAGGGCGCGGGGCCACACGGATGCAGGCTGATTACCCGCTGGACTACGCATTCATGAGCATGTTCGAATACTCCGACATGGCCGGTATCCCGGAGTGCGTAGACCGTGCTGTCGAATGGGCAAACAAGAAGGTTGTCGAGCGCGCCGACTACCTCGACTCTATCTACCAGTGGCGGCGTGCGCGCACCGGCAGATGAGGACATCGGGGACTGGACGAGACACCTCTGTGACGGGCCGTGCATTTCGCACGCCCGGCCGCTGTGACGAACTCCTGAGCAACACCCCGCCGCCGCCTTGACATCGAGGCCCGGGCGGATACGATTTCGCTTGTGAAGAATCCCAAATCCGGCCCCACAGGTCAGGATGGGTGTCGGATGCGACCGGCAGACCTCTTGCGCAAGGACTCTGTGGCGCCCAGTCAAACCGCGCGCATCCTGCTGCCGGCCCTTGAGTGGATGTTCGGCGTGCAGGGCTTCAACCGCAGTGGGAAACTGGTGAAGTGGTTCCGTGACCCCACGTCTGTGCAGTACGTTGCCGAAGTCATGGTGTCGGCGGGCGCGACCGAAGTCCTTCTGGACGCGAGTTTCATCGATCGGAGGGCAGTAACGGCCCTGCTCGCCCAGCCCCTGCGACGAAGGATCAAGTTCTTCCGGTCGCGAAGGACGCATCAGTTCATGAGCAGACTGCTAGGAGTCTGTCGGAGAACCTCCGCGGCCCGCAACGAGGTGGCGATTTCATGGT
>CAZQZR010000133.1:0-8742 GCA_964597845.1 uncultured bacterium | reverse complement strand
AACGGCGTCTTTCCTAACCAACTGAAACTATTCGACTTATAACCGGACAGTAGTGCACTACCGCCCTTATATCGGTGCCGAACATCTTCCTAAGGTAGTCCACGATGGACTCGGTCGCCGCCATTTCACCGCCCGGCGTGTGAAGCACCAAGTCCAGACCCTTCGTGCGGTCGAGTCCGTTGATCGTCGTCATGAAACCGACTTTGTCGCCGTCGTTTATGTCGGTGCCGGCTACGCCCGGTTTCTGTAGCCAGCCACTGTAGTAGATAATGACATTCCGGTCAGTGACTGTGCTTAGTAGTTTCAGGTACTTACGACGGACGACATCGAAGGCGCTCCCTGTTGCCTGGATATCCGCCAACACGTCGTTCCAATTGGGCACTGTTCTAGTCCTCGGAGGGTAACACCGCAGACGTGCTACCAGCTGTATACGTATCTTGGGGTGCCGTCTTGGGCTGTGTCGCCAGCTGCCTCAGGCGTACGCGGGCTTCCTCATCCGCAAGTCCGAGGAGGCGGAACGTCTCTAGAACCTCTGTTTCCTGCATCGGGACGGAGTCATCCATGCATTAGCCTACAATCGCGACCGTGCGACGTCAAGGCCGGGGTTTGGGATTCCGTTGGCGAGATTATAGGAAAGGCCGGGCGGCGGTTCACCGAGGCTGTTCGTGCGGGTCGTCGTAGAACCAGCCGAGATCGCGCAGGAGTATCCGCGCCGCACTCAATCCGGTTACTGGCAAAGTCCCGCAGCCTCGACTCCGCGAGCCTCGCACGGCGGTTGCTGTCGCCGCAGGTCTCGTGCTATCTGACGGTCGAGCCGAAGAGTGAGTTCGTTGAGCCGAGCACGTTTGTCGGTGTTACCGGCTCCAAGCACGTTCCGCTCGTACTCTTCGGCATACGCCACAGCCATGGGAGACGCGACGTAGGGCACGGGCATTTCGAGGAGGAACTCTCGTGACAAGGTCGTGGCGCCCCCGCTTTGTTGCGCCGCTGCGTTCACCAGTGAGCGTCCCGTCTTACTCGAAAGGAACAGCGCAATGAAGCCGGCGGGGGCGTCTACCCTCAAGCGCCAGATGCAGTCGTTGATAGCGCTCCCCCTGTCTCTTGGGCGCACGATGGTTGCGCGCCCCAGACAGGCACTCCCCACTCGCACAACGAGCAGGTCCGCGGGCTGGACGAACGCTGACGCGCGAACCATACGCCCTCTTGGGCTCACGTACCGGCGCGGATTCTCCAGAATACCCACAGGACTGATGACGCGTGACTCAAGGTACCTGACTCCGCCTTTCTGAACGAACCTCCTCCGCCTCCCGTACTTTGTGTAGCCCTGCACGATGTCGTTCGTGACGTCACCCAAGCATCTGGCGCCCGGCAATCGAAGCAGTCCTGCCCTCAGGTTTGCCGCGTCTGCGGAATGGTAGCCGGAGTCCATGCGCCGCACCAGCATCCCCGTTTCAGCCCTCGCTACCGTACGGGCGTAGTACCTGTCGCCGTTCCGTCTTGCCTCAAGTAGCGAGGTCGTTTCGTTGGGAGGTGGCGTGGCGTTGGCCTCGGTCCGCTTCTGACAAAACAGCACAGATGCGCTTGCCCGCGTCCCATCGAAGACGCCAGCGGGCAGGTCAAGCACCTTGGCTATCCTGCACGTGCGTACAACATACTCCCTTACATGCCGGCTTCTGGGGTTACAGAGTAGTCCCCTTGGCAGAACGACTACTATCCACCCACCGGGTTTGGCGAGTCGCACGAACCTTTCGAGGAAAAGCTCTTCCTTAGCCACGCCCTGTCGCAGAGATCCATCTGGCAGCAGCGCGAGTTCGTAGTCACGAAGCACGTCCACGTCGTGCACCTTGTCTGTCTTTCCGCTGAACGGCGGATTGCCTGCCACAAGGTCGAACCAACCTGCCGCGCGGATCCACCGAAGCTCCGATGCCTCGTATGTGTCTCGGAGCAGGCTATCTCCTACTAAGAGGACGCGCTGTGACGATGCCCGGGGTAGAACGCCCTCGTCGATGTCAATGCCGAACAGTGTGCTGTCCTGCCAGCGCCCACGCGCGGCGTCGAGAAAGGCGCACTTGCCGGCAGCTGGGTCTATAACGTACCGTGGCCTGATGTTAGGAAGCAGTCGGACGCATAGCTCGGCAATCCCGGCCTGCGTGAAGTACTGCTCAAAGCAGCGCGTGTTCGGCCTACACCTTCTGCTTAATCTCGCGAATTACGACCAATGTATCCTTGCCGCCAAAGCCGACTTGGAAGCTGAGGGTATAGGGATGGTTCTTCTGGTACGCCAGAAGTGTGCGTTCAACATCCTGTCCGGCGACAGCGATGGCGTTCTCGACTATCATGATGGCCTCCGCCAAGTCGCAGAGCGCCTCCATCTGGACCATGCCCGTAGTGCTGTCCCGCATTCTCTGGTAGCAGTCCAGTACAACGTCTTCGAGGGTCGTGCTGTCGCGGTCCCGGTCGTACTCGCGAAACCGCAACCCGAGCACCGTCGCGCTCGAGACCATCGAACGTCCTTCTTCGATGATGCGTTCCAGGGCCTCAATGTTGGGGATCTCGCGCAATATGACTTGGTGTGCGCCCACCTCGTTGACTCGGGTTCCTTTCCAAGTCACCTCGTCTGAGTCGGCCACAGCTTCCCTGCACAAAAGCCCGAGGTCTTCCAAGAACCCCATGTGCGGAATTATCTTGTGGTCGACCTCGCCTTGGTCGTATTGCCCGACCTGCATCCGCCGAAGGAGCTCCTGAAGTCGGAAACGCTCGTGCAGCATTGGCTCCAGGTCCTTGTACCTCTCGACTATGCTTCTGAAGGTCTCGTCTATGGTCGCGCGCATCTCTGTCAGCCGCACTTCGCCGTCACGCCCTATCTTTTCGGCGATGTCCAGGACGACTGCCCCGTCAGCCTCGAGCAGGTATTTGCAGTACAGCAACTTCTCGATTCGTGTTAGGTCGAAGTAGGCAGACGGATCAGTCGAACCTTGTCGGTTCAGGTAACTCTGGGTCCCCGCGAGCACGTCTCCGCGCCAGGGCTTTCTCATGTCCACCGAGAGGAATCCGAACCGCTGAGCCATGAAGACAGCGAACTTGGCGGCGACCTTGATGCCATCCTTCGTACCTTCGAGTAGCTTTGTGAGTCGTCCGGCAACGGCGCTGCTGTCAGTCGGGTAGGCGTCGGGGAGGCACCTAGTGACCAGGAGCGAGAAGTAGCCAAACCGGTCAATCCGCTTGTGTGTCTTTATGACGAACCGTGGCTTCACTAGTACTCAACGCCCCCGTGGATGCTGAGTCGCGGCCGTACCTGCATGGCGAAAACCCTGTTGAAGCGGTCATTCGAAACGACAGCGTAACCGAGCGGGAGGTTCCGAACGAGTTGCTCAAACGCTCTTGTGCTCACGGTCGCGTCGTCACAGACCAAGCTATCGGGCAGGAACGTATTGACCATACCCTCCGCCACCGCGATGTCGTCCCGCATGCTCATAGAGTGGATTATTAGCACGTCGGCATTTCGCCGAATCGAGTGGTCAAGCGCAGCTGGGTTCTGAGTCGCGACGACGATTGACAGACCCAGATTCCGCCCTTCGTTAACCAGCTTCCGTAACGGACGACTCGACACCAACGTTTCTTTGGCGGGTATGTAGTTATGGGCTTCGTCGATGATAATCCAGGCACGAGGAAGGCCTCTGGCTGCAAGGCCGATATACTCAGTTCGCTTGTTCTCAATCTCCGTGTGGCGGGGACTTCCTTCGCCCAAGGCCTCGAGTTGTTTGGAGCACACCGCCGCAAGACGCTCATAGCGGTCAGACTCGCTGCGTAGATCCATCACCCGTTTCACCAATACGGCCACGAGGAGGGACCTGATGTCCGAATCCGCGTCTCGAAGCAGCACGACTGAGATTTGACCTACCGCGATGAGGTCTTGCAGCGTTACGCCTTCCGCCGCGAAGATGCCACATCGCTCAACAGCTGTGAGACGTCGGCGTACGGCCTCAATGGTCCGTTGCTCGAACCTCTGCAGTGCCGGGCATGAATCAAGACACCCAAGAAGGTCGGCTATCTCGTACCCCTCCTTTGCGGCGACTGCGATGCCCGTATCAGCTGTGTATCCATCAACAGCAACTTTGTCGTACACCTCCGCTATCAATTGGCCCTGTGGGTCGGAGTAGGTATCCGCACCGAAAAGCCTGGCCCAATCTTCAGCGTCCAAGTCACTCGGCCTAATTGTGATTTCAGCCGACACGCCTTCTGGGGGGCGGGGACTGCCCCTAGGATAGAAGTAGCGCATGTTGATGCGCTCTGGGTCGAGTCGCCAGCGGCGCAGTTCGGTTACTTCTGGGCTGTCGTCTGCGAAAACATCGGACACCATGTGGTGTGACGTGGCGAATACGTTCATTGTGTCCAATACCAGTATTCCCTGCCCCAAGGCCCCGCGTCTTATCCACCCGGTCGACGCCAGCCCCTCGGCCAGGACACCCAGCGTGTAGGTCTTGCCGGACCTGCGCTTCCCCATTACGTAGACCGCATGTGCCCCTTCTGTGTCCAGCCACACTAGCTTCTGGGGCAGACCGTGCCCATGCTCGGCTGGCCTCCCCAAGAACACCGCGCGTGTCTCTTGTCCCTTCGGCAAAGCACCAACGAGTAGGTTGTGCGTCTCGAACTGGGGGCCGCGGAGTTCCAAGTCGAACGTGTAGCCGTGGCCAACCCTGAATGCAATGCGTGGGATTTCCATGTCGTCAAGCCGCTATGCTGTCTCTGCCCACAAACAGCGCTTGGTTCAGGAATGCTCGGCCCACTGCGTGGGTCATCCTCAGTGTGAGTTCGCGGGGGGTCATGCTCTGCCGCAGGGAGCTTTCAAGGGCGTCGATGGCCTCGTCGCTAAACGGGAAGTACGTCCCTGAAAGGTGTTCCTTCGTCGCGTCCTGTGCTCGTCTCAGAGCTGCCTCGGCGTCAGCGGCTGGGTCACGAACAAACCCGACCAACTTGGCTATGAACTGCTTGATGTCGGCGGGGTCCAAGGGGTTGACTGGGATGAGGTCCGTCGAGTTCATTCGGCTCAGCACGGGACCTCGTTCCTTGTCGCCTTGGCCAAAGACAAGTGGGAGTTCCTTTATCGCTGAGGCAGAGCAGCCCATGAGGACGCCTATGTCCTTCTGGTTAGGGTCAAGCAACTTGCGAAACGCATTCTCGAACGTGGACGCGGCTTCCTCACCGACCCAGCGCAGCCGGTCGAGTTCGTCGAGAATCAGAGTCAGGGTCTTGCCTTCGACACTGCGAGCGACTCGGCCGATGACTACTATCATCTGCGCGAGCTTAGACGGTTCGGCCTGGGTCAAGTCCTCGGTCACACCTAGTTCCACCAACTCCCGGCTGGGCACTGAAACGCCCGAAATGTACCGCCAGAAATGGAGGCGGCGGTTGTCTGCTGGCTGCAGGAGCGACGCAACAGCCCGGGCCAGCTCCTCGTCGCCGAGGGCAGAGTTGAGTTTCTCTAGTAGGGCCTCGCGGTCGCGAGGGCCCTTTGCCCGAGCGGCTTCCGTGAAGCACTGGTCCACGGTTCTTTCAAACAGTGAGAGCACTAGCGTCTGCCCCAACGCGGCCAGGACGCCGTCGTGGTAAAGCTCAAGGAAGGTGGACTTCTTGGTCACATTAGGGCACTCCACATAGACAGGGCGGATTGCCATGATCGATTCGAGTTCGTGGGTCACGGCCATGAGGGTGTGCGTCTTGCCGCCTCCGTAGAGCCCCCAGAACAGCTTCTTCGGTGGGCGTTCCGTCACCAGGCTAATCCTGAGCTCCTCCACCATGCTGGGAATGTCTATGCCGGAGCGTGGTGCGTACCACCCGACATCCTTAATCGGGTCCAGGATGTAGTTGGGTCTTTGCAGGCCGAACCATGCCTTGATCGATGCGGCATCAGTACTCACAGATCCTCCTCTTTCAGTTGTCTTCCCTCAGCGAAGACCGTGTCAAAGAAACCGGTCAGCCTCCGAACGAGGTAACTATCGTTATCTATCCTGATTGCGAGCTCGACATTGTTCCGGCCCGTCAGGTTCTCAGACCCAAAGATGGCGTAGTTGAAACCTCCATTGGGGCCTGGCTCAGATATGTAGAGCTTGGCGTGGAGCCGCGGTCGAACGGCGATCTCAGCTCCGAGGTCAAAGAGAAAGCGCATCACAGATGTAGCGCCTGCGTCACGGTAGTCGCTCAGCGGCAGGGTCACGACATGCACGCGCACGGGACCGCACAAGCCCCACGCTTTCTTCACCGCCGACCTTATGCTCTCGCGTGCGTCACGGTCCAGTCTTATCCAAGGCGAGCATATGCACATCCGCGTGAATCCGCTGCGGTCACGCAGCATGTCAATGAAGTGCTGTGTGACTTGACCTTCTATGAGTTCGTAAGGTCGAGCGGATGGGTACAACTCCGCGAGGTGTACTGGCACTGCGCCGAAATCCACCTCGCCGTTGACGGCCTGGACCATAAGGGCGACGGCGCGACCTCGCTTGGAAAGGTAGTGCCGCCCACCAGTAGTGTGCAGAACTCCGTGCTCCAGGAGTTTCTCGATGTGAGACGCGTCGACGCCGGTCTCGTCCGCGAGGTTCTTCACGTCGCTGGCCCACAGAAGCCCGTCGGCCTCGCCGACACGACGTATGAAGTCCATCACGCACCGCTGGCCGACAGTCTCGCTCAGCATCGCTACTCTAGGCCGGTGTCAAAGACGCGGTCCTTCAGCACGGCCTCAACGTGGCTCGGTGTGATTGACTGCGCCTCGCCGCGCTGTATTGCGGGCGCGACTTCCAGAAGCACGGCCTCAAAGAACTGCATCAGGCTTCGAGGCTTGAAGTCTGCCTGCTTGTGCTTCATTTTCGTCAGGACAACGTTTACAGCCTCCTGCGTAAACGGGAAGTACCTTCCACACTCAGGGCCGTCTGGCGACCGAAAGTGGGCTATGACGTCTGCGATGAACACTCTTGCCTCGTCCTCCCGCAAAGGAGGAAGGGACAACACCCTGCTTATCCCCATCCTATCCTTGAGGTCGGGTGAAAGCCACTCGGGATATCCCTTTTGCTCCGGCTGCCCTGCGTAGGATATCACCACGGCCAGTCCTTCCGGGTTCGAGTTGAATAGCAGCAGCAAGGCTGAGTTGATTTCATCCCTCACTGTGGGGCGACATTTGCCCACGGTCTGGAACTCGTCGAGCATGAAAAGGAACGTACGTTTCCGCTGCACGTCCAGTCCGAGCGGGTCGGCCTGCCGGATGAAGTCGAGCAGCCAAGAAAGCACTTTTACCGTCTTGTCTGCCGTTTTCAGCGGGGCCGCAATACCGAGGCCCTTGAGAGCTTTCTTGTCCTCACACTCGTTCCGCAACCACTGCGTAGCAAGCAGGGCTTCCGACTCGCGCCCGTAGGCTATGCTCTTCATGGCCGTGAGAAGGTCCGGGCAGTCTAGCATCAGCTGCCCACAGAACGAGGCCGTGCCCGCACCGGAGAATCTCTCAAGGAAGCCATCGCAGATCTGGCCTAGGTTCATCCTCGACAAGAGTGCGCGGTACACGTCCCCAAATCCGCCTAACGTCCGCGGCATCTCCACGTAGACGGGGGTGATGTGTGGGTACTCAGTTCGACACTTGTGCTCCAAGTACCTGAGCGTGTGCGTCTTTCCGGCTCCATACCATGCCCACAGAAGGTGCATCGAGGACTGCCGCCTGAGAGTCATCCCCTTCAAGAGTGAGTCAACGTCGTCACGAAGCCACTGCCGGTCAGCTAAGAACGTGCAGAACTTTTCGTCCGGCACGGTTCTGAATGGCCAATCTGTCAATCTCAGGTAATCGTACATGCTATCAGACTCCCGGTGCGTCAAGGCCGCGCTGAACCCAGTCACGCACGCGCGCAAGGCGTGTGTGCGAGGCGGGCCCCGGCGCTGGTCCAGTCCGTGCCATGCTCACGGCTTGACGGGCCATGTCCCACCAAGACGATCCCAGTTCACGCGCGCGGGTCCGGGGCCCCGTGACTTAACTACACGGTGTCGACGTTTCTTCCTTGGGACCGCGGACCGCGTCAGCTTGGGGGGTGCCACGGACGGGGTTGGTGCCTGCTGCCCAGACGGCACCTGGCATAGGATACGGCCGGTCTTGTCGATGTAGTACCGCACGCCCATGCGAACGACAACCGCGAGGCCCCTGCAAAACGGCCCGGCAGCGTCAAAGGACGCGCCTATCGCCAGTCGGCCTGATTCGTTGACATAGCCCCACAAACCCCGCACCCTCGTCGCGGCGAGGCCCTCCGAGAACTGCGGCGCGCCGGGAACCTGCGGCTTAGCCGCAGAACCTCTGGGTTTCAATGGCATATGGCCCTCTTCCTCTTCGCCACCATGACGGCTCCGCGTCGGGTTTGCACGCCGACCCCGAATTGCCGAACAGGACAGGCCGAGGCTTGGTCGAGCACGACGGATGGTATAACCGGAAAACGGGCTAAAGTCAAGCAAAGGACAGCGGTCAAGCGGGCGCAGTGTCGATTTCCGATTGGTGGGACTGACCGGCTTGGCGCGGGTGCGGGGGTCGGAGGTCGCGAGACGGGGGAAAAACGGGCTATGATAGATTCTAGGATAGAGTGTCGGATAGAGTCTCTGTCAGAGTCTCGGATTGAGTTCAGGTCAGAGTCTCTCTTAGAGTATCGGTTAGAGTATCTCTTAGAGTATCCGTCAGAGCCTCCGTTCGATTCTCCGTTAGAGTCTCGGTTCGAGTCTACG
>CAZQZR010000132.1:0-8743 GCA_964597845.1 uncultured bacterium | reverse complement strand
CGACGCCCTGCTTGATGTCGGGCGACTGCTTGCCGATGGCGTTCAGCACCGCGCAACTATCGCACGAGAGCCCGCTTTCGGCGGTAACGTACCCGATGTCCCGCAGCACGCCCCGCACCAGCTTTGGCAGGTCGACCCACGCATGGGTCGTAATCTCGCCGCCGACCAGCACCATGCCGACCGTGACAAACGATTCGCACGCGACCCGGCCGTGTGGGTCCTGGCGCAGCACCTCGTCCAGCACCGCATCCGAAATCCGGTCGCAGACTTTGTCCGGATGGCCTTCGGTCACCGACTCAGAAGTGTAAGTTGTCCGCATCAGAACAGTCCTCCTCTAATCAAAAGTCTCAACATGATAGTCTTGCCGCGCGTCCCAACACAATACCGATGGCAGAATACTGCCGAACTGCAAAAGGCAGAGCCTTCTCCGCGATCGTCGAGCTTAAGGAGTCAATCATATTCCGGGAAGGCGCTTCGGTCAACTCCGCCGTCGGACCGGCCGCATCGCCGAATCTGCGTGCGAATTCCCATCCTTGCCGGTTCAGAGTCCCGATTTCGTGATTGACGCGGAGTCGACTGCGGCTAGAATGTCCCGTTGACTGCATTCGTGTCCCCGTCGCTTACGGCCGAGCCGCCAAGTCCAACCTGTATAGAAGGGATGTTACGTTCATCTGTGTTCGACCTCGTACCAGTTGGGTGCCTGGTCGCGCCCCTGTCGGTACCAGGCTGTTCCGACGCCGTCACAGATTGACTCAGCCATGGCCGCGCCGCAACTGAAGCTCACCATCAAACCCGAAGTCCGACCCCTACGCCAGGACGACGCCCGGGCAGCGGCGTTGCTCGTGGCGGGCGTCTACGCAGAACTTGGGTCGCGTCCGGCGATGTCAGTCGAGCAGACCGAGCAACTCTTTGCCACCCCATGGCTTCAGAACGGCGTCGGTCTGGTGCTGGAATGCGGCTCAGAAATGGCCGGGTACGGATTCGCCCGTCCCACACGCTGGAAGGGCGCCGATTCGATACAGCTCGGACTGATTCTGAAGCGCGGGCGGCGTGATCGCGAGACCTATCACTTCCTGACCGACCCTCTGCTGGAGGCCGCCGCAGAACTGGCCGCAAAGCACGAAATCCGTAACATCACGATCCACTACCGCAGCACCGACACGGTCCACCCGCCGGTCATGCACGAGATCGGATTCGAGGAACACCCGGTCTCGATGCTCGGGTTCCGGCATGACCTGGGCGTCATTCCCCTGCGCCCTCTGCCACCGGGATTCGTTCTCCGCCCGGCCCGGCTTCCCGAAGAGAGCTCAGTCGTGCTGGGCTTGTCCGCTCGGACATTTGATGACCGCGACCGCCAGGGCGAGCCGCTCGCCGACAACTACCTCGATTTCGTGGCCGGCAAGCGAGGATTCGACCCACAGCAGATTCTGCTGGTCGAGAACGCCGGTGACCCGGTCGGCTACGCAATCGTTGATTCCGCTGCATACGAGGACGGCGGCTGCTTCCACATCGTGGAGGTCGGCGTGCTTGCGGGCTCGCGCAACCTCGGCATCGGCTCGGCCCTGCTCAGCCACATCCTCGGCTGGATGAAATCCCGGGGAGCGGGCGTCGCGCTCACCAGCATGTTCAGCAACAACGACTCCGCGACCCTGTACTGGCGCATGGGCTTTCGGCCCGACCCGCTGCGCACGTTCCGCTTCTTCATCCGTGACGCCGTCCCGCCTGCAGGGCGCATTCGCCCGGAAGCCGGCCTCCGGTAATGCTCTATCGCGACGCGGGCGTCGACATCACGGCAATGGACGCAGTCAAACGCCGGATTGCCGGCATCGCCCGTTCCACCTTTTCACCGCAGGTGATCTCCGAAGTCGGCCTGTTCGGGTCGCTCTGCCGGGTCCCGAAACTGCGCGACCCGGTGCTGGTGGCCAGTTGTGACGGAGTCGGCACCAAGCTGGTTGTTGCCCGGCTGTGCGGCCGCTACGACACTGTCGGCATTGACATCGTCAACCACTCAGTCAATGACATCCTGACCCTCGGCGCGCGGCCGCTCTTCTTCCTCGACTACATCGCCCACTCGAGGCTCAAGCCCGAATCCCTGCTGGCGATAGTCCAGGGGTTGGGCAAGGCCTGCCGCGATAATGGCTGTTCGCTCGTCGGTGGCGAGACCGCAATGATGCCCGACATCTACCGGCCCCGTGACTTCGATCTGGCCGGCTTCATTGTCGGCACGGTCGAACGGAACAAGGTCATCGACGCTACGCGAATCTCACCCGGCGACGCGGCCATCGGCATTCCTTCCTCCGGACTTCACACCAACGGCTACTCACTCGCGCGCCGGGTCCTCTTCGACAAGGCCGGCCTCAAGGTCAGTTCGCGAATCAAGGGCCTTGCCCGGTCGCTCGGCGATGAGCTGCTGCGGCCGCATCGCTCGTACCTGAAGCCGGTCTATCCCCTGCTCAGCCGCATCCATGCGCTCGCCCACATCACCGGCGGCGGATTCTACGGCAATATCGCCCGCCTGCTGCCGCATGAGGTCTCGGTGGTTATCAGGAAATCCGGCTGGCGTCCGTCGCCCATATTCGGGGCGATTCAGCGCCTCGGCAACGTGCCGGACGAGGAGATGTACCGCACGTTCAACATGGGCGTGGGCATGGTCCTGTTTGTCGCTCCGAAGCAGACGGACCGAATCCTCGGCTCGATCCCGGGCAGCCGCGTAATCGGCAAGGTCGTCCGCGGCACCTTCGGCGTCTCCGTGGTGTAGTCCCCTGGGTTCCGGCGCCCGGTCCATTGAGCCCCTGGTCCTCCGAACCCTGATTTCCTCTGCTATCCTCTGGGATGGAACGTCCGGTGTGTCTCTCTCAAATACTCCCGGTCGACGTGGGTGTATATCTGGGTCGTGGCGATACTTGAGTGCCCGAGCATCTCCTGGACCGCGCGCAGGTCGGCCCCGCCTTCGAGCAGGTGGGTGGCGAACGAATGCCGCAGAGTATGCGGCGTGACGCGGCGGCTGATTCCGGCCAGCCCGACGCACGTGCGCAGAATCTTCAGGAACCCCATCCGCGAAAGCCGGTTCCCATGATGATTCAGGAACAGAAACAGGCTGGTCCGTTTGCCCGCATAGTGCGGACGGGACGCACCCAGGTACTCGCGCGCGGCATTGACTGCCATCTGACCCAAGGGAACCACCCGCTCCTTGCTCCGTTTCCCCATCACGCGCAGGAATCCTTCTGCCAGCTTCACATCGGCCGTGGCCAGCGACAGCAACTCCGACACCCGCAGCCCGCTGCCGTACATGACTTCCAGCATCGCGCGGCTGCGCAGTGCCCAGAATCGGTCCGGGGCGTTTCCCGCCGCCTCAATCAGCTTCGTCACTTCATCCTGGGTCAGTACGCCCGGCAGCTTGCGGCGTTGTTTGGGCAGGTCAATATCGTCGGCAGGATTGGCCGCGAGTTTCTGCTCAGAAGCAAGGAAGCGGTAGAACAACCGGATTGATACGAGCTTGCGAGCAACAGTGGTGGTGGCGAGCCCGGCGCTGCCAAGTTGCCGGGCATAGTCGTGAAGCATCTGCCGGGTGGTCGCCGCCGGCCGCTCCGCTGCCTTGGGTACGGCAAGGAAGAATTGTCTCAGGTCAGCCAGGTAGCAGTCGGCCGAGCCGCGGGTGACGCTCCGCTCAACCAGCAGGTAGCTACCGAAGCGTTCGAGCAGACGTCCGGCCGCCTCAGGCAGACGGAGATTCGAGCTCGTGCCGGCCGATGACCGTATCTTTCTCGTACCGGTCGTCCGGTTTCGGATGGTCTTCATTGTAGTGTAGGCCCCTTGACTCCGGCCTCTGCAGCGCGCATTCGACGACGAGGCGCGACGCGGCCAACAGGTTGCGCAGTTCCATGTCGGCGACCGATGACCCCAGCCCTTCGGCTTCCGCTCCAAGCGTCGCTAGTTCTCCACGGGCCTCGGCCAGCCCGGCATCGGTTCTGACGATGCCGGCGCTCTGCCACATCCGCTCCTGCAGCCGCCGTCGCAACTCGACAACATGCGCGTCATCTGCCGCGGACTCTGGACTCAGGACCCTGGACTTCAGACTTTGTACTTCCGACTTCTGACTTCTGACGTCTGACTTCTGCCCTCTGACTTCGCCCCCTGCCCTCTCCGCCGCCCGGTCCGCCATGACCAGCGCCTCCAGCAACGAGTTCGAAGCCAGCCGGTTCGCACCGTGCAGGCCGGAGCAGGCGCACTCCCCGGCTGCGAAAAGCCCCGGCACCGAAGTCTCGGCCCGGTCGTTCGTCTCAATTCCGCCGCAGATGTAGTGCGCGGCCGGCACGACCGGTATCGGCTGGCGGGTGATGTCGATGCCAAGTCTCAGGCAGGTCTCGCTTATGTTCGGGAAACGGGCGCGCAGCCGCTTCGGGTCAAGGTGCGTGGCATCCAGCAATACGTAATCTCCGCCGCGCAGTTTCAACTCGGTGGCAATCGCCCGCGCGACAACGTCGCGCGGCGCAAGGTCCGCGTCCCGGTGGTAGCCGGGCATGAACGCGTGCCCGTCGCGGGTCCGCAGGATTGCGCCTTCGCCCCGGACCGCCTCGGAGATGAGGAACGCCCGACCGTCAATCCGGTGCCCATACAGCGAAGTCGGGTGGAACTGGACGAACTCCATGTCGGCGATTCTTGCTCCGGCCCGATAGCCCATCGCGACGCCATCGCCGGTCGCTATCCTTGGGTTGGTGGTATGCAGCCATGCCTGTCCCATCCCGCCGGTCGCGAGCAGGCAGACCCGCGCGCGGACCAGGTCGATGCAGCCGGTTGACTTGTCGAGCGCGAGTGCGCCGCAGCATCGGCCGTCCTCGTCCATGGCCAGGTCGATGGCAAAGTGCTCCTCAAGCATCGTCACGTTCCGGTTCGACCTTACCGCTTTGAGCAGCCCATGCTCTATCTCCGAGCCGGTGAAGTCATGCGCATGAACGATGCGCCTCCGCCGGTGCCCGCCCTCCTGCCCAAGGTCGAAGTGCTCGGCCCCGGAACCGTCGGCATAGGTATCAAACGGCACGCCGAGACTGAACAGCTCGCGCACGAGTTCGGGCCCGGCTTCGGTCACGAGCTTGACGACCTCCGGATGTGCGATACCGGCGCCGGTGCGGAGCGTGTCCTCGTAATGGAGCTGGGCGCTGTCATCCGACGATACTGCCGCGGCGATTCCGCCCTGGGCGTAGTTCGTGTTCGACTCGGAATCTTCTTTTTTGGTGACGAGGAGAACCGAGCCCTGCCGGCTCACGCGGTGGGAGAACCACAGCCCGGCCATGCCCGAGCCGATTACGAGGAAGTCGGCCTTACGCTCGACGCTCATCGGAAAATGGTGAATAGAGAATTGTGAAACCCGAATCGGTCTTTCACTATTCGCTATTCATGAATCGCCGTTCAGAAACGATAGCAGATCTTGATGCCGGGCTCGGTATCCGCGGGGAGAAACTCGACACGCGATTCCGACCGCCCGCGGCCGGCAAAGAACGCACAGTCGACAACACTCACCAGCCGATTGAGCAGCAGCGCGCCGGCGGCGAACTGCGCCCGGAGCGCTGCGGTCCGTCCCGACTTCCTTGTCTCCCAGTAGTCGAACCGGGACGAGTCCGAACTCCAGTTCCATGCCTGCGCCCCGAAGTAGCCCTGGCTCAGGTAGTAGTCGTGCTGCCGCTGCGGGTCATCCGGGTACATATCACGTGCGTCCGCCCGCACGCCCTCATTGTACTCGTCGGCATTATCGTACCGCTCCAGCGCCCTGTAGTAGCGCGTCTCCTTGCGGGCCAGGTCGGCTCCCGCCTCACGTCCCGCAAACAGACGAGCGTCATGCTCGCGGGCCGAACTATACCAGGAGAAACCGGACCAGAGCGCCCAGAGACCGCCGTCAAGCCAGAGCAGCCCCTCGCCCCGCTTCGCGCTGCCCAGCATCATCTGCCCGGTGCCGGGCAAAACCATCGACGCCAATATCGCGCCACCGCGTGGGGAAGACTGCGGCGCCGATGCGCCTGCAGTCGGCTGAGCCCCGAGCATCAACACCAGAAGCATGTTCCACATCATGAATTGACTCTCATTCTACAACCACCTTGCGACACTCAACCGCCCCGCCCTGCCCGGCAACAAGAAAGTACGTGCCGGGACTGATGCCCCGTAGATCGAATCCCTCGGGGTCGGCCGCGACGCTGTGGCGTACCTGCCTGCCCGAGGCATCGTAGAGCGCCACGGTTCCTCCGCGTGCCGGTCCGTCGAGCTTCAGTCGTCCGTGCCGGCCGACGATGCTGGGCCGGCCCGCAAACCCCGTCCCCTGTCCCCGGTCCCCCGTCTTCTCCGCAACCCCGACCAGGTTCCAGTCGGTCAATTTCGCGTAGATGTCAAAGCCCTGGTGCCGGCGGTTGTCGGTCCAGGCAAACGCCAGCAGGTCGTCACTCGCGGCGATGCTCTGGCCCACGGTCCAATGATGGTTGTTCGGAAAGAGATTCGGGTCGTTCACCATCTGGTTATGGCCTATCCGGGTTCGGTCCGGCCGGAACCGCTGGTAGTAGATCTGGGGGTTGCCCGGATAGTCCCGCTCGTCATTGAACTCCACCGCCAGCCTGCCGCTGCGGTCAAAGGCGCAACTCGGCGAGTAAGAGGCGCCCTCAACGGCATTGTCGTTCACCCGCTCATTCCCGGCCAGCCTTGTACCGGTTGAATCGAACCACTGGAGATAGACGTCGTAGGTGCTGTCCCGCGTGTCCTCCCAGGCCACCACAAACCGGCCCTGCTCGTCAACCGCGCAGACCGGGTAGCCGTGATATATGCCGGGTGGGTCGAGATTCACCCTGATGTTCCCGCCGATTCGCGAGCCGTCGGCCCGGAATGCCTGGCAGTAGATATCGGACTCCCCGGAACGATAGTCCATCCATGCCGCGACGAACCGGCCGCTCCGGTTCATTGCCACGCTTCCGTAGATGCCGGCGCCGGTTGATTCCTGCACCGCAAACTCGGGGCCGAGCGGATTACCGCTCGGGTCGTATCTGCGGCAGTACATCTGGCGCGGGCTGTTGCGGGCGTCCTCCCATAGAACCACGGCGTTGTTGCTCGAGTCCATTGCGACATAGGGATACCACTGAGCGGCGCCCGAGGCGTCGGTGTTGACGCGGAAATTGGCCCCGACCGGCATGCCGCCCCCGTCCATGTACTGCGCATAGATGTCCGCGGATTGCGACCCGTTCCGCATGTCTACCCAGGCCGCAATGAACCTGCCGCTGCCCGCGGCCGCGGCCGCGTAGTACTGAGCGGCTCCGCCCGGGCCGTCGTCATTGAGCCGCAGGTTCGGGCCCATCACATTTCCCGCCGCGTCGGTCGCGCACCGGTAGATGTCGGTCGCGCCGTTCCGCTCGTCCTCCCACGCCACGCAAATGACCCCGCGCGCGTCCATGGCGATGGACGAGCAGCGCTGGAGCGCGCTGCCATGGTCATCGTTGACGCGGAAGTTGGCTCCAACATTATTGCCGTAGCGGTCAAGGCGCTGGCAGTAGATATCGTAGTCGCCGGTACGCCCGTCCGCCCATGCCGTCCAATATCCCCCGCCCGGCCGCGCCTCGACCGTCGGGTTCAGTTGCCGCCCTAGGCTCACGTCACTCAGCCTGAAGCTCGGGCCTGAAGGATTGCCGTCGGCATAGTAGCGCCTTGCATACACATCGTCTTCGCCGCCCCGGCGGTCGGTCCAGACAACCAGGAATTCACCGTAGCTGTTCACCGCGACCCCGGAACCGTACTGGTCGGCGCTGCCGCCGTCGTCATTGACCTTGAAGTTCGGGCCGAGCGGGTTGCCGCCCGCGTCGTACCGCTGGCCGTAGACGTCCTGGTTGCCGTTTCGGCCGTCGTCCCACGTCACAACGAACCCGCCGTTCGCTCCGCACGAAACGTCGGGGGTCCACTGGATGCTGTCATCGGTCGTCACCTGGATATTCGCACCGAGGCGCTGGCCCTGCGAGTTGAACCGCTGGCAGAAAACGTTCCAATCCCTGGAGTTGTGCCCCCGGCCGTCCATCCACGCCACGACGAACCGACCCGAACTGTCGCCGGATACTTCCGGTTCGTACTGGTTCGCTACGTTGATCCCGTCGTCGTTCACCCGGAAGTTGGTGTCCAGCGGCGTGCCGTCGGCTTTGAGAAACTGGGCAAAGATGTCGCCGGTGAGGCCGAACCTGCGGTCGTCCCACGCCAGCAGGGCCACGCCGTTCGGTGCAATCCATGCCCCGGACATGTCCTGGTCTCCGGCGACCGCGGAGTCGCTCACCCGGAAGTTATCACCCAGCCGGTTGCCCGCGGCGTCGAACCGCTGGCAGAAGAGGTCGGAATTGCCGATGTCTCGCCGGTCCTCCCAGCAGAACAGGAACCGGCCGTCCTGCCCCATCGCGCTCGACGGGTCGCCCTGCCAGCCCATCCCGACGTCGGTGTTCAGCCGCTCGTTCACACCAATCTTGTTGCCGGCCGAATCGAACCGCTGGAACCACGCGTCGGCATCGCCATCCCGGAACTCGTACCAGCTCACGACGAAGTCGCCCGGCCCGTTGACCCCGAGCTTCGGCGCGAGCTGCTTGCATCCGCTCGCCGCGTCGTCGTTGCAGGGAAAGTCGTCCTTAATGACACCGTCAACGCCTCGCCTCTCGCATCTCGCCTCTCGCATCTCGCCTCTCGCCGAAGCGTGCCGGGGCGGCGCGACATGCCCATCCGGCAGCGGCCTCGGGTTCTC
>CAZQZR010000131.1:0-8804 GCA_964597845.1 uncultured bacterium | reverse complement strand
ACTCGCGTCAATGCCGCTTTCACATCGAATCTACGATCCTATGTCGGGATTCGGGTTATGTCTGGCCGCCGGAACACCGACCTTACTTGACTAATGCCGATTGGCGGTGACAATCTGGCTATGCTCACATGTTCCGGAGATCGGGCGCGCTGAATGGCAACCGGCAGCCGGTCTCCAACCGACCCCTTGTTCGTCCTCGAAGACGAGGGCCTGTCCCTGCTTGTGATGCGTCACGCCACCGAGTTGTATCGTTCCTACGACGCGGGCGTGCGGCCGCTGCTCGAACTGGTCGAGTGGTTTCCGGGCGGGCTCGAGGGCGCAACCGTGGTTGACCGCGCGGTCGGCGCATGCGCGGCGCGGATCTTCGACTACCTGAAAGTGGACCAGGTCATCGGCCTGACCGGTTCACTGTCGGCCGAGCACATCCTCCACTCCGCCGCGATTACGTTCTCCTTCCGCACCAGCGTGGTTGACATCCGCAACCGCGAGAATACGGGCCCTTGCCCGTACGAACAACTCAGCCTCCAGCACAAGGACGCGCGCGACCTCATCGCCGCAATCCGCGCCAAGCTGGCCGAATCCCGCCCCCACCGCGCCTGATGAAACACAGCAACGTCCGAGCCTGCCCGACTGTGAGGCCCGCCATGTGTGTGGTCCTGGTGGCGGCCCTGCTGCTGCCCTCTCTCGCCATGGCCCAAACCCAGGGCTGCCGCTACCTTATTGTCGCGGCGGACGAGTACTCCGGCGCGGTCCAGCCTCTGGCTGACTGGAAGACACAGAAAGGCATGCTTACCCAGGTCGTGACGCTATCTCAGACCGGCTCGACGCCTGCCCAGGTGAGGTCCTGGATTCGGAACGCATGGAACTCGTGGCCCATCAAACCCGAATACGTGTTGCTCGCCTGCAGCCCGACCCAGCTCAATGGCTACAGCTACTACGACGACACCTACTACGGCGACATGACCGGGGATTATGTTATGGAACTGCCGGTCGGCAGACTGCCTGCCGAGAACCTGCACGAGTGCAGCACCATGGTTGCGAAGACCCTTGCCTACGAACGCTTTCCCGAGGCCCAGGATACGCTCTGGTATCTCAAGGGCACGACCGTTATCAGCGACCGCGACCCGGGCAATCCTGACCCGTACTATCAGGTAGACTCGCGCCTTGCCCGCCAGTATTGGCTGAACAACGGGTACGTGCGGGCGGAGAGCTTGTCCAGCCTGACCGGTGACAGCTCGCCCCAGGTTGTTGCCGCGCTGCACGACGGCCGCGCGTTCATCACCTACCGGGGCGCGGCCGGCGGGACCTGGGACTACCCGTTCGCTGACTTCTACCCTTACAACTGGCACAACGGGGCCCGGCTGCCAGTCGTGGTCGGGGCAACGTGCTACACCATCACGCTTGCCCCGGGCGAATGGATGCTCGGCAACGCGTGCCTGCGCTACGGCTCGCCCGAGGACCTCGGCGGCATGGTCGCCTACTTTGGCACCACCCTTGGCGGAAACGAGATATCGCAGTATCGCAGCGCCTGCTACCGCGGATTCTTCAGGGCGGTCTATGACGAAGGTCTGTACCGCCTTGGTGACGCGACCCTGCGCGGCCGGTGGCGGGTTGACTCGCTCTATCACGACTTGGACCGGTACACTGAGTGGGCACTGCTCGGCGACCCGGAACTGAACCTCTGGACATCGGCTCCCAGAACCCCGGTCGTCACCCACCCGCCGACAGTCGAGCCCGGGGCGCAGGTATTCCCGGTAACTGTCACGGCCGGGGCCTTGCCGGTCTCAGGCGCGCTGGTCTGCTGCATGATGGACTCAACCGTCTACGCATGGGACACGACCGACGCATCGGGCCAAGCTCTGCTCGATATCGGGCCGACCCATCCCGGCCCGATGGCAGTCACTGTCACCGGCCGGAACCTGCGGCCATACGAGGGCCACGCTCTTGTACTCATCACCGGCGCTGCTCACATATCCTACCTCAAGCACACGGTCATCGACAGCCCGCCCGCCGGCAACGGAGACGGCCTTGCCGGGCCCGGGGAAATCATCACCCTGCCGGTCTGGGTCATCAACTACGGCGACTCGGCAGCACAGTCGGTGACAGCCGTGCTCACGACCGCCGATACCTTCGCGAGAGTGCTCGACTCGGTCCTGGACCTCGGCAGCATCCCCGGCCGCGACTCGGCCTGCTCGAGCCCTCAGGGATTCCGGCTGAACATCGCCCCGGCCTGCCCGGACCGCCACGTCATCAGTCTTGACCTCAAATGCCACGACGCACATGGCGACACCTGGCGCTCGGGCTTCGCGGTCATGGTCTCTGCCCCGGTGCTGACCCTGGTAGGCGAGACCGTGGTAGACACGGCCGGCAACCACAACGGTCGCCTGGACCCGCTCGAGACTGCCCAACTGGTCGTCACGCTCCGCAACCTCGGCCTGGGCCCGGCTGACAGCACGCGGTGCGTGCTCCGCTCAACCGACCCGCGGCTTGTCGTAACCGACTCCCTCGCTGACATCGGAACCATCAGGAGCGACTCCGTTGTCACCAATGCGCAAGACCCGTTCACAATCGCTGCGGCCGACATGGTACCCGAGACTCAAATCCGCTGCACCCTGCGAGTCGCCTGCCACGCCCGGGTCTACGCATTCCCATTCGACATCAAGGTCGGGCTTACGACCGTCCTCGACCCGATTCCCGACGGTCCCCGACTTCCGCCGCAGTACTGGGCTTTCGACGACGTCGATACCCACTACCCCGAGCATCCGACGTACGACTGGGTGGAAATCAACGGCGTCGGCACGCGCCTCGCGCTCAGCGACAACCAGACCGTGACGGTTGACCTTCCGGCGGGGTTCGGCCCGCTTGAGTACTACGGCCAGCGATACACGCAGGTCTCAATCTGCTCCAACGGCTGGCTTGCGCCCGGGGTAACGACCTCGGCCAGTTGGACCAACGCGCGGCTCCCGCGCTCAAGCAGCCCGCCCATGCTCGCGGTCAATTGGGATGACCTTATCCCGGGCACCGGCTCGGCCGCGTGGTACCTAGGTGACACCGCCGGACACCGGTTCATCGTCCAGTGGGACTCATTCCACTACCGGTACTCAAACGAAAACCTCGACCGTTTCCAGGTCGTCATCTACGACACGACCCTGGCCGCACGCGACGGCAACAACAAGTTCACCTACCAGTATGCCACCGCGAACTGGATAAGGTCAAGCACCATCGGCATCCAGGACCCGACCTCGTCCATCGGCATCACCGTCACCTACGACACCATGCGCAACCGCGCGGCGGCGCCGATTTACGCCGGCCGCGCCATCAAGTTCAGCACCGACCCACCCATCGTCGGCATTTCTTCTCCCGAATCCGCGATCTCGAATCTCGAATCAGGAACGTTCTCGGCTTTCCCCAACCCCTTCACCGGCACGACCACAATCCGCCTCTCGCCACTCGCCGCTCGCTTCTCGCCACTTGTCCTCAGCGTCTACGACGCCTCCGGCCGCCTGGTGCGCACGCTGACCGTGAACCGTGCACCGTACACCGTCTGGGACGGAAGGGACAACTCCGGCCGCGCCCTGCCATCGGGAGCATACTTCATTCTCTTGCGCGCGGGAACACTGCACGCCACCGTACGCCTCGTGCTGCAGCGCTGACCGGCACAAGCGCAAGCACAAGCCCCGGGCCGAGTCCGACCCATCTGTGTCCATCTGCGTTCATCTGTGGTTACTCCTTCTCCGAGCTTCCGCTTTTGACTTTCCGCACATCGCCTGTATCATTCTCTGCAGATGGAATTCGGTAGAATCTGGGCCGAGATCAACCTGGACGCCCTGAACAACAACCTGAACGAAGTCCGTCGCTACGCCGACAACGGCAAGGTCATGCTGGCAATCAAAGCCGATGCTTACGGCCACGGCCTGCGCGAAGTCGCGCAGGAAGTTGCGGACCGGGTCGACATCTTCGGCGTGGCCAGCACGGAGGAAGGCATTACCCTGCGGCTCGGCGGCATCAAGAATGCGATTCTTGTCCTCTCGCCCATCCCCTACCGGGAAATCCCGGCGCTCTTCGAACACAACCTTACGCCCTCGGTGACCGAGACCGAATTCGCCCAGCGACTCTCACGCGAGGCCGTAAAGCGGGGTGCGTCCATCGGCCTCCACGTTGAAGTTGACACCGGCATGGGCCGGACCGGTGTCGATGAAGCGACGGCCGGAGACTTCGTGGCCGCCGTCGCCGGACTTCCCGGGTTGGACCTGGAAGGTGTGTTCACTCATTTCCCGGCCGCAGACTCGGACCTGGACTTCACGCGACACCAACTCCAACTCTACGAAAGAGTGATGGCTCGGCTGACCTGGCTCGGTATCACCGGATACTTGCGCCACACGGCCAACACTGCCGGGTTCCTCAACGTCCCCGGCTCGCGCTACGACCTCATCCGGCCGGGGCTCGTGGTCTACGGCATCCTACCGGACAGCTACCAGTCGGGCTACCGCACCTCGGAACTGAAGCTCGCCCCGGTGATGAGCCTGCGCAGCCGGATCGTCAACCTGCGCGACATCCCCTCGGGCCGGTCCTTAAGCTACGAACGCAGTTACTTCACCCGGCGCGACTCCCGCATCGCGGTTATCACCGCCGGGTACGGCGACGGCTACCCATATTCGCTCAAGAACCGGGGCAAGGCGGTGGTCCGGGGCAGCCGCGCGCCGATAGTCGGCAACGTCTGCATGGACCTCACCATGCTCGACGTCACCGACGTCCCCGACGTCCAAATCGGCGACGTCGTCACCCTGCTCGGCTCGGCCGACGGCGACACCATCACCGCCAACGAACTCGCGGCATGGGCCGAGACTATTCCCTACGAAATTATCTGCCGGGTCAGCCCGCGTGTGCCGCGCGTCTACCTGCGCGGCGGCAAGGTCGAAAAGACCCGCACCCTGCTCGACCATTACAACCATACTTAAGGAAAGAGACATGAACCACGAACCCGAAGCGACGACATTCAGCGCCCACATATTCCAGCTTGCCACGGCATCGCTCGTCTACATGGGCGCGGCCAAATTGCCGGGAACCGACAAGATGGAAGTCAACCTGCCGCTTGCCAAAATCACGATCGACACGCTCGACATGCTCAAGACCAAGACCGAGGGAAACCGCACGGCGGACGAGACCTCGTTGCTCGACGACGTCCTCTACCAGCTCCGGCTCGCCTTCGTCAAAGCCGAATCCGCGCCCCCGGCCACGCCGCCAGACAAACCCGCTCCTGACCCCGCGCCGTCCAATCCTCAGGCCTGAGCCCGCAAGGCCCGGCCGGCAGGGTCCCGCAGACGAGCCGGATGTATGAACCGCCAAGACGCCAAGAACGCCAAGACCGGCTTCCGCTACTGCAAACTGCAAACTGGGAACTGGAAACTCGCGCGCTAGCGCTGAATGACAACCTTGCGGACGCTCACCGCTGACCGCTCACCGCTCACCGCAATGAAGTAGACTCCGGACTCCGCGCTCACCACCCTCCGCCCCATCGCGTCGAAGATGACGCACGACGCCAGATGCTTGCCGATTGACGTACCGGACAGAATCGTAGGCCACTGCTTGTAGCCTATGGCTTGCGGCTTGGGGCTTTCCTCGATTCCCGTCATCGAATCGCGTATGACCGAAATGGTGGAACTCTCGTAGTTCGCCACGTACACCCGGTTCTGAACCGGATTGAGGCAGAGGTCCCTCGAACCAAAGTCCGTCGCAATGCTTCGAATGGTGTCGTTGCTCGCTCCGTCTATCACGCTCACGCCCGCATTCACCCCCCAGTCACCGCGGCCCGCGATGTAGACCTTGTTGTTCTGCGGGTCGTAGCAGCAGGCCATCGGTTCGTCTCGCATCAACTGCACTGTAGCAATTACCGAGTTGGTCCCGCCGTCTATCACGGTCACTTGGTTAGGACCCCAGACAGCGCAGTAGACCTTGTTAGCGGTCGGGTTGTAGCAGAGCGCGCACGGGCCACGTCTCACCAGCACCGTTGCGACAACCGAATCGCCGGCGCCGTCAATCACGGTCACGCTGCTGTCAGAGTTATTCGCGCAGTAGACCTTGTGGTCGGTCGGGTTGTAACAGAGCGCACGAGGTCCGACTCCGGCGGCCACCGTGGCGACAACCGAGTTGCTCGCGCCGTCGATGACTATCACGTTGTTCGAGCTGCCGTTGGCGCAGTAGACCTTGTTGTCCTGAGGGTTGCAACAGAGGGCGCGGGGGCGGTGGCCTACGACCAGGGTAGCGATGACCGAGTCAGTCGCGCCGTCGACGATGGTCACAGTCGAGTCTTCGTCCAGGTACGAGCCGTAGTTCGCGCAGTAGACCTTGTTGTTGGTCGGGTTGTAGCAGAGATCGTAGGGGCCGGGGTCGGCGGGCACGGTAGCGATGACCTGATTGCTGTCTCCGCCTATCACGGTCACAGTGCCAAGGCCGGAGTTAGCGCAGTAGACCTTGTTGTTCTGCGAGTTATAACAGAGAGCATGGGGAGCTGAGCCGGAATCCAACTGGATCGTTGTCTCCAGCCACTGGGCATTGACGACTGTCAGTAGACAACCTAATGCGAGTAGCACGAATGCGTACTTCATGGCACCTCCTTACCTCTGCAGGATGACCTTGCGGATGGTGACGGCCGACGGCTGACGGCTTACGGCTGACGGCTCGGACACGACGAAGTAGACCCCGGGCTTTGGATTCACGGCCCTCCGCCCCATGGCGTCGAACGCAACCGCATCTACGGGCAGGCGGCGTATGACCCTGGCAGCCGGTCGCGGGCCGCAGGCTGCCGGCTGTTGCCCCTCTTCCACTCCCGGCGGGTCGAAGTCCAGGTTGATGTCCGGTACGGTCTGGCTGTAGCCTACGTCCACCGAGTCCGAGTAGAATACGCGCTCGCCGCTGGACCAGTCGCGCGCGTAGACTTCGTACCTGCCCGCGCCCAGGCCAGTCGCTTCATAGGTATCGCCTGACGCGACAACCAGGGAGTACGCGTTGCCCATCGGACCGGACACGGCCACATAGACCATGTAGAAGTTCCGACCAGGAGCCCAAGTCACGGTGCCGGTGACCATGCTGTAGTCATTGTTGTACCACCCGGGGGTTGGCGTCGAATCGATGTACCAGTTAATGGACTGCGCGTAGCCCGCTTCCTCATTCAGAACTGAGGCCGACCCGTGGTCCGGAGGCATCGGTGCGCGGCCCCAATCGGCCGGAAGCACTGGGAACGCGACCTCGTCCCTGAACTCGGGCCCCGCCAAGAGACGGATGATGTCCCCGGCCGGGTCCAGCCGGAACGTCCCATGGCCGTAATCGCCGCCGGCAAGCGAGACCGAATCAACGACAAGGAACCCCTCATACGGCAAAGTGTACGCAAGGGTGCAGACAGAAGTGTTGGTTGTCAGAAGCCAGTCGGACATGTTCACTTCGTCTGGATACGGGGCGGCGTGCAGTTCAACCCAGCCCAATCCGTCGTCGTCGAACCCGAACTCATTGACATAGGTTTCTAAGGTCGGATTGCCCGCGGCCAGCGCGGACAACAGAAGAACCGACAGCGTGACGTACTTCATTGCACCTCCTAAGTGTCTGTCACCCCGACAGACACGGTGGGTTCTCGCGCACCCTTTGTCACCCCGACCGAAGTGGAGGGGTCTCTCGGGCACGCTGAGAGATTCCTCGACTCCGCTGCGCTCCGTATGGCTGCGCCACCGTAGGAACGATCGGAATGACTTCGGCAGTTTCACGGCATCTCCCAGACGCCTGATTATCGGCCTCTGCTGCCGCTTGTCAATGGCCGGTTTGGCATGGAGCGCAATGCGCGGGCGGAGTCCGGCAGCGGAACTCCGCCCGCACCTCGCTTCCGGTCACGGCCGTCAGCCGGTCTCACCATCAGGGCTACCGGCGCAGGCCTTTGTCATTTCCACTTTGGACTTATGACTTGCGCCCTCGCCATGCGTCCTGACCCGGAATACACTCCGCATGATAAGGATTCTTATCAAGCGTGTCGTCTCAGTTCCTTGTGTAAGTCCTGAACCATGAATTCACTATCCTCTACTGCTTGGAAATGACACCCCCGTTGGGGGGAGGCTCTCCCCAAGCCTTCGGCAGGCTCTTTGGCAGAGCCTTTGCCAAGGCCTTGGGCAAGCTCTCTGGCAAAGCCTCTGCCAAGCTCATTGGTCAAGCCTCTGGCAGGGTCTTTGCCCCGCTCTTCGGCAAGGTCTCTCGTGAGGCCTCTGCCGAGGTCTCTGGTAATGTCTCTCCTCCGCTCCGTGGCAGAGCCTCTGGCAAGGTCTCTCCCAAGCTCCTTGGCGAGGTCTCCGGCAAGGCCTCTGGCAAAGCCTCTCCCAAGGCCCTTGGCAAGTTCTTGGGCAATGCCTCTGCCAAGTTCTTTCCTCCGTTCTTTGGCAGTACCTTTGCCCGGTTCCGATACCCGCCCGGCCAGGTGGCCATCGATCACCGGCGACACTCGATTTGACACCACCCTCATTCGGGGTAATCCTGACCGCCGATGCACAGTGGACTCAGCCCAGCCCTGACAGAGGTTGGAAATGTAGGAAGTGTACCAAATCTGACCCGGGCTCCAGCTCACTTTCCTGCATGATTACTCCTTTTTTGCACCATCAAGAAGCAATCTGTCTTTTGGCCCCAGAATAATGCACTCCCTTAGCCCCAATCTACAATCGACAATCGTCAATCGACAATTCCATCACGCCGCGCCTCGCTAAGTGCCCGAATCTCGGCAATCTACAACCCCTTCCGCAATCCAAAATCCAGAATCCAAAATCATCAATTCC
>CAZQZR010000130.1:0-8828 GCA_964597845.1 uncultured bacterium | reverse complement strand
TACCCCGGACCCCGATGTCGCCGATGTACATCGCGGGCCGGTGCCGGACCGCTTCAAGACCCTTTAATACATGGATTTGTGCTGCATTGTAGGCTTCTGGCATCGGGCTCTATGATACTGTAAGTGGTTGAACAATCAAGCTCAATTTCGCCTCAGGAAACCGGAAAACGAACCGCCAAGGATGCCAAGTAGGAAGGAGAAAGTGGAAATGGCAAAGGACGGACCCGGAGAGGATTTCCGCCGCCTGCACCTCTGACTTCTAGCTTCTAGCTTCTAGCTTCTGACATCTGACTTCGTCCCTCCCCTCTCCGTCTTTCACCATTCACTATTCACAATTCACTATTCTCCGTTCCCTGTCCGAGCACGAACCTCACGTCCCCAATCAGCCCCTTGCCCACGCGCCCGGAAATCTTCTTCAGGAGTTGCGGCTTCAGGTACCGAAGCTGGGCAATCCACGCCGGGCTGTCAACCACGACGACCAGCGTATTGCCGTCGACCTCAACCGCCCGCGTGTGCTCGGCGGTCTTCGGCCCCGCGATTTGCGGCCACAAATCCACTGCCGGCTGCGCGGCCAGAACCTTGTCGAGTTTCAAGCCCTTCAGCACGCGCGGCAGCACGCTGCCGACGCTACGAAACTTCCGATACTTTGCCGGCCTCGACATGGAACTCCTTTCCGGAGAAGTGGTCAAGTGGCCCAGTGGTCAAGTGGTCCAGCGCCGACGCTGAGTCCCGCACCGCGAGTGTCTCGTCCGGTCCGCCATCTTGCACTTTGCCTTTTGCACTTTGACTTTTGACTTGCGGCCGCACGGTCCTCCGTGCGGCCGCGTACACCATTTGTCCCCGTTCCGCCACCATCTCAAGCACCATCCGGCTCCGCTCCTCGTCCAGCTCGGAAGCAACCTCGTCCAGCAGGAACACCGGCCGCTGCCGGCCCGCGGAGAGAATCATGTCCGCCTCGGCCAGCCGCAGCGCGATGCCGGCCAGCCGCTGCTCGCCTACCGACCCGAACTTCCGCAGCTCGCGGTCGCCCCGCGCAATCCTCAGGTCGTCGCGATGCGGCCCGACCAGCGCATGCCTGAGCGCCCGAGCCCGCTCGCGCGTCGCCGCCAGCCGCTGCCGGAACGCGTCCGCGAGGTCCGAGGGACATGACCCAAATCCGCCCTGGGATTTGGAATCGTGTCCCGTCCCAGTTTTCGCCGGGGACTGTTCCCCGCTGGCGATTTCGGATCGTGTCCCCCCAGACATGACACTCGACCGGTAGCTGAACACCGCCCCATGTCCGGCCAGTCGCTCATAATGCTTCGCCGCGTTCTCCAATAGTGTGCCCATCTTGTCCAGCCGCGCCTCATACACCGGAACGCCCGTGCGCACCAGTTCCTCTTCCCATGCCGCAACCTCGTCCCCCGTCCCTCGCCCCGCGTCCCTCGCCCCGCGCTCCAACAGCCGGTTGTACTGGCTGACAGCTCGCCGATACTCTCCCATCAACCCAATGTAGCTCTGCTCCTCGCCCCGTCTCCCGTCTCCCGTCTCCCGTCTTCCTCCCCCAGCCTTCGCCAGCGCCATATCGAGGAAGTTGCGCCTGATTCCGGGCGCTCCGCGCACCAGTTCGATGTCCTCAAGCAGAAGCACCACGACCGGCAGCCACCCGAAGTACTCGGACAACTTCTCCACCGGGATGTCGTTTCTGAGTATCCGCTTCTCGCGGCCGTCGAACCTTATCTCCGCCGTGTCGCCACTTTCGTCGGTGCCAGAGACAATCAGCACGTCCCGGCCGAACCCCAGCAAGTCCGCGTCCGGACACCGCCGGAACGACCGGCCCATTGCCAGGTAGTGGATTGCCTCGAGCAGGTTCGTCTTCCCCGCGCCGTTCGGCCCGAACAGATAGTTCGAGCCCTCGGCGAAGCCGACAATTGTCGGCTCCAGGTTCCGAAAACCGCGCAGGCTGATGCTCGCGAGTGCCACGCCTCACTCTACCCGAAACCGCTTCTCAATCAAGCCACGCCGCTCGACGCGGAAAGACAAACCGCCAAGAACACCAAGGCCGCCAAGACGAAGCCGGAGTTCACCGCAAAGTCACCAGGGGTTCTGACACTCGCAACTCGTAACTCGCAACCCGCTGACCGCTATCCGCTTTCCGCCATCCGCCAATCGTCAATCTAAAATCCAAAATCGAAAATCCCTTGTGTCTCTCGAAGTACATCTCGGTGTTCGTCTGGTCCCATACTGAACTGTGTCGCGACCGGCGTCGGCGCGTGCGTTTGTTCCCGAATCTCAACCTGAACCTCAACCTGAGTCTTCCGTCCTATCCGGCGCTGAACCGCGTGCCGCTTCAAAAGCCGTTTGAGGAGCCGAACCCAACGTTGCTTCACCAGTTATATGGTTTGAAGTATCGGTCGTTGTACGACTTGGTGAATCTCGCGCCGTATCGCAAGACATAGCCCCCGGGGCGGCCCGTGGGCCGCCCACTCCACGGGGAAATTGTGCCTCGGGCCGAATCCGCATACCACATATGGGTTACTGCCAACCCGCTGACCGCCGTTCGCTTTTCGCCCTCCACCTTCGCCAGGCAGCGTGACGGAACCTGGTTGAGTGATACGTCCGCAGACACCCCAGTTTACTATATGTCCTCCTGAAGTCGGCCCCCGAAATCAGCCAACTTTGGCATTTTCCATCACTTATCCCCTTTGCCTGAAAGTACCCTGTCTCATCCCCCAGGCTATCTTGGAGATTCCCGGGAAAACCCTCCGGAGCACGATTCAGAAGACCTTTGGCGGGATTGTCTGGCAGGCAATGATGGGCGCAGCGCGGGCAATTGTGAGGCTGACCGCCAGGAACGCAATCTCCCGTAGAATCTGACGGACAGTCTTGGCCACTGCGTAGAGAACCGTTCAACCGACGATTCCGCGGAATGCCCGGAAAGTCATCAGTCGGACAATCGGGCGAGCGATGCGGCCGGCAATCTGCTCAATCATTCGACAGACGGCTCGATGAATCCTCCATCGAATTGCCGAGAGAATCGCCTGCGGAATCCCGACCCGAATCGGCAATCGAAACCGCCGCATCGCCCCCCGCCGCACCCGTCAGCCGTGACTCGCGGGCCGCAAGTCCTATTGCGCTTCGCGCCGGCTTGACACTGACACTTCCACGCCTGACATCCCTACTCATGCGAAGCCGTATCCGGCCGCACGGCCATGGCTCCGCCGCCGATATCCGCAAAGCGCCAAAGGGCAGGAGAGAATGACCCCGACAGACAGCGACGCCAGCGCCAGCGCGACGCAGTGCTTGCAGAAGATCTGATGGTTCTTCGGACTTCCGGCGCAGTGCCACTTCAGGCGTGACTCGGCGTCAGTTCCCGGTTTCCAGTCGGCGGATAGCGGTGAGCGGTAGGCCGCCAGCGGTTGCATCTGAGTCGACGGCGGCCGTTCTCGCGGTTTGACTCTGCCGCTGTAGCGACTATAATAGCGGTCCGACGAACTAACTTGCTCTAGGAGAATATCATATGGCACATAAGAAAAGTGGCGGCTCAGGTAAGAACGGCCGGAACAGCCCGGGCCAGCGGCTGGGCGTGAAGAAATTCGGCTCGGAAAGCGTAACGACCGGCTGCATCATCATCCGGCAGCGCGGCACGCGGATTCTGCCCGGCGAGAACGTGGGCCGGGCCAAGGACGATACGTTGTTTGCCCTGACTGACGGCAAGGTGGAATTCCAGCGCGTCAGCAAGAACAAGCAGCGCGTGGCGGTGGTGCCGACGGCGTAGGACGCGGCGGAAATCCCAATGCCCAAATCCCAATGACCAATCAAGGAGGAAATGACCAAACCCCAACTGCCGGGCATCCTCCATTGGTTCATTCGGGCTTGATTGGGAATTGGCGCTTGGTCACTGGTCATTTGGAGCGTTGAGCGTGCGCATCAAGTGGCTTGGGCATTCCGCGTTTCTGCTGACCGCGGCGGACGGCACGTCGGTCATCACTGACCCGTACGTGCCGGGGAGTTTCTCCGGCCAGATCCGGTACGACCCGATTAACGAAACCGCTGACGCGGTTACTATCAGCCACCACCACCACGACCACGATGGCGTTTCCCATGTCCCGGGTAAACCGCAGGTGTTCGAGGGCACGGGCACGTTCAAGGTCGGGTCCATCAGCATCACCGGCTTCGAGACGTTCCACGACGCAAACCAGGGCGCCGGGCGCGGGCGGAACACCGTCTTCGTGTTCGAGGCCGACGGACTCAGGGTCTGCCATTGTGGAGACCTCGGACACGTCCTTGCCGCTCCGCAGGTCGCGGCAATCGGCAGGGTCGATGTGCTGCTGGTGCCGGTAGGCGGCACTTTCACGGTGGACGCGGCCGCGGCGCACAGGGTCGCGGAACAACTCGCAGCCAGGGTCATAATCCCGATGCACTACAAGACCGAGAAGCTCGGGTTCGGCATCGCGGGGATTGACGATTTCACACAGGACAGGGCGAATGTGAAGCGCGTCGGCGCGTCTGAGGTCGAACTGAACGCCGACAAGCTGCCGCCGAAGCCCGAAATCTGGGTGATGGAACACGCGCTGTAGGACAAGTGAGAAGAGTGAAGGGTGAAGAGTGAAAGCCGAAGAGAGGCGTGGATGAAAGAGATTCATTTCGATACCATCAGGGACACGGTCGCGAAGTTGTGCATTGACGCCAACTGTCTGCTCGGGGACGACGTAGTCCGGGCGCTGAAGGACGGCCTCACGACCGAGGAGTCGCCGGCGGGCAAGGACATCCTGAACCAGTTGCTCGACAACGAGCAGATTGCGCGCAAGGAGATGATGCCCATCTGCCAGGATACCGGCTGGGCCGTGGTCTGGGTGGAAATGGGCTCTGGGGTCAGGGTCCAGGGCGGCGAGCTGTATGACGCAATTCAGCAGGGCGTGGCCAAAGGCTATACCGACGGTTACCTTCGCAAGTCCATCGTCGAGGACCCGCTGCGGCGAAAGAACACCGGCAACAACACGCCGGCCATCATCTACACCGACATCGTTCCCGGCGACAGTCTGAAGATTGTCGTCCAGCCCAAAGGCGGCGGCAGCGAGAACATGAGCGAGGTGAGAATGCTCTCGGCCGCGGACGGCGCCGAGGGCATCAAGAAGTTCGTGGTCGACCGCGTCGCGCGGTCAAAGGCAAATCCGTGCCCGCCGGTCATCGTGGGCGTCGGCATCGGCGGGACCTTCGAGAAGTGCGGGATGCTGGCCAAGCACTCGCTGCTGCGCGAAATCGGCTCGGTCCACCCCGACCCGTTCTATGCCGCGATGGAGAAGGAGCTGCTTGAGCGCGTGAACAAGACGGGCATCGGGCCGCAGGGCCTCGGCGGCCGGGTGACCGCGCTCGCGGTCTTTATTGAAGCGTTCCCGTGCCACATCGCGACGATGCCCTGCGCGGTAAACATCAACTGCCACGCGGCCCGGCACCAGTCGGCTACGCTGTAGGAGGCGAGCATGGCGAAGAAGATAACTGCCCCATTGACTGCCGAAACCGTGAAAGACCTGCGCGCGGGAGATTCGGTCCTGATTTCCGGCACCATCTACACCGGCCGGGACTTGGCGCACAAGCGGCTGACCGATGCGCTTGCGGCCGGCGAGAAGCTGCCGTTCGACCTTGCCGGCGCGGTCATCTACTATGTCGGGCCTTCGCCGGCCAAGCCGGGACAGGTCATCGGCTCGGCCGGACCTACGACATCGTACCGGATGGACGCCTACTCGCCGCTGCTGATGGAAAAGGGTCTGCGCGGGATGATCGGCAAAGGAAATCGGACGCAGCCGGTGCTCGATGCGATGAAGAAGCACGGCGCGGTCTACTTCGCGGCAGTTGGCGGCGCGGCCGCGCTCATCGCCCGGACCATCAAGGAGGCGAAGGTCATCGCCTACGATGACCTGGGGCCCGAGGCGGTGCGCGAGTTGAAGGTCGAGGATTTTCCGGCAATCGTCATCAACGACATGTACGGCGGCGACCTGTACGAGCAGGGCGTCGCAAAGTACAAGAAGGACTGAATCATGGCGGAAGAAGTCAAAAGCCAGAAGCCAAAAGCCAAGAACCAGAAGGCCGCGGCCGGGAAATCGTCAATCCCCAGTCCCCAATCCCCGACCCCCGACCCCTCTTCGTTGATTACCATCTACGTGATGGGCCAGGCGTACCAGGTGCCGAAGGACCTGACCATCATGAAGGCGATGGAGTACGCCGGGTTCCAATTCATCCGCGGGTGCGGCTGCCGGGGCGGATTCTGCGGCGCGTGCGGCACGGTATTCCGTACCAGGGACTCGTATAAGCTGAAGGTCGGGCTCGCGTGCCAGACCGTGGTCGAGGACGGGATGTTCCTGACCCAGATTCCGTTCTACCCGGCGAACAAGAAACAGTACGACATCGCCAAAGAGCCGGCCGACACGCAGGTGCTCGTCCGCTTCTACCCCGAAGTCATGCGCTGCATCGCCTGCAACTCGTGCACGAAAATCTGCCCGCAGGACATCGACGTTATGGGCTACATCAACGCGGCCATCCGCGGCGACATCGCTAAGGTCGCCGACATGTCGTTCGACTGCATCATGTGCGGCCTCTGTGCTTCCCGTTGCCCGGCCGAGATTGTCCACTACCATGTCGGGCTGCTGGCGCGGCGGCTTTACGGGGCCAAGGTGGCCGAGAAGTCGCCCCACCTTGCCGAGCGCATGAAGGAAATCAAGGCGGGCAAATTCGAGCAAGGGCTGGACAAGCTCGGTAAGATGACCGAGACCGAGCTGTCGGCCTTGTTCTACGACCCGAAGACGAGGGATGTGGAGCCATGAGAGCAGGACCAATGCAGAAGTCAAAATGCAAAGTGCAAAATGCAGAATGGTCCGGCGGGACGGATCTGCGATCTGAAATCTGCAATCTGAAATCTGCAATGTCGGGAGGATTCTAACATGTACCCGGCATCAATGCAGGAATCGATCAAGCGGCTCGACGCGACGCGCGATGAACGAATCAAGCAGGCCAAGATTCCCCTGCTAGGCGCCGACGGCAAGAAGGAGCTGCTCAAGGCTTTTCATCCCGACTACATTGAGAGTTCGATGCGGGCGCTCGCGCTGGGACCGAACAAGGGCGACCGGACCCCGCAGGAAATCGCCGACGTGCTGGAGGCGTGGCCCATCGTCAACCCGGCGACGTTCGACGCCGGGCACCCGAAGTTCGACGTGGACGTGCTGATTATCGGCGCGGGCGGGGCAGGCGTCTCCGCGGCGCTGGTGGCCGCGGCGCGCGGCGCAAAGGTGCTGACCGTGACGAAACTCCGCATCGGCGACGCCAATACGATGATGGCCCAGGGCGGAATCCAGGCCGCGGACAAGGCGAACGACTCACCCGAGCGGCACTACCTCGACGTGATGGGTGGTGGCCACTTCAAGAACATCCCGGAACTGGCGCGCGCGCTCGTTTCCGACGCGCCGGGCATCATCGAGTGGCTTGAAGAGATGGGTGTGATGTTCGACAAAGAGCCTGACGGCACGATGATAACGATCCACGGCGGCGGCACGTCGCGCCGGCGGATGCACGCGGCGCGCGACTACACCGGCGCGGAAATCATGCGCACGCTGCGCGACGAATTCCGCAATCAGAACCTGGAGTTGATCGAGTACTGCGCGGCGGTGGAACTGCTGACTGACGAGCGGGGCGCATGTGCGGGAGCGGCGTTCGTGAACCTCGAGACCCAGGAGCACTTCCTGGTCCGGGCGAAGACGACGATCATCGCCACCGGCGGGTGCGGCCGGCTTCACGTCCAGGGCTTTCCCTGCACCAACCATTACGGCGCGACCGCAGACGGACTGGTGCTCGCGTACCGGGCCGGGGCGAAGCTCACGTTCATCGACACCATCCAGTACCACCCGACCGGCGCCGCCTACCCGGAGCAGATTCTCGGCCTGCTGATTACCGAGAAGGTCCGGGGCGTCGGTGCGCACCTCGTCAACGCCGAGGGCAACCGGTTCATATACGAACTCGAAAGCCGTGACGTGACTGCCTCCGCCATCATCCGAGAGTGCAAGGGCCGGAACCTTGGGGTAACCACACCGACCGGGCGCCTCGGAGTCTGGCTCGACACGCCGCTCATTGAAGTGCTCAAGGGCCCGGGCGCGGTGAAGAAGAACCTGCCCGCGATGTACCACCAGTACGAACGGTTCGGCATCTTAATGGACAGGGAACCGATTCTCACCTACCCGACCCAGCACTACCAGAACGGCGGCATCCTCATCAAGGACAACAGCGAGACCGGCGTGAAGAACCTGTACGCTGCGGGCGAAGTCGCGGGCGGCATCCACGGCCGGAACCGGCTGATGGGCAACTCGCTGCTCGACATCCTCGTGTTCGGCCGCCGGGCCGGGATCGCGGCAGCCGAGAACAGCGGTCAGCGGTCAGCGGTCAGCGGTCAGCCTGGATTCGGCCACGTCGCCGCGTACGAGGCGGAGTTGAAGAAGGCAGCGGTGCCAGTGGAACGCCGCTCGCCGATGCTCCTGCCCGAATACCGCAGGCCGGAGTTCAAGACGCCGTTCGCCTTCGCCGCGTGCCCCTGAAGAACGGGGTCCTGCTCCTGCCCTAGGTCGGCCGGGCCGGCGTCTCCACGCCTGCGCCACCGCCGCCTGCCTCCGAGCATTTTCGTTGCGTGACCGCGGCCGTGCCTTTCGGTTGACACGTCACAATCGGACGGCTATCTTATGACAAACATAAGGAGATATCATGAACAAAATGGTCATTGCTGCCGCGCTGTGCCTGCTTGTCGCAGGTGCGGGCGCCCAGTTCCTGGAAACCACCGTACTGCTGCCCGATACGCTCGGCGGCGTCGG
>CAZQZR010000129.1:0-8840 GCA_964597845.1 uncultured bacterium | reverse complement strand
GGCCCGGTGGCGCACCTATTTCGGCGCTTTTGCCTTCGCGGCGCGGGCCGGCCGCGCGTAAGCGCGAGTTAGTCAGTTAGCAGTGAGCAGTTAGCAGTTAGTCGCGCCCGGCCGGCGCGGCTGCGCCGCGAGTTAGACGGACAAGAGAGACCCTCTCACTTCGTTCAGGGCGGCTCAGCGCCGGTTAGCGGTTAGCAGAGGCGGACGCGGAGAGCGGTAGGCGGTTAGCGGAAACCGGCTACAGGCGGTTGAACTGTCCCACGCTCAGGCCCATCTCGCGGACAATGGCGCGGAGGGTTCCGATTGGGATGTCTCCCGGATGCCGGGGCACGGGAATGGTGACGTCCTTTTCGGCCAGGTAGTAGACCGGGTGCCGGCTGGTTCGAATCTCCCGGTAGCCGGCGCGCTTGAGTTTCGAGGCCAGCTCCCGGTAGGAGATGCGGGCGAGCCTAGGCATGTACCGGTCGCCGGTACACGTTCACTCCGCCGTAGCGGACCCGTCTCAGCTTCAGGGCTGCGACTTTGCGGCGGGCTTCCAAGCAGCTCTCGATGGCGTCAACCGCGTTGCGATAGGCCTCTTCAAGCGTCTTGCCGGACGCGACGCATCCCCGAATCGCCGGCACCGTGGCCGTGAAGACACCGTCTTCATCTTGGAAGTAGTTGATGTCGAATTCCTCGTAGGCTTCTTTCATCGCGACTAGTATATGTCGCTGTTGCCCGGTGGTCAAATGGAGGACGTCGGGACACCTCCCAATTTCGCGTCTATCAGGCGAGAATCCGGGGCCTGTAACCGGATTGGGCGAAGCGGGTGCCGTTCATCCCGCTTGTGGACCAAGCATTCGCCCGCGAGAAAACGAAGTGATGAGTCCCATGCCTGACATCTCCGACCGCGATTTCGAGGCGAAGATTGGACCCGCCGCCGTGACCGGGAAGGTCGAGGTGAGAGGCGCGACGTAGTTGACCTCTTGGACCCGGTGTGTATAATTGTCGGTAGTTATGGATAAGTCCCGACGATATTACACAGAAGCCGGCTCGGTCGGCGTGCAACATCCAGCGCCACGGGCAGTTATGTCTCGACGGCATGTCCTGCGAGTGCGGGATGTCCTGCGGCGGGGTGAGCATCCTGAGACTCTGCGCCGGCTCTGTAAGCAGGGAGTTCTTGAGCGGCGCGGCCGGGGCCTCTATGAGGTCGTCGGCGCGGACATCACCGAGAATCACAGTCTGGTGGTGGCGGCCAAGGCGATTCCGCGCGGCGTGGTGTGTCTCTTTTCGGCGCTCGCATTCCACACGCTGACCACGCAACTGCCGCACTGCGTGTGGATGGCGATTGACGGCAAGGCCCGGCTGCCCAAGTTCTCGGGAGTGCCGCTGAGATTCGTACGGTTCAGCGGTCCGGCTCTCGCCGAGGGAATGGAGAAACACAGAATCGAGGGTGTCACGGTGAAGGTGTACTGCGTGGCAAAGACCGTGGCCGACTGCTTCAAGTATCGAAAGAAGTACGGTCTGGACGTGGCAATTGAGGCGCTGCGCGAGGGCTGGCGTGAGCGCCGGTTCACGATAGAAGAACTCATGCGCTACGCCGAGGTATGCCGGGTGTCAAACGTCATTCGCCCCTATCTGGAGGCGGTGGTCTGACGCGGGAGCTGACCGACCTTGCGGCGTCGGTCCGGGACCGACTCAAGGCACTTGCCCGGCCGGGCACGGACGAGTTCGCTGTGGTACTCGTGCGGTACGGGCTTGAACGGCTGCTGTATCGACTCAGCCGGTCCGAGTGGCGGGACCGGTTCGTACTCAAGGGCGCGATGGTGTTCGCGGCCTGGTCGCCGAAACCGCACCGGGCCACCCGAGACCTCGACCTGCTGGGCTATGGGCCGCCCGACCCGCAGCGGCTCCGAGACGTCTTCCGGGAACTGTGCGAGCTGGAGGTTGAGCCGGATGGGCTGACTTTCCATGCGGATTCGGTGCGCTCACGGCGCATCCGTGAGCAGGATGAATATCAGGGCATCCGCGTAACCATGCTGGTAACACTCAAGCGCGTCCGGATTCCGCTTCAGATAGACATTGGCACCGGCGACAAGGTGGTGCCTCCGCCTGAGGACATCAGCTACCCGACTCTCCTCGACATGCCGGCCCCGAAGCTCAAGGCGTACTCACGTTACACTGTGGTGGCTGAGAAGCTCGAGGCAATGGTCGTGCTGGAAACCGCGAACAGCCGGATGCGGGATTACTATGACATTGGGGTGCTGGCACGCAGCTTTGAGTTTGACGGCGACACGCTCCGGGCCGCGCTGGAGGTCACCTTCGGACGCCGACGGGTCGAGCTTCCAAGCCGGGCGCCGGTCGGGCTTTCCGACGGGCTTGCGGACAGCGCAGAGAAGCAAGAGCAGTGGCGGGCGTTTCTGCGCCGGAGCACTCCGGCTGAGAGCACCGCATCGTTGCGCGAGGTGGTCGAGGGAATCCGGGCGTTCCTTGTGCCGGTGCTTTCCGGTCAGGCCAAAGGTCGGGCATGGCGGCCAGGCAAGGGCTGGCGGACGCGGAGAGTCCGGTGAGCTTAGGCAAACAATGCGCTAGCAGCGCAGTCAGGAGAGTATGATGCAGGAAATGCGCGAAGCATCTTCGCTGGATTCGATTCGCGAGAAGCTGCTGCCTTCATTCATTTCGTTCAAGACGGCGCAATCCAAGCGGCCGTTCGGAGGATGGGGCGACGTTGGCCCCGCTACGTCTCAGGATGGAATGAGGGAGAGGGTCCTGCTTACCGACCGGGCAAAGCTCGTGGGGATTCTGTTCGCCCAGCCGGGGCATGCCCTGGTGAAGGACCAGGTTCTTCCGAACCTGCCCTACTTTCATGAGCGCACGGCGAACAATGTCGACTTCTTCTTTGCCGGATACTCCACCGACGACAGCGGCAATGCCGACGCCGTTAAGGTTACCACCGTCGACAGCGTGAAGTGGTTCTATTCGGCGCAGGCGCTGAACCGGATGCGCGAAGAGGTGGAGTCGTCCGTGAAGTGGCGCTACTCGGGTGGGTGCGACCTGCTGTTGACCAATGCCCGCCTGGACGAAGACCATAAGAAAGTCCGGCTGGACTTCGCCACCAGCATCATCTGTCCGCTGCAGGAGCTGCTCCGCGTCGAGGCGATAACTTCGGTCCCGGAGTTCTTCGAGAAGATCTTCCGCTACGCCGAGAAGCAGGACCGCAACGACCCCACGTGGGGTCTGAGCGACAGCCTGGGCTTCGACAAGGCCGGTTCTGTTCTCAAGGCCGTCGTCTTGTCGCTGCTTCCGAAGGGCATCGGCAAGGAGGCGGGGAAGCTCGTCCACCTGGCTGCGCAGGATATCAGCAAGTAGGACGGGGCGCTGCCTGACGCAATGTCATTCCAGATTGTGGGCTATGCCTTTCGCCCATTTGACAGTTGAGCGGAGTTGCCCATAATAAGCCATGCCGATGATTGAGTTGAGTTTCCCTGTAGGTGGCACGCCGCTGCCTTACGACCACGGCTACCTGATGTACCGGGCGGTGGCGGGCGTCGTGCCGTGGGTGGGTGAGCCGGCACAGATAGACCTGGCGATAGTCCCGATACAGGGTAGTCCCCACGGCGGTTTTCTTCACCTGACAATGTTCTCCCGACTCGCGTTCCGGCTGAACGCCGAGGATGCCGAGAAGCTGCTGCCGCTGACCGACCGTCTCCTCGTCATCGACGCGGCGACGCTTCGGCTGGGGCAGCCGACCGAGTTCCGGCTCAGGCCGGTCCCCGGCCTGGCGAGTCCGTTCGTGGTGGCCGAGCACCATCGCCACAGCGACGCGGTGCTGGAGTGGCTGAAGGCGGAGTTCCGCGCCCTCGACATCAAGGCGGTCCCGACCCTGCGCTTGAAGCACGGCCGCGCAGGCGCGAGCCCGGCCGGACAGGACAGAAGGTCATTCGACTGCCCCTTTGAGCGGCACCACCGGCAAGTCGGCGACAATTCGGCCGTCGGCTGGGAGGTGCAGGTCTTCGGGTTTACGCCGGAGGAGTCGGTGCGGCTCCAGGAACGCGGCGTGGGTCCCGGCCGCCGCTATGGCTGCGGCGTCTTCATGCCGGTTGTAGGCGCACGGCCCCGGCCGGCATCGAGGCGCGGCGCCACCGGAGTCTGGTTCCCGCCGGCCTGAAACTGCTTCCCGGGAACTAAGCGGACGCTACGCACTTTCGACTCTCCCTGTCATAGTGCAGGCGTTTCCGGACGCGCGGGCGGCTTGGCCGCGGGGTCGGTCCGCAGCCAGCGCGAACACCCGCTACATTCCAGATTTCAGGTTCCAGACTCAGGTTTGGCCGCGCCTGCAGCGCGGGTCAGGCGTGTCCGGGCCCGGCCGGCCGAAGAGCCCCGTCCGTTATCACGGCAGCCCCTTGATTACCTGCAGCATGTTCCTCTTGTATTGCCGCAGGGCCGCCCGGCCTTTCTTGGTGGCGCGGAGCAGGGTTCGGGGAATCCGGTCCACGAACTCTTTGGTCACTTCGACGTAGCCCGCTTCTTCCAGCCGGGTCATGTGGGAGGAAAGATTGCCGCCGGTCAGCCCGGTCTGGTTCTGCACGAACAGGAAATCCGAGCTGTCGACCGCGGACAAGAGCCCGAGGATTGCCAGCCTCGCCGGTTCGTGGATGACCCGGTCGATTTCGGCCAGCGGCTGGACGTCCTGGTTCTCGCGCTCAGGAGCCGGCATGAGTCGCCTCCGGTATCGGCTTCGGGTGCCGGCGCAGGAAGAGGCCGAAGACGACCAAGCCGGTAACAAGGAGGATGAATCCGGGTAGTCCCAGCATCAGTATCAGTCCGTAGCTCGTGTTGCGGACCGCCAACGATGCCAGCACGGAGACCAGGACGACGCCGGCATGGACGTAGAATCTGACCCACCCGGTCCGGCGTCCCATCAGGGCGAGCGTTCCCGCGCCGGCAAGCGCGAACAGCCGGAGCAGCCACGGGAACAACATCGCAGGCGGCCGCACACCGCGCCGGGCGTAGATTGTCATCACGACCACTCCGGCGACCAGCAGAAGAGTGAGAGTTGCCATCAGCAGGATGGCCGGGCTGGCGTTGCGGATCCGGGCGTAGCCGATGCGGGGGTAGACGAACCGCTTTCTGAGCCCACGTGCTATCAGCATCACGAATATCGGGAAGAGCCCCGACCAGACCGCCATATTCACGCCGGCCAGTCGCCAGAGCACGACGTACAGCGCTGCCAACGACAGGCCCAGCCCGACGGCGAAGTCGACGAGCCCGTCCTCGTTCAGCGCCCGGTAGGCGCGGCGCTGCAGGTCGGCGGCGGCCGGGGACCGGAGGTCCTGGTTCTGGACTTCAGGAGTTGGCACTGCCGGCCTCCGGGGTCGGATTCGGACAGAGCTTCAGGAACCGGGCCAAGGACGCGATTCCCAGCCCGATGTCCCACAGGCCGTCCTGGAATACGCTCCGCCACGCCCGGCGTTCGCGGTCGCCCGTGCCAAAGCCAGTCACTGACATACAGGTCTCCTTTCAGATGGTTCTGCTATGCACATCACTTTGTAGCACAAAGTAATTTATAGTAACAACCCACATCCCGTCTGTCAAGCCCGGGTTGTGTGACGAGCCGTAGAAGTCCCGGGACGCGACAGGCAAGGCAGGCAAGCGGAAACCGAGCCGCTCCATCGCCGCGCGCTGGGAATCAGAGAAGAGGCCCTGGGCAGGGACCACCCGAAGACGAAGACAGTGCGCGATAGCCTCGACCGCCTGCTCGGAACGCCTGGCGCAGACCGGACTCCGCCGGCGCGTGACGGTTGACAGCGGGGCAGGTTGAATTAACATTGCTGCGTGAGATTTGTTGCGGCCGGCGCGGCGGCTGTGCTTCTGCTGTTTGCCGGAGGCGGCTGCCCCGGTCACGGGCCGAGCACGCATTCGATGGTCTTCAATCTCTCGATGGCCGCGTTCACGGTTGAAGGCCACCAGGTTGATGTCAACTTCAGTCAATCGGTGTACACGGCGCACGGGGTTGTTGAAACGCTGGACCTTACCCGGGGCACGGTCGCGGGCCGGCTGGCGATTACGTCGCTCGTCCCGGCCGGAGACCCGAACACGTACGACGCGGCCATCAACGTACACGAGGACACGGCCGGCGTACTCTACTGCCGCGAATACAGCCCGTACATCGACGCGGAGATTGTCGCGCCATGAGCCGAGCAACCGACCCGGGCGCCACGAAACGGCCAGGAATGAGAACCGCCAAGGACGCCAAGTTCGCCAAGAGGAGCGGACGGACGTGATAGCAACGAAAGCCCGAAAGACCCGAAACGGATGGTGGCGGAGTGGATGGCGTTGCGCTCTGGCTGTGGTGTTTGCGCTGCTTGCGTTCCTGCCCGCGGGCTGCGACAACGCCGGGCCGCCGGACACGGTGCCGCCCGTACTGAGCTGGGCTCACCCGCAGGAAGGCGACACCGTCGACCCGGGCGTCTATACGATTGCCACCGTGGCCACGGACGACCGCCGGATGCGTTGGGTGGTGTACTTCATCGAGGCCGAAATGCTCGGTATGGTCTCGAAGAGTGAGGCCGACACCTATCGGCTCACCATCGACTGCCGGGCCGACACCGGGCACGCCCACCAACTCCGCGCCTTCGCCTACGACGAAGCGTACAACGGGACGTTCGCGGCCGTCTCGGTATACGTGCGGCGGTAGGGCAAGCGCAGAAGCCGCAAGCTGCAAGCCTCAAGCGAGCGCTGGGGCACACGCAGTGAGCGCGCCACGGAGCTAACGCGTTGGGTTCTCGCGAGTTGTGCTTTGGCAGACGTCAGGACGGGCGGTCAGGCGGTGAAGCGGTCGTAGTAGTCAACGCGGCCGATGCCGAAGGGAAAGGTGGCGACGAGCTGGTGTTCTTCGTCCGGCTCGATTCTGAGCAGGGTTATCGAGTCGACCACGCCGAGGGAGCGGCCCATGCGGTTCGCTTCAGCGATAGCCCAGGCGCGCTGGCGCGGGTCGGTTACGCGGCCGAGCCAGACCTGTGGCTCGTAGACCGGCGCGTCGCTGAGTAACGACAGCGGCTCGGCGCCGATCATGGCGAGGTGGAGTTGGATGAACTCTTCGCGGCCCTGTTCAATCTCGAAGAACAGCGCCTCGCCGCGCTCGATGCAATGCGTGAAGGAAACGGCCATCGGATGGAGACTGCGCCGAACCCGCCCGACATGCTCGGAAACGTTCTGGATTTCATCGAGGGTGACGGGCGTAAACGGCAGCACGACCGGGATATAGGGCCTGACCCGGTAGTACCAGGTTGGAAACTGATCTCTCAAATCTTGTATCTGCGTCTCGCTGTCCAGTTTCGGGAAGGCCACGACGCAGTACTGAACCGCCTTCACACCCTAATTGTAGCAATCCCATGATGTTTGGCAATAGCGGAATAGGCCACACTCCTTGACTGTAGATAGATTTGTGTCGGTGTTCCACACGCGGGACGCCGGCAGCATGAAAGCCTCCTTGCGGTTTGCGAAGAGGACGAGGTCCGGCTGCGCCAACCCCCCATCGGTGCAGCCGGACCTTTCCCGATTTGACAGCCGGGCGCATTGCCGCATAATCATTCACGCATGAGGAATTACAGCTTTCGCCTCGCCGCCCTGCTCGTAGCGCTGCTGTTTGCCGGCTGCGCAATCCGCACCGAGACCCGGACCGTATACACCGCGCCGGTCGGGAGGCTCGTGGTGGCGCCGGACAGCGGTGCGGCGTTCCAGACTATTGCGGCCGCGCTCGACTCGGCGCGGGACGGCGACACGGTGTTCTTGATGCCGGGCGAGTACCGCGAAGTTGTGAAGATTGTGAAGCTGCGGCACCTTACGCTGCTTGGGGCTGACCCGTTGGCGACGGTTATTGACGCCGGCGATGAGTACGCGGCAGTCGAGTTGCGTACCGACAGCAACCGCGTCTCCGGGTTAACCATCCGGGGCGCGGATTCACACGGAATATGGGTGAGGGACGGGCAGCAGTTCATCGACCACTGCCTGATTGCCGACAACGGCGACCGGGGTATCTATCTGAGCTCTATGGCCGGACGCGCCTTCGCGGCGATTACTCACTGCACGGTCACGGACAACGGCGAGGTCGGAATCCACGCGGCCCGTGACGATTCAAACACGGTTATTACTGACTGCATCATCACGTTCAACCCCCGCGGCGTCGTGACGGACCAGCCTGAGGGCAAGATCGTGCTGCAGCGGAACTGCATGTTTGGCAACGGCGTCGACTTCGACCGCGTCGTGCCCGGCGACAGCAATATCGTGGATGACCCACAGTTCGTTGACCGCCAAAACGGCGATTTCCGACTCAAAAGAGGCTCGCACTGCATTGGTGCCGGGAACGGCAGAACCAACCTCGGTACGTTCTAACTGATTGCCAGCAAAAGCTTTAGATTGATTCCAGCCGATCCCAGGCTCTGTTTCGCCGGGGAAAACGGAGCTCGGAAGGGGGTATGCACTGCTAACCGATAGTGTTTCAACAACCTAGCCCTGTGGACAACTTCCCGCGTTCGAAGCCGGTCGGGCAGTATTTGCGTAAGTCGTTTAATATCATATAGTAACAATGCCGACTGCCTTCCTTGACAAAACCGCGTGGGGGTCTTATCCTGATTCGGCAGCGTGATTCGCTAAGAATTGACGGCCTGCTGCCGACAGCGAACTAGAACTGGAACCGGCCGACAGATGGGTCCCGACCGGATCGGCTGTGAGGCAATTTCGCGGCATATGCGAGGAACCATCGCCCTCCTTTGGAAGCGCCCCGGCCTTTGCGGCCGGGGCGTTGGCTTGTGCGCCCAGCATGGGCGCTGGCTTGAGAGTGAAAGTCTCTATCACGGAGG
>CAZQZR010000128.1:0-8929 GCA_964597845.1 uncultured bacterium | reverse complement strand
CCTTCCCGTCATTTGCCATTTCCCCTTTCCCCTTCGCCTCTTGGCGTTCTTGGCGTCCTTGGCGGTTTCTACGTCTGAGTAGTCTGCGGATGGTCCTCGTTCACCGTTGTTCTTCGGCCCAGGATTCTTACTTGACAGCGGCCGACGCCGGACTAAATTTAGCACGATGGTTCGCGGGAGAAGTCATGTCCCAGACGAGGTCAGAAGTCAATACCCAGGGCGGCCCGACGTGAGGTCGAAGCGGCCGCTTGGTCCGGAGTAGAAGCGATGGCACCCGTTTCCACTCTCTACGCGGTCGCGCTGGCGGCCTATCTCTACCTCGTCGTCCTCGTCCTCATCCGCAATCCAAAATCCCTGCTGAACTGGACTTGCGCCGCATTCCTCCTGAGCCTTGCACTCTGGAGTCTCGACGACGTCTTCCACGGCAGCCCGAACATCCCTTTGGAAGAGGCGCAGTTCTTCTCCAATGTCGGCGGCATCGGCCGCGCCGGTTTCGCCAGCCTGTTCGTCCTGTTCACACTCGTTCTCACGCGCAACCGGAGACTGCTCCGCAACCCGGCCACATGGCTTGCCCTTGCCCTGCCCCCGGTGGTGTTCCTTTGGGCGCTTTGGACCGGCCGCTTTCTCCCCGAAAACATGCATTACTCGTTCGGCTGGGTCGTGGTCTGGCCGTGGAAGGCCTGGCCCATCTGTTTCTACGCGTACTACGTCCTCTATATGCTCGCCGCGTTTCTCCTCCTGGTCAGATTCCGTCGGCAGACTACGAACGCGGTCGAGCGGGCACAGTCCGGGTTGATTCTCGCCACGGTTACGGTGTCGCTGGTACTGGGCACGGTAACTGACGTCGTGCTGCCGGGCTTCACTTCAATCAGGTTCCCGGAACTGACCGGTTTCTTTGGTCTACTCTTGGCCATCGGGCTGTATTACAGTGTGACCCGCCAGGGTCTGATGTCGGTGACCCCTCAGACTGCGGCTGATGACATTCTGGCGACGATGCTCAATTCGGTACTGCTCATCGACCCGGAAGGCAGGCTGGTCTCGTCCAACCCCGCGTTCGTCGAGACATTCGGCTATTCCGCTACGGAGGCCGTCGGCATGCCGGGCCGGATTCTCTTCACGCCGCCGGTAGTCTTCGACAAGACGCTTGAGCAGGCCGCCGTCAAGGGTTCACTCGCTTCAGTCCAGGTCGAGGGCCGCACGAAGGACGGCCGTTCGCTGCCGCTCTCCGTGTCGGTCCGGGTGATGCGGGACCGGAGGAACCGGCCGACGGGCACGGTCTGGGTGCTCCGCGACATCACCGAACAGGCCCGCACCCGTGAACTGCTGGAGGTGAGCGAAGAGCAGTACCGGACGTTCGTCCAGAACTTCCAGGGCATTGTCTTCCGCGCCGGCCTCGATTTCACCCTTGAGTTCATCCACGGCGCGGTCGAGAGCATCACCGGTTACACCGAGGAAGACCTCCGCTCCGGCAGGGTGCGCTGGCGCGACCTGATTCACCCGGACGACGTGGCCGGCCTGCGGCCGGGCTCGGCCCGGCTGCGCGAAGTCCCCGATTGCTCGGTGACGCGCGAGTACCGCATCCGACGCAGGGACGGCGACGTCTGCTGGGTACGCGAGACGGTCTGGAACATCGGCGACCCGGGCGGCAAACCGGTCAGTCTGCACGGGGTCATCTATGACGTAACCGAGCACCACCAGGCGCTCGCCGCGCTCTCCAATCTGAGCCAGTTCCGCGAGAGCATCATCGACAACGCCAGCATCTGGATGATGGTCACCGACACGCAGATGCAGGTGCTGGTCTGGAACAAGGCAGCCGAGACCATCAGCGGCTACCTCCGTGACGAGGTCGTCGGCACCCGAACGGTCTGGGAAAAGCTCTATCCGGACCCGGTCTATCGCGAACGCCTGAGGAGTGCCGGCCTCCCCGTCCTTGAAAAGGGCGGCGAGGTCGTGGACATTGAGACCCCGATTGTGTGCCGGGACGGGGAACGCAAGGTCCTCTCGCTGGTCTTCCGACCGGTTGTGAACCCGGACGGCACGGTCTCGGCAATTGTCATCATGGGCCAGGACGTCACCAAGCGGAGACACGCCGAGGCCGCGCTCCAGGAGAGCGAAGAGAAGTACCGGAACCTGGTCGAGCGGGCAAACGACGGCATCGCCATAGTCCAGAACGGCATCATCAAGTACGCCAACCCGTGGCTCGCCCGACTCAGCGGATACGACACCGGCGAGATTATCGGCTCGGATATGAGCCGCTTCATCGCGCCGTCCGAACTCCCCCGGATTACCGAGCGTTACCGCCGCCGGATAGCCGGCGAACCGGTCCCCTCAACCTATCAGACCGTGCTCTTGCTCAGAAACGGCGCGACCCTTCATGTCGAGCTGAACGCCGGCATCATCAGCTTCGAGGGTAAACCCGCGGACATGGTGATAGTCCGCGACATCAGCGAGCGCCGGCTTGCCGAGGAGCGCGACGCCCGGCACGTACGCCAGATGGCGTTCCTGTCACGCACCGCGCTCGAACTGGTTGAGTTGGCGCCGGGAAAGGACGTCTACCTCTTCGTCGCGGAGCGGCTCAAGGAACTGGTCGGCGCGTTGCTCGTCTTCATCAATGCCTACGAACCCGTGAACCGTGTCATACGTACCCGGGCTGTGGTCGGACTGGGCCGGTTTGCCGAGAAGGCAGCCGCACTCACCGGTCGCAATCTGGCCGACATGACTTACTCGCTGACCGACGAAGCCGAGACGACATTCGCTACGGGCCGGCTCACGGAGATCAGCGGCGGCATGTACGCCCTGTCATTCGGCACCATTCCGAGGGCGGCGTGCGATTCGCTCGAGAAGCTGCTCGGCATCGGCGTCGCCTACTCCATCGGCTTCGTCTGGAAAGACGCCTTGTACGGCAATGCCACCATCGTGATGCGCGCCGGCGAGGTCATCGCCGCTCCCGCCGCGGTCGAGACCTTCGTCCGCCAGGCCGCCATCGCCCTGCAGCGACGCGCCACCGAGGACGCGCTCCGGCAGAGCGAAGAGAGCTTCCGGGCCCTCGCCGAAAACGCCCACGACGGCATCCTGATTGCCGACGAAAACGGCACGCACGTCTTTGCCAATCGACGCGCGGCCGGGATGTTCGGGGTGCCGCTGGAACAGGTAGGCAGCACCAATCTCCGGGATTTTGTCGACGCGGCTGACCGGCCGGTGCTTGCCGACCGGCTGACACGGCGGCTCAGCGGGGAAAACGTCCCTTCACAGTACGAGGTGAACCTGGTGCGCCGGGACGGAACGCGCCTGATGGTGGAGATCACCGGGGCCAGGACCGTCTGGCGCGGGCAGCCGGCCGACCTGGTCATCGTGCGCGACATCTCGGAACGGAAGCAGGCCGAACTCGAAATCGAGGAGAGCCGCGAACGCTACCGGGCGCTGTTCCAGAGCTCGCCCGTCTCGCTATGGGAAGAGGACTTCTCCGCGGTCAAACAGCGCTTCGATGAGCTGCGCGGGACGGGCGTGACCGACCTCGCGGGGCATTTCAACGAGCACCCGGAGGAGGTCCGCCGCTGTGCGGCGCTGGTGCGAATCCTCGATGTGAACCGTGCGACTGTCCGGCTCTACAAGGCAAAGGACAAGGAGGAGCTGCTCGCCAACCTTGTGAACGTGTTCGATGAGGAGTCGTACGCGATGTTCCGGGACGAGTTGGTCGCGCTCGCCCGGGGATTGACGGTCTTCGGAAGCGTCGGGGTCAACCGCGCCCTGGATGGCAGCAGAATCAACATAGTGCTCCGCTGCAACGTGGCCCCGGGCTGTGAACAGACCCTGTCACGCGTGTTTGTTTCGGTTGTGGACGTCGCCGGCATCGAGCCGCCCGCCCCCTGACCCCAGGCCCCTGACCCCCGACCCTTGGCCGCCGTCTACTGCTGTCGCCCCAGCTCTTTCTCCCCGAAGACCTGTCCGGTGAAGCAGGAGAGCTGCGCGTCCTTGTCCTTGTAGGAATTCGGCGGCAACCCTGCCTTCAGGCAGGTGTGCGTGAGGAACTGCTCGCGGTTCCAGCCCTGCTCGACCGGCACCTGCGGCAGGAGCAGACCGGAACGAAACCCCTTGCGGATGACCAGGCCGTGCTTGCCCACGATGACCGAATCCGGACTCGGCAGGGGCCGCAGCGGGCTCAAGACGGTTATCTCGATCTCGATGCTGTCCAGCTCTTCGACCCGCACCGGGGGAAACCGCGGGTCCTCGGTCGAGGCGGCGACGGCCATGTCGCTCACGGCCTGGTACAGCGGCTTCACCGCTTCAACGTACCCGATGCACCCACGCAGCTCGCCGTGCTCCTGCAGGGTCACGAACGCGCCGCGCTTCTCGGCCAGCTTCGGCGTCAGCGGCTTCGCATCCGGAGTCTTGCCGCTGCGGATGTGACTCTCAAGCGTGCTCCGGGCAATCCTGAGCAGGCTCTTCTGTTCCGTCTCGGTCAGGTCTGACGACTCCTCGCTCTTCTTCCCTGATGCCACGAACGCGACCGCACTGTATCCGACGCAGTACCCGCCCCGCTCGCCAGTTACGTCGTTCGAGTTTGTCTGCGCCAGCACGACCGCCGTATCGGCGCCCATCTCACGGGCGGCAACCATCATGGCGGTAATGGCATTTCCCCCGCACGCCTGGGCTTCGTTTCGTTCATACGCAGTGTGGAACGCTTGCGGGTCGAACTTCGCCATCAGCCCGACCGTGACGCCATCGATTCGGTTGGCGTCTTCGTACGAATCCCCGTGATACAGGTCGGAAGAGGCGAGCAGCAATACCTTCTTTCCCTTGGCCGCTTTAGCAATGGCCTTGCCGACCCGCTCGCACTGCTCAAAGGACGGCTGGAGGAGCATGATCGGGACAATCTTGAAGCTGCCCAGCACCCGCTGCAGGAACGGCACCTCCACCTCGATCGAGTGTTCCCGCGCGTGCGCTTCAGGCATGTCGGCAAGGAACTTGTCCTGCGCCAGAATCGCTTTGGCCAGTTGTCCGTCAATCGCCACGTCGCCGAGCGGTGTGTGCCATGACCCGCTGGAATACACCGCGGCCTTATCCAGCATGACGTGATGGCTGGTGCCGAGCATCACGACCGAAAGGGAACGGTTCCCGGTGTCTGACCCGGGCCCTGGGGACTGTCCCCAAGCCTGCAGCAGCTTGAAGGCGTGTGCCGCGGTCGGGCCCGAGAAGGGATAGCCCGCATGCGGGACCTGGATGCCAACCAGCCTGCCTGAGATCGCCGGCACCTCAGCACCGGCCAGCATCGAGTCAACCATCGTGGTCAGGGTCTTCGCGTCGCCCGGGTAGAACTGCCCTGCGACCGCCGGTTGTCTTGCCATCGCGACCTCCTTTGGCTGTGCGCACGTTAGCAGCGCCAGCACAGCCAGGCAACTCATCCTGTGCCTCCGCATTCCGTTCCGTCCCGCTTCCCTTTTCCCCATTCACTACTCACTATTCACTATTTCCTAGAGCTTCGACCATTTCCCGCACCGGTCGCCGTACCGGTCGATGACCTTCAACTCCCGCAGGGTCTCAATAACCTCGCACCGGTTCGGGCAGCCCTCGCACTCAAATGCCCTGGTCTCGAACGCCGTGTCAGCGGTTTCGAAGCCGGCGAACCGAGTTCCCTTGCCGTCGGTCTCCTCTGAGGCGACAATCGCGGCTCCGATCGCTCCCATGACCAGGAAATGCTCCGGCACGAGGACGTCGTGCCCGAGCATCAGCTCAAACGCCTTCTTGACACCGACGTTGGCAGCGACCCCGCCCTGAAACAGAATCAGCGGGTGAATCTCCTTGCCCTTGGCCACGGTGTTCATGTAGTTCCGGACAATCGCATCGCAGAGCCCGGCCACGATATCCTCGGTCGAGATACCGAGCTGGGCCTTGTGAATCATGTCGCTCTCAGCAAAGACCGTACACCGGCCCGCGATGTTGACGCGGGTCTTGGCCTGCAGGGCCAGCGCGCCGAAATCCTCAATCGGCCGGCCCAGCCTGGTCGCCTGGTGGTCAAGAAAGCTGCCGGTCCCGGCCGCGCAGACCGTATTCATCGCGAAGTCGACCGGGATGGCGTCGCGGAGGATGATTATCTTCGAGTCCTGGCCCCCGATTTCGATGACTGTCCGGACCTCGGGATGGAAGTGACTGGCGGCGACCGCGTGGGTGATAATCTCGTTCTTCACGATGTCGGCCTGCACCATCACGCCGGCCAGCCTGCGCGCCGAACCCGTAGTGCCCGCTCCGAGTACCTTTATGCCCGAGCCAACCTGAGCGCCCAGTTCGGCGAGCAGCCGGCGGATGGAATCGATCGGGTTGCCCATGGTTCGCAGATACTGGCTGGCCAGCACGTTGAACTCGCGGTCCACGACCACGCCCTTGGTTGAAATCGAGCCGACGTCAATTCCGATGTAGCCTTCGACCAAGCTTTCTCCTCTTCACCAGGTCCACAAACGCCTCCAGCCGGGTAAGCAGCCCGGTCCGCGACGTGTGCTCATCAAAAGAAAGTGACAAGACCGGTATGCCGGTCTCCTCGGACAGCTTCTGCAGGGCTTCAAGCGCGATGTTCTCCGGCATACAGGTGAACGGGAAGATATGCACGATGCCGTCCAGCCCCTGCTGCTGGAAATAGACCGCCTCTCCCACCGTGCGAATCGCCTCACCGCCGGGTGACTCTTCAAGGTACCGGTGCGCCAGGCGCTCGGAGCGCACGAACGCCGGGTCCGAGAACAGCAGGTGCCGGATGTGCCGGTACAGGCTTCGCTCGAACACGACCTCGGCACCCATCTTCCCCAGCTCCTTCTCTATCTCCTGGCTGGCGAACTGCTCAATCATGAAGTAGATTTCGCCCACCAGCCCCAGCCGAATCTGCGGCTCGGTCCCATTCAGGTTGAACAACCGCCTGACCTCGCCGCGTGCCGATTCAATCTGCCTGAGCGTGTGCGCACGCTCGATGACTGCCAGCGCCTTCGGCTTCACGCTCTCCGCCCCGTCAAAGTCAATCGCCCGCTTCCGGTTCAGGTACTGGCGAAACTCCTGGGTCAGGCGGCTCTTGGTAAGCATCTTCGCGACCGCGCGCACCACCCGCACCGGCGACACCCCGAATATGTCGGGCATCACCTTGAAGACGAACTCCAGCGGCGAGTATTGGGTTATCGGGATGAACCGGCACTCCTTGCCGAGGCTCTTCAACGCCCGCTCGTGCAGGTAGTGATAATACCCGAACCGGCACTTGCGCGCGCCCGCGGCCATGAACAAAGTGTCCGCCCCGAGTTCCAGCGCTTCCAGCATGTTCCCAAGGGTTATCTTGTAAGGCATGCATATCAGCTCCGGCGAATGCATCGCCCCCAGTTCGATTGTCCGCCGCGAGTTAGGCGGGGCCAGGATTACCTCAGCCCCAAGGTCCTCGATGAACGTCTTTAGCGCGTAAGTGTCATAGCCGAGATTGGGAAACGATGCTTTCATTCGCGGGCAGACGGGTCAGGCCGCTTTCCCCTGCCCGCCAATCTGCAATCTGCAATCTCAAATGCCTTTGCCCGCCTCCGCTCAGCCAATTCGAGAAATGCCTCGACCCGGGTTACGATTCCGGCCGTGCCGCTGTGCTCGTCAATCACCAGTTGCAGGAACGGGACGTCCTGCTGCTGCGCCTCCTCGCGCATGAACTCGGCCACCAGCGAGTCCGGCCCGCACCCCATCGAGACAATCACACAGACACCGGTGACCTTGTCGACGAGGAACCGGAACGCGTTGTACAGCTCGCGCTCGTACACCCAGCGGATCTTCCGCGCGAAGCCCTGCCGGCTGCGCAGCACGCTCCCGGGGAGTTCGTCCTTGGTGCAGATTCGGTAGCCATGTTCGGTGAAGGTGTCAACCATCGGCCTCGATATGAAATCGTCCTCGAGGTTGTAGAAGTGGCCAATCAAAGCAACCCGCTTCTCGCCTGCCGGGAAATCCGGGACCCGGTCGTGGGCGGGCAAGAACCGGCGGGCCCGGGCCAGGGCACGCACCACCCGTACCGGGTCGTGGCATAGTTCCATGCCGGCGAGGAAATGCGGCAACCACAGGCTGCCCCGGATCTTCGGGGCGACGAGTGGGACGCGGCCGTCGAACATCATCCGGGCAATGTCCACGATGCCGATCATCTTCGGGCACGCGTACAGCTTGTCCTCAAGCCAGAGCAGCCGGGGCAGAAAGATTACATCGACCTGCCCGGCGAGCTGCTCCAGGTGTCCGGCCATTATCTTGATGGGCAGGCACACCTCGCTCGAAACATGGCCGAGGCCGTTCTGCAGCAGGACCTTGTCGGTCCGGCGGCTGACCACGACCTCAGCGCCGAGACCGGTGAGAAATTCCTCCCAGAACCGGCCATACCGGTAGTACAAGAGAGCCCTGGGAACGCCGACTTTCATTACGGAATTGTAGGTTACAGGGGGTCAAAGTCAACAGGCGGGTTGCCCGCGGGTTGCTACCGAGCCCGCGACCGCCACTGCCGCAGCCGGGCAATCAACTCCGACACGACCCCGCTGTCGTACGCGGGTCTGCCCCCGGGGAACAGCCGCTGCAGAGACCTGGGGTCTTCGGTCGAGAGCCACACCACGAAACCCGCCAGCCTGCCGCCCAGTTCGTCGCTGCTCTCCGGCGTCAGGCCGATTCGCGCCTGCAGGATCTTCGTCCCTGACACCAGGAACCAGCCGTCGTAAGAGGCACGCTTCGCTCCGAGCAGCCCAAGCCAGCTATTGGTCTCCTCGATCCGACACCGGACCGTGTCCTGCCTCACTTCGAAATCCCGTACCGCCAGTCGTGAGTGCGCGGCCACCGCATAGTCGGCCAGCCGCGCGAGCCCCTCCCGCCCGACAAAGCTAACGCCCAGTCCCTCGAGGTCGAACCGGGCGCTGTCCGCGAACAGGCTCAGGATACCGAGACCTTGCTG
>CAZQZR010000127.1:0-8939 GCA_964597845.1 uncultured bacterium | reverse complement strand
GGGGCAACGAATCACTTGCACCCTGTCCGGTTCGGACTATAATCGAACTCCGTTCTAACATCTTGGCTTGACTATCTGAACGATGTTAATACACGTTTCTTCATCTCTGCTGCCGCGCCGGCGCGGCAGTGCGTAGCGTATCGGGCAATGGACAATCGGGCCCGGTCTCACTCGAAGCTGGTCAGCGCATCGACCGAATCGCTCAACCAGAGCTCGCTCGGGCTTACCTTCGCGTTTTCGGCCCTCATCGGCTTCGGCATCGGCTTCGGCCTCGACCGCCTCTTCCACACCCGGCCGTGGCTGATGCTGGTCTTCACCGGGCTCGGACTGGCCGCGGGTTTCGTCAACCTGGTGCGCGCCGCGCGCCTCGGGAGATGATGGTTGTTTCTGAAAGGCCTCGCCTGCGGATTGCTGGCAACCGGCGGCAACTTCGCCCTGCTCTACTGGGCTACCCGCGTCATGCTCCGGAAACAGTCGCGGGCGTCCCAAATCCTCATCCCGCTTATGTATCTCACCCGTTACCTTGTGTTCGGCGGGATTGTCTTTCTCTTTCTCCGTTTCCGGCTCGGCAGCGTCTGGGGACTCCTGGCCGGAGTGACTGCCGGCATTGCCGGCTTCCTGACATGGCAGGTGATTGATGCCCGAACTCGGCGAAGCGATAACCTACCATCTTAGGGTGCCGACCCCGCTCCTGATGAGCTGGGTCACGGTGCTGATTCTCATCGGCCTGTCGTTCGCCGCAACCCGGCGGCTGCAGACCGTGCCGCGCGGGCTCCAGGCCGTGTTCGAGCTCGCGTTCGGGTTCATCTTCGGCATCGTTGACGAGACTGTCGGCCCGGACGGCCGCCGTCTCTACCCGCTCTTCCTCGGCCTCTTTCTCTTTATCCTCGTCGGCAACCTCATCGGCCTCGTGCCCGGTCTCTCGTCGCCGACCGCCAATCTCAGCACCACTGCGGCGCTGGCGCTGATTGTGTTCACGAGCATCCACGCGCTCGGTGTCCGGAAGCACGGCCTCTTCGGCTACCTGAAGCACATGACCGCGGGCGTGCCGTGGTGGCTGAAGCCGCTGATGTTCGTTATCGAGGTAATCGGCGAGCTGGCCCGGCCCTTGTCCCTCGCATTTCGTCTGTTCGGCAACATCATGGCCAAGGAAGTCCTGCTCGGCATCCTGGCGTTTCTCGTTCTCTACCTGTACCACGCGGGCGGCGTGATTGACACAACCCTGACGATTGTGCCGCTGTTGTTGCGGCCGCTCATCATCCTGCTCGGCGTGCTCGTCAGTTTTCTCCAAGCCTACATATTCACGATGCTCTCGGTTGCCTACATCGGGAGCGCAGTCAAGGTTCACAGTGAAGGGAGTCATTAACATGAAGAAAGTGTTCTTCCTGCTTGCGTCCGCCACGGCATCGCTCGTCATGGCCCAGCAGCAGTCCGACCCGGCCGCATCGTTCTTCTCGCTCTCGGACGTCGCAATCGTCCTGGCGATGGCAATCACCGCCGTCGGTTGCGGCCTGGCCCAGGGCCGTGCGATTTCTTCGGCACTCGATGGCATTGCCCGCCAGCCCGAAGCCGCGGGCAAAATCCAGGGCCCGTTACTCATCGGCCTCGGGTTCATCGAGTCACTCGCAATCTACGTGCTAGTCATCGCGCTGATTCTCATCTTCGCGAACCCGGCAACCACGCACTTCCTCAAGTAGACCGGTGAAGATCGACCCGGCCCTGCTCCTCATCCAGGCCGTTACGTTCGGTCTGGCCGTACTCGTACTGTGGCGGTTCTTCTGGAAGCCGCTAGCGAAGTTCATGGCGGCGCGTCGCCACGCAATCGAGCAGGACATCGCTACTGCACGCGAGAGCCGGAAGTCGACCGAGCAACTGCAGACCCAGCTCACGCAGCGGCTGGCCGAGATTGACACCGAGGCCGGGCACCTGCTCCAGTTGGCAAGCGACGAAGGCAAGCGCACGCGCGAGCAAATTCTGAAGGAAGCGCAGGCCGAGGCGCGGCGGCTGCTCGACAACGCCGGCCGCCAGATTGCCGAGGAGCGGGTCCGCGCCATTCACGACCTGCGGGCGGAAACCGTCGCCCTCTCCCTGCTGATTGCCGAAAAGGCACTCAAGCAGTCGGTCGACGCACATGTCCAGCACCGGCTCGTGGACGAATTCGTGGCAGAGCTCAAACTGGGATAAATGGTGAATAGAGAATTGAGAATAGTGAAAGGCGGGGCCGGATTTCACTATTCACTATTCACTATTCCCTGTCCGCCCTTCACTCTTCACTGCTATATGGCTGATGCCGCATGGCGCCTGGCGCGCGCCCTGTTCCAAGCCGCCCGACGCACCGGTGAGCTTGAGCCGGTCGCTCGGGACCTCGCCCGCCTCGACGCGGTCCTCCGCGCCGCGCCCGAGGTCTACCGCATAATCTATCATCCGCGCATCAGCGAGGCGGCAAAGGATGACCTCCTCGGCGGCGCCGCCGAGACCGAACTCGTACGCCGGGTCGTCGTTGCGCTCGTCGCGGCCCGCGAAGTCACGCTGCTTGCCGCCATCAACCGGCAGTTCCAGCAAATGAAAAGGCAGGAAACCGGCGTCGTCAAGGTTGAAGTCCGTACTGCGGTCGAACTGACGCCGGAAGACGAGGCCGCGCTCGGCTCCGCGCTCGAACAGTACCTCGGCCGCCGGCCGGTTCTGCGGATCGTGCTCGACCCTTCACTAATCGCCGGCGTCCGGGTCCGAATTAACGGTCGCGTGCTCGACGCCAGCCTCAAGTCCGAGCTCGCCGCCCTCGGAAAGCAGTTGCTCGCCGCATGAAGAACGAAGACGTCATCCGTCTCATCAAGGAGAGAATCGAGGGCTACCGCGCCAAGCTGAAGGTTGACGAGGTCGGATACGTCCTGCAGGTCGGCGACGGCATCGCCCAACTGTACGGCCTTGACCGGGCAATGGTCGGCGAGTTGCTCCAGTTCCCCTCCGGCGTCTACGGCATCGTACTGAACCTCGACCGCGAGACCGTGGGTGCGGCGGTGCTCGGCGACTTCGCGGCCATCAAGGAAGGCGACGAAGTACGGCGCACCGGCCGGGTCTTTGAAGTGCCGGTCGGCCCGACCCTGCTCGGTCGCGTCCTCGACCCGGTCGGCCAGCCCCTCGACGAACACGACGCGCCCGCTACCGACCGCCTGCGGCCGGTCGAATCGCCCGCGCCCGGCGTAATCGACCGCCAGCCGGTCAACCAGCCGCTCCACACCGGCATCAAGGCGATTGACGCAATCACTCCCATCGGCCGGGGCCAGCGCGAGCTCATCATCGGCGACCGCCAGACCGGCAAGACCACGCTCGCGGTTGACGCCATCATCAACCAGCGCGGAGAGAACACGGTCTGCGTCTATGTCGCCATCGGCCAGAAACAGGCTGCGGTCGCCCGCACCATCGAGAAGCTCACCCGTGCCGGCGCGCTCGACTACACGGTAGTGATTTCGGCGACCGCCAACGACCCGGCACCGCTCCAGTACATCGCGCCCTATGCCGGGTGCGCGATCGCCGAGGAGTTCATGTACTCGGGCCGCGACGTGCTCGTCGTCTACGACGACCTCTCCAAGCACGCGGTCGCCTACCGCCAGTTGTCGCTGCTGTTGCGCCGGCCGCCCGGCCGCGAGGCCTATCCCGGCGACGTTTTCTATCTCCATTCCCGGCTGCTGGAGCGCACGGCCCGGCTCTCGGACGCCCGCGGCGGCGGCTCGATGACCGCGCTGCCGATAATCGAAACCCAGGCCGGCGACTTCTCGGCCTACATCCCGACCAACGTCGTCTCGATTACCGACGGCCAGATATACCTCGAACCCAGCCTGTTCTACGCCGGCATCCGGCCCGCCATCAACGTCGGCCTGTCGGTGTCGCGCGTCGGCGGCACGGCCCAGCTCCCGGCCATGCGCAAAGTCGCGGGCCGGCTCCGGCTCGACCTTGCCCAGTACCGCGAGCTCTCCGCCTTTGCCCAGTTCGGCGCGGACCTGGGAGAGAGCGTACGCCGCCAGCTCCTGCGCGGTGAGAAACTGACTGAAGTACTGAAACAGGACGAGGGCCGGCCCCTGCCCGTGGACAAGGAAGTCCTAATCGTCGCGGCCGGCGTGACCGGCGTGCTCGATGACGTCCCGACCCCGCGCATCCGCGAGTTCGAGGCCGCGCTGTACAAGTACTACGAGCCGCAGCGCGCGCGCCTGGCCCCGCGCCTGCTCGACCCGAAGCAGGCCGCCGACGCCCTGCTCGAACTCGAACAACTTGTTGCCGCCTTTCGCAAGACCGTAACCTATGACGAACGCAAGAGAACTTAGGCGCCGCATCCGCACGATCCGCAACATCAAGCGGACCGTGGACGCGCTGCAGAAAATCTCGGCGGCCCGCCTTGCCCGGGTTCGCGCCGCGACCCTGGGCGGCCGGCCGTACTCCGACGCGCTGATTGCGCTCGTCAGCGGCCTTGCCGCTTCGGGCCGGGTCTCCCATCCCCTGTTCGACGTCCGCGAAGGCAAAGGCTACATGCTGCTGGCCATCGGCGCGGACCGCGGCATGTGCGGGGCATACAATGCCAACATCATGCGGGCCGCGGCTGAATTCATCGCGACCCGGCACCGCAAGAGGCTCTATTTCGGGACCTCGGGCCGCCGCATCCGCCGCTTCGCGCCCCGCACCAGCGCCCGCGTCACCCGCGAAATCCTGCGCCATCCCAGGCCGCTCGGCGATGCGGCCATTGCCGACATCGCCGATACCGTCACCAACGCCTTTCTCAAGCACGACGCGGTGCGCGTCTATTTCCTCTACACCGAGTTCCACTCAGCGACCGGCAACCGCCCGGTGATCCGCCGCATCCTGCCCATCATGCCGGAGCCCGGGCCGTTCGCGGTCGAGCGCATCTACGAACCCGCCCCCGGGGAAATCCTTAACCACCTGATGCCGCTCTACGTCCGCACTGCCGTCCGGCAGGCATTCCTCGAGGCGGACGCCAGCGAACACGCCGCGCGCATGGTAACGATGGAGCAGGCCTCGGTCAGCGCGCGCCGGATGATTTCCGAACTTACCCTCGTTGCGAACCGGCTGCGCCAGAGCACGATAACCCGCGAACTGGCCGATATCGTCGGCACCGCCGAAGCGCTAACCTCATGACAGCCGAGGGCAGAAGGCAGAAGGCAGATTGCAGAAGTCAGACGACACGAAGTGTCGCCCTGCTCGTTCCTACGGTCGCGAAGCGTCACGAAGCGCAGCGGAGTCGAAGGGTCTCTTCAACAGAAGCTAGAAGTCAGAAATCCCGGACCCGACCTGCATTTTGCCCTTTGCATTTTGCAGTCTACATTTTGCATTCTCCCTTCTCTGCCCGCGTATCCCCGGAGGTTACTACACTTGCCACAACCATCTGATCCCGCGAGCGCCAGCAAAACGGACTCCACCAATGGCCGTCTCGTCCAGGTTGTCGGCCCGGTCGTCGACGTTGACTTTGAACCCGGGCACCTGCCCGCGCTCTACACCGCGCTCAAGGTCCACGGTATCGTTCTGGAAGTGATGGCCCACACCGGCGAGGGCGCGGTGCGCTGCATAGCGCTCGGCCCAACCGAGGGCTTGAGCAGGGGCCTTGAGGTCGAGAACACCGGCGCCGAGGTTTCTGTCCCGGTCGGCCGCTCCGCGCTCGGCCGGATGATGAACGTACTCGGCCAGCCGATTGACGAGAAGGGCCCGATTGCCGGCGACAAGACGTATCCCATCCACCGGCCCCCGCCCACGCTCGCCGAGCAGGACGTCGAAATCCGACTATTTGAAACCGGCATCAAGGCAATCGACCTGCTCGCTCCGTTCCCGCGCGGCGGCAAGGTCGGCCTGTTCGGCGGTGCCGGCGTTGGCAAGACCGTAATCGTCCAGGAACTCATCCGCAACATCGCGGCCGAACACGGTGGCATCTCGGTCTTCGGCGGCGTCGGGGAGCGCACCCGCGAGGGCAACGACCTCTACATCGAGATGCAGCGCTCAGGCGTGCTCGACAAAACCGTGCTCGTCTACGGCCAGATGAACGAACCGCCCGGCGCGCGCCTGCGCGTCGCCCTGACCGCGGTCACCCAGGCCGAATACTTCCGCGACGAAGAGAAGCAGGACGTGCTCCTCTTCATCGACAACATCTTCCGCTACGTGCTCGCCGGCAGCGAAGTCTCGACGCTCCTCGGCCGCATGCCCTCCGCGGTCGGTTACCAGCCCACGCTCAGCACTGAAATGGGCGCGCTCGAAGAACGCATCACATCGACCCGCACCGGCTCGATTACCTCGGTCCAGGCCATCTACGTGCCTGCCGACGACCTGACCGACCCGGGCGTTGCCACGGTGTTCAGCCACCTCGACGCATCGGTTGTCCTCTCGCGTGCCATCGCCGAACTCGGCATCTACCCCGCGCTAGACCCGCTCGAGTCCAACTCCAACATCCTCTCGCCGTCGGTTGTCGGCCCGGACCACAACCGCGTCGCGCTCGAAGTCCAGCGCATCCTCCAGCGCCACAAAGAACTCCAGGACATCATCGCCATCCTCGGCATCGAAGAACTCGCCGACGAAGACAAACTCATCGTCGCGCGCGCGCGGCGGATTCAACGCTTCCTGTCACAGCCGATGTTCGTGGCCGAGGCCTACACCGGCCGCAAGGGTGCGTACGTCCCACTGAAAGAGACGATTCGCGGCTTCGACGAAATCATCTCGGGCAAACACGACTCGCTGCCCGAACAGGCCTTCTACATGTGCGGCACCATCGAAGACGTTGTCGCCCGGGCCAAGTCCCTCCAGCAACCCGATGCCAAACCCTGACCCCGTCCCGCCCGCAACTCGCAACCCGCAACTCGCAACCCGCAACTCGCTGCTGCTCCTCTCAGTGATTTCTCCTGCCGGCACGCTCTTCTCCGGTCCGGTTGACTCGGTGGTTTTCCCGGCATGGGACGGCCTGATGGGAGTCCTGCCCGAACACGCACCGCTGCTCGCCATGCTCCGGCCCGGCACGGTCAAAGCCCGCACCGGTGATGAGACGAACGCGTTCCAGGTCACCGGCGGATTTGCCGACGTCGGTCCGACCCACGTCAACATCATCGCCGACTCCGCAACTCAAGTCTGACGGCGCGCTAACCGCTATCCGCTAACCGCTGTCCGCCATCCGACAACCGCCAAGCTCGCCAAGAACGTCATTAAGGAATATCCGCAGATTTCGCAGATTACACAGATGAAGGAAGCCGTCACCCTGAGCGAAGCGAACGGGTCTTCTCTTCGGACCACTGCCACTGCAAACTGCAACCTGCAAACTGGCAACTCGGGCGCTGCGGAGCATCCCGGGAAGCTCGTCTGAAAGCTCCCTGTAGAGTTTTCCAGAAAGCTTGTTAGAGAGCTTGTTACAGAACGCAGGCCAAAGCCTGCTCCATCGCATAGCCATCGCTCAGGCCGAAGCCTGAAGAATCGCTTCCCGCATCGCTCGCCGCAAGGCTCGCCGGGAAGCTCAGAGCAAAGCTGCCCTGGAGGCTGCACTCAAAGCCCATCTCAAAGCTCCTCTCAGGGCTTGCTCGAAAGCCAACTCGATGGCGTCCTGATGAGCCGCTCCCTATGTGGGGGGTTCAGTTACGAGCCTCAAGCCTAAAGCCACAAGCCACAAGCAGATAGGCCCGAAAGCCCGCCCGGCGGCCATTAACCAATATTGGTTACAGACCTGCGCCCGGAATCGAGCACCGGCGCGGCTCTTCCACACTCGCCGAAACAGCGGCAGCCGCCGCGTCCGACTCTTGAACTGCAAACTGCCGTCTTGCCTCCCGCTGCCGTACCCGGCACTCGCATCGGGATTGCCGCGTTCACTTCGGCCCTGACTTCAGCACTAAACCACGAATTCGGCCCACGACTGACTGCGCTGCTTGTCTCGCGACTGAAAGCGTAAGTGAGAGTGCGAGTCACGGCGCAGTTGAGTGCCGAACTCGACCCCGCACTGGCTGCGGCGCTGATGGCGCGGTTGACTGCACCCTTGGGTGCCGCGCTGACTTCGGCGTTCTTCCCCACGCTGGCTCCGGCGTTCTACCCGGTGCTGAAGTCCGAGCTAAGTCCTTGATTGACGGCCACGTTGACGGCCGCGTTGTACTCGGCATTGAATGCCGGAGTCACCCCCGGATTGACCCCCCTGTTGCCGGTGCAAATGCCGGCTTGGGCCTCGGGCCGCAGGCTGCCGGTTGGGGCCGTCCTCCTTGGGGTCTGTGCCACAAGTGTGCAGGATCGTCGTTCTCGCGACGTTGCTTCTCTCCGCCGCCTCTGCCTTCACGCCGGATTCCTCCTCCGGGCATTTTGCACTTTGATATTTGCACTTTGCACTTTGACTTGCGGCCTCCGAGGCCGCGCTATGGTATTCCATGTTGCGTCCTGCCCACGAGAGCGCACTAATACACTTGGAGGCTGTGTGGACCGGCTGTCGGCTCCACGACCCCCGAGGTCCGAAAGGTCAAGAACCCGGCCCGATGGCCGGAAAGGAGACTCACCATGTCCGACGTAACACGCCGAATCTCGCGCTGGAAGGCGAAGTACTCGCCCGAGATAGCGGCACAGACGACTGCCCGCATCTTTGCCGATATGACCGAACGCTACCAAGCTTCGATGATTGCTCTCTGCGCAATCGAAGTAGCGGGATTGCCAAGGGCGGGCCTTTGCCCTCCCCTTCTGCTAACTCCTCTCTGCTAACTGCTAACTGCTCGTCACCTCGACTATGCCCGGCAGCTCTTCCGCCTCTCGCACGGCCGGTTGATATCCGGCCCGACGCTTGCGCGCGAAGCCCAGGTGCTCTTGGAGAAGTGGCAGGCCCGCGGACTCAACCCCACGGTCCTTGCCGCCATCCGTACCGACGTCTTCAGCGTCCCCGCGCCCGCCGCACCCGTTAGTCGTGAGCCGTAGGCCGCAAGCCCTCCTCCGCG
>CAZQZR010000126.1:0-9212 GCA_964597845.1 uncultured bacterium | reverse complement strand
TCCGCCGCCGCGCTACCGGCCGCTCATCTACCAGACTGCCGGCGACGAAGACGACTCCCTCAGCACGCCGGTCGCCCGCGACAAACCACAGTCAGGCGACTGAAGTGACCCGCTCGCGTGACAGTGGCTAGAAATATGGGAAGTGTCCCTCTTTCTTCTCTTTCTTCCTGGCTATGGAGGCCGAACCCTCGGCAGTGGCGGAGATGAAATGAGCGGGAAGGTCGCAAGATCCCCTGTGGTGTTCAGGCTGTGGCGGAGCGTTCGGCGTCACCCGCTTCCTGCGCTTGCTGTGTTGGCGCTCGTCTCATTCTCCTGGCTCATCGGCTGGCCGTTCAAGTGTAATGGGCGAGTCCCTGTTTTCTTCCCGCAACCCGCAAGTTTCCACGTCAGCGTCACGCCTGATTGGTTCGAGGTCACCCCGGAATCCGCCCCCGCCGAAGTACAAGCTCTTCGGCAGGAGTGGCTGCTCAGACCGGAACCCGGCACAGTATCTGGGCCCTGCCGATTGGTGTTCGCATTCGACTCCATGGTCCTCAGGGATACGGGACGGCCTGCCGCCAAGTTCAACAGCGACACCATCAACACCAACTTCCACGACTTCTATGGCATCAATCTCTATCCCGTGTCCGACACCGAACACCTGACGGGCGTTGCGCTAGTCACGTTCTCTGCCGTTGCCACGCGACAACAGTACTTCAGTTGGCGTAGTGGCAAGCTGGTGCGCCCCTCAGTGTACAAGGACCTCGGAGATGGCCGCATAGAGTTGTCACCCCGCGAGATCACGTTCGCGCCGTTGGGCGAGGATACCACTGTGGTGGTCTTGGTCCGAGATACGCTTACGGACAGCTCCGCGATCCTCGTGCCGGCTTCCTTCGGCGTCCCACCGTCATCCATGGGTGCAGTATTTCGCCCTCTGCAAGCGAGAACACGGGGGCCTGCATGGCGGTCACTGGCTCTCTACACGAGAGCATCGGGGCCAAATGGCACGCAAGGGTTCACGCTCGACCTGCCGGACGACCGACTCGGCTTGTCGGTCAGGGAATCTCGCATCCGCTTTCTCAGCGAAGGCATACCGCTGGCGGGGACGTTCCGCCTAGCGCTTACTGGCAGCGGCGCGCCGTTCGTCTGTTACACCACTCAAAGGCGGCCGCATGGCGGGCAGTTCTACCCCCCGGGGGTGTCTGTGACACTAGACAGCGCGCGCAACGCGCGCGGAGCAGTATACATGTCAGGTGGCTCAGCGTACTGCCGTTTGGCAGACGAAGCACAAGAGGCAACGGTTGCCGGCCGCCCTGTGGCTTTCACCCCGAACGACCTGATCGAGGTGCATGGAGTAGTCCAGTACGCGTTCCACTTCGAGGCCTACAGTCCGCCTACCTTAGCTCTCATCGGGACCGCTACCAGCTTCAAGAGAAACGGCAAACAAATCCTCATGTCGCGTTGGGACGAGGTCGACAGCGGCATCAAAGGGGGGCTCGTCGGCTTTGCGGCAACGCTCCTCACGCTTCTAGTCGGGGCTACCTATCGAGGACGACGCAAGCCCTAGAATTATCTCGGCGGCACTTCACAGGAGGCCTGAATGGACGAAAAAGAGGACATACGAGTATACGGCTCCAGCCCGACGCTCTACTGGCTGGGCGGGATACTCTGTTTCATGGGATCGGTACTGTTCGCTCTGCTCTTTGCGCCCCGGGAGACTAGCGGACAGAACCTTGGTGCGGGCTTTCTCGCTATCGCTGGGGTAGGCTGTTTTGTGCAGGCAGTCAGACACCGCGCAGACGTTAAGGTCGCGGTCGGGAACGACGCTCTGGTGGTCTTCCGCCGGAAACGGATGCATGCCCCCCTCTCCTATCGGGAAGTTCAACGGGACGACTGGGTATACATACCGCAACACGAAGGGCCCCAGCCCAGCTTGTTCCCGCAGGTCTGGGGGCTCTTTTCGCGCCCAGCCGGCTTGTACGTCCTAGTAGGCGGCCGAGAACCACGCGATCGCGTCTACCTTGAGGCGGCCGGGGCGACGAAAACTCTGAGGCTCATCAGGGCACAAGCTCCATCAACAACCCCCGTGGCCGTGCTGCAGCTCCTGTCCAAAGCCCCGACCGTCCTGCTATTCCCCGGCGACACAGTCCACGTCAACGTATCAGGCAAGACACTGGCTACCAGTGCAGCCCTTGGGACCGAGACTCTGCTATCCCTTAACTCCGACTTGGAAGGAACCACGTTCATCACGCCTGCCGGCACGAATACCATGACGATCAACGGCTACAAAACCTCGGGGCGGACAGCGGCGCTTGCCAATAACGAAATACGAGTTGGCGGCGTGCATGAACTCATAGTGCGCAAGCTGTGAGGACGGAGACGCGACACAGAGCCCGGTGGCGTGTAAATGGAGCTAGGACGCGTGACAGCAGCCCACACCCCGCCACCCATCCGAGCAAGCTGGTAAGGGAATCGAATCGGTAAGGAGGACAACCGTGACACTAGAGGAACGTGTAGCACAACTGGAGCGGGAGAACCGCCGGACCAGGCGAGGCGGTTTGGTAGGCTTGGCAATAGTAGTCGCAGGGGCGCTACTTTGTACCACTGGGCAGGCCCCAAAGAACGAGGTCGTGGCCAGGAGGTTTCGCCTCGTGGATCAGCAGAACAGGACGCGCGTCGATTTCAACTCGAGCGATAGCGCCCCGGGAATGGACCTATATGACGAAGGGGGCAATATCCAAGCCACATTGAACATAAGCAAGAATGGCCCAAGGTTGTTGTTCGTGGACGAGCACGGTGAGGTTCGCGCCGGTCTTAGTCTCGGCAAGGACGGCCCTGGACTTTTTCTCTGGGACAAGGACAGGAGCACGGCCGCTCTAGCCATCTACAGTCTTGGCCCAGCACTGTGTCTCACGGACAAGCAAGGCCAGACCCGCGCCATGGTCGCTCTTGCCGCTCAGGAGCCGATGGTGCGCCTCTGCGACGAACGGGGCAGGGCGAAATGGTCCGCGCCGTGATGGCGGGATTCCTGATTGCCTGACCCTTGCGCGTTCCACCATAGGCAGACTCAGTCCGGCCGACGCGCGGGCGGCTTCTCTGCCATCAGCGCAAACCGTGAGCCGTAGGCCGTAGTCCGTTTATACTCACCCGTCTCGCCTGCTGCCTGACAACTGCCCTGTTTCCTTGACTTCGCTCGGTATCAGGCTAACATAGACGCAGACAACCTGATGGATGAACGAATCCGCGAGGTTCTACCCCTCGTCACCAAGCCGATACGCTATACGGGCGGCGAGTATAATGCCCTGCTGCGTGACCCTGACCCGGCCCGGGTAAGCTGGGTTCTGGCCATGCCCGAAGCCTATGAGTTGGGCATGTCCAATTACGGGCTCCGCATCCTCTATTCGATAATCAACCGGCTCGACAACGCGGCGTGCGAGCGCTGCTATGCACCGTGGCCCGATTTCGGCAAGGCACTTTCCGAGCGCGGCCTGCCCTTGTACGCGCTCGAATCGCAGCGGCCCGTGTCCGAATTCAACGTCCTCGGGCTGTCGCTGCAGAGCGAACTTTCGTACACGAACGTCCTCTACCTGCTCGACCTCTGCCGTATCCCGTTGCGCCGCGCCGAGCGAACCGCGTCTCATCCGCTAATCGTCGCGGGCGGGCCGTGCACGGTGAATCCCATGCCGATGACCGACTTCATTGACGTCTTCGTGGTCGGCGACGGCGAGGACCCGGTGCGCGAGATAACCGGCGTTGTCGCGAACTGGGACGGCCGGGACCGGAGCGCGCTGCTCACGCAACTGAGCCGACTCGAAGGCTTGTACGTGCCCGGTTTCACTCCGAAGGACGCGACCGTGAAGCGTCGGGTCATGGCCGAACTCAAGGAAGAGGACTTCCCGTTCCCGCCGGTCGTACCGATATGCGAAATCACCCACGACCGCCTGACCGTCGAGGTCGCGCGCGGCTGCACCCGCGGCTGCCGGTTCTGCCAGGCCGGAATGATGAACCGGCCGGTGCGGGTTCGCCCCCAGGACTCGGTTGTACGGCTGGCCGAGCGCGGCATCCGGGCTTCAGGCTGGGATGAAGTCTCGCTGCTTTCGCTCTCGGCCCTCGACTACCCGGACCTGCCCGGCCTGATTACGAAGCTCAATTCGCGCCTGAAGGAACGGAGGGTCTCAATTTCCCTGCCTTCGACCCGGGGCGAGGACTTTTCAAGCGAGCTGGCCCTGAGCCTGCAGGAGGTGAAGAAGGCCGGTCTGACCTTTGCCCCGGAAACCGCGTCCCAGAAGCTGCGCGCGTTCATGAACAAGAACATCTCGGAGCTGCGCATCCTCGAATCGGTGCGCAACGCGCTCGACGCCGGCTGGAACGGCGTGAAGCTCTATTTCATGGTCGGACTGCCGGGCGAGACCGACGCCGACATCGATGAAATCGGCCGGTTCGTTACCGAGGTCGGCCGGCTCTGCAAGGGGCGGCCGGTCCGCTTCAACCTAAGCCCGTTCGTGCCCAAGCCCCACACGCCGCTCCAATGGGCCGGGTTCGGGGACTTGGTCGAAACCCAGAGGAAGATTGACCGGGTGCGGGCCGCGATATCGCGCCGTAACGTCAAGGCCAAGTGGGAGAACCCCGAGTGTTCGTATATCCAGGCCATGCTCGCGCGCGGTGACGAAAAGTTGGGGGCGGTTATCGAGAAAGTCTATCGCGAGGGCGGCGTGTTCCAGGAGTGGACCGAGTATTTCCGCTTCCCGCTCTGGCTCGAGAGTTGCGCCGCGCTCGGGGTTGACCCGAAGACGTACCTCGCGGAACGCACGCCCGGCGACCGCCTGCCCTGGGACTTCATCAACGTCGGAGTCAGCCCGGAGTTCCTTGCCCGGGAATACGAGAAGGCGAAAGCCGGCGAACTGACTCCGGACTGCGCATCCGGCGCATGCACCAACTGCGGAGCGTGCCCGGGAATAGCCGACCGAAGTCAGAAGGCAGAAGGCAGAACGCAGAATGCAGAAGTCGCGGGCAAAACAGGGCCGGACTACGGACGGCGGCCACGCCCTCTTCAGAGCTTCCAGGAACTCCGCACGCGCTTCCGCATCAAGTACACGGTCGAGGAGCAGTACCAGTTCGCCGCGCACCTTGACCGGGTCCGCGCTTTCTATCGCTCGCTCCGGCGCAGCGAGTTGCCGATTGCCTATACGAAGGGGTTTGCCCCGAAGCCGATGCTGTCGTTCGGCCCGCCGCTGCCGGTCGGGCTGGTCTCAAGCGGTGAGTACCTGGACGTGTACACCGCCTACCACTACACCGGCAACATCGTCCGCGACCTGGGCACGTTTCTGCCCCATGGCCTGCGCATCACCGCGGCCCGGCCGATTGCCCGGGAAAACCCTTCCCTGGGCCGGATTATCAACCTGGCCCGCTACGACGTAACTTTGCCCAAGGCGTTCAACGGCGACTTCGCCGTCCTGGTTGAACGCGCAAAAGGCCTGACTGGAGTGAGAGACGTGCTGCCGGGCCCGCAGGGGACTGTCCCCGCACGGGGACTGTCCCCAAAACCCGGGACGATTGTGCTGGACCTGGGAATCGAGCCCGGCGTCAAACTCTTTGACGCCCTGGCCGGGATATTTGAGATAAGTGATAGTGAAGCCCGAAGCCTGTCTGTGCGGCGTCGGGACTGTCTGGTTGCGCAGAATGGCCGCATCCGGACACCGCTGGAGGATTGATGAAGGTTAAGACGAAGATTGTCCTGACCGGCAACGAATGGGAGACGCGGGTCGCGATTCTTGAGAACGACCAATTGGTCGAGTTCTACATCGAGCGGGCCGAAAGCCAGGCCCTGGTCGGACGCATCTACAAGGGCCGGGTCGAGAACGTAGTCAAAGGCCTGAGAGGCGCGTTCATCAACATCGGCATGAGAAAGAACGGTTTCCTGCCGCTCGTGGAAATCCCCGAGTTCGACGAGTTGGGCGACGACGAAGGCGACGGCAAAGGCCCCAAGCCCGAACCCCGCACCATCACGCTGCGCGAGAACGAGGAAATCCTCGTGCAGATAGTGAAGGACGCGTTCGCCGAAAAGGGCGCGCGCCTGACCTCGTTCGTCTCGATTCCCGGCCGGAACCTGGTCTATTTTCCCAACGCCCAGCGCGTCGGCATCTCGCGCCGCATCGGCGAACGACGCGACCGCAACCGGCTGCGTGAAGCCGCACGCCGGTTCAAGTCGCCCCATGCCGGGCTCATCCTCCGCACCGCGGCCGGGGAGGCGAGCAACGAGGAACTGGCAACCGAGTACCGGGCGCTTGAGTCGACCTGGGATGACGTCCGCAGCAAGGCCGAATCCGCCCGGACCCCGTCCCTGCTCTACGAAGAACCGCAAATCGGGGTCAAGCTCGTGCGCGACCTGCTGGGCCCGAACGTCGACAAGATGATTGTCGACTCGGAAGACCGGTTCCGGGAAATCACCGACTACATGACCCGCATCGCCCCGCACCTGAAGAAGAAGGTCGAACTCTACCACGGCGAGGTACCGCTGCTCGAACAGACCGGGGTCGAGGCCGAACTCGAACGCATCTTCCAGAAGCGTATCTGGCTCAAGTCCGGCGGGTTCATCACCGTTGACCAGACCGAGGCGATGGTCGCGATTGACGTAAACACCGGCCGCTCGTCCAAGGAAGACGACCCCGAACGCCTGATTCTCTCTACCAACCTCGAAGCCGCCGCGGAAATCGCCCGCCAGATAAGGCTGCGCGACCTCGCCGGCCTGCTGGTCCTCGACTTCATCGACATGGAAGACCCGAAGAACATCGAGAAGGTCATAGCCGAGCTCAAACTCCAGCTCTCGAACGACCGGGCCAAGGCCGACTATTCGAAGATGAGCCGGTTCGGCCTGCTCGAAATGACGCGCGAACGCACCCGGCCGGGCATGATGTACTCGATGCAGGAGACCTGCCCGACCTGCAAAGGTTCAGGCCGGGTCCGGTCCCGGTCCGAGATTGCCATGAAGATTGAGCGGGCGATTGTTTCCAAGCTGCCCAAGCTGCGCGGCCGCAAGCTCCGGATAGTCGCGGCCCCGGCGCTGACCGACTTCCTGACCACCGACTGGTACGACCGCCTGAGCGAATTCGCCAAGCGCTACGAACTGGCGATTGACGTGAAGATCGACTACCAGCTCCAGCCGACCGACTTCAAGCTGCTGACCGAAGCGCTGTAGAGGACCGAGCGAAGTCAGAAGCTAGAGGCTAGAAGCCAGAAGTCCGGAGTCCGGCACTGCAAACTGGGAACTGGCGACTGGAAACGGGTAACTCGCGCAGCGCGCGGCTACTTCTTCGCCGGCCGGTACTTCACCCCCGGCAGACCCTTGAAGTGCTCGTCTTGGGTCCAGAGCGTCGCGCCGAACGCCTTTGCTGTCGCCAGCATCACACTGTCCGCCATCGGCAACTTGTAGTCAATGCTCGTTCGTGCCGCGCTCAGGGCGAGGCGCGCATCTAGGTCAACGACCGTCCCCTGCTGCATCACGGCTATTGCCGCCAGCGCATCGCCCTCGGTCCGCTGCTCCAGGATTCGCTTGAACACCTCGTACAGGCTCAACGAAGGAACGACCAGCTTGCGGGTCTCCTCTATCGCGGGGGCAAAGAAGGCGGCGTTCGGCCCGCCGGCAAAGTACTCAAGCCAAGCGCACGAATCGGCGACGTTCATCACCGGTCGTCTTCCCGGCTGACAGTGGTGTCGAGGTCCTTGAGGAACCCGCGCAGTTCCTTGACCGGCCGCACAGGCACCAACTCGATTCGGTTCTCGTACACAATCGCCTGAACCTTCTGTCCCGGGCAGAGTCCGAGCCTCCGTCTGAACGCCTTCGGGATGACGACCTGATACTTCGGAGAAATCGTCACCGTCTCCACGTTTGCCTCATCGATAATGATATCGTCATACGATAATCATATCGTTCCGGAATTCGGGGTCAAGAACGGACGACCGCTGACCGCTCAGCCCTCGTCATTCTGAGCGAAGTCGAAGAATCTCTCGGAAGAAGCCCTCCGTCAGACTCGCGGGGCCGCAAAGCTCCCCTGCAAGCTCACTGGAAAGCTCCCCGGAAAGCTCGCTGGAAAGCTCCTTCAAGAGCTCATTTCCGAGCTTGGTCCAAAGCTCAATCCAAAGCTCGTTTCACCGCCTAGCGCAGAGCTCACGCCAAAGCTCAGACCATCGCTTCTTCCATCGCTCAGGTCACAGCTTCGCCGAAAGCTCGCGTCAAAGCTCCTCTGAAAGCTGAACTCAAGGCTCATTTCAGAGCTCTCTTCAAGGCTTGGCTGAAAGCTGGCTCGAAAGCAGCCCTGGGGGCACGGGAGGGTGTCCTTACGAAATCGTGGATAGTGAACTGAGAATACAGAGGTTAGGACACGCTTCGCCGAGCGGGGGAATATGTACAATACTACATATCTGGAGAGACGGAAATGAGCAGCAAACCTGACCGGGGATTTCGGGAGACACGAAGATTCCTGACGCGCGGCTACCGAAGGTGAAACGCGCCTGCTGCCGACAGCGTGCCCCGCTGCCCGCATGCCGTTGGCTGTAGTTCGCTTCAGTGCTCGTTTCGAGTCTCAACCTCAACCTTAACCTCAACCTTGCCTGAAGGTCTGCCCCGTCGCGTTCCGCCCGGCACTCGCATCGGGATTGCGGCGCTCACTTCGGCCCTGACTTCAGCACCGAGCCGCGAATTCGGCCCGCGACTGACTGCGCTACTCATCTCGCGACTGAAAGCGTAGGTGAGAGTGCGAGTCACGGCGCAGTTGGCTGCCGAACTCGACCCCGAACTGGCTGCCGCGCTGATGGCGCGGTTGACTGCACCCTTGTGTGCGGTGCTGACTTCGGCGTTCTTCCCCGCGCTGGCTCCGGCCTTCTTCCCGGAACTGAAGTCCGAGCTAAGTCCTTGATTGACGGCCACATTGATGGCCGTGTTGTATTCGGCATTGAATGCCGCAGTCACCCCCGGATTGACCCCCCTGTTGCCGGTGCAAGTGCCGGCTTGAGTCTCGGACCGCAGGCTGCTGGACCCGCAGCAGCTTCCGCCCGCCTTGGTGTTTTGGCTCTTGGCTTCTGCCTTTTGACCTTTGACTTGCGCGTCCGACTCGCGCTGTAAGATTCCATGTTACGTTTTGCCATTGAGAATGGCCTAATACCGGTGAAGGCCACGTGGGCTGGCTACCGGCTCCACGACCTCCAAAGTCCGAACGACGAAAACCCCGGCCCTGAGG
>CAZQZR010000125.1:4745-9326 GCA_964597845.1 uncultured bacterium | reverse complement strand
TCACGTTTGTTGACGTGCCCGGGTTCCTGCCCGGCACCAACCAGGAGTACGGCGGCATCATCCGGCACGGGGCCAAGCTGCTCTACGCCTTCTGCGAGGCGACGGTGCCCAAGGTCACGATTATCACGCGCCGGGCATACGGCGGGGCGTATGACGTTATGTCCTCCAAACACATCCGCGGGGACTTCAACTTTGCGTATCCGACTGCGGAAATCGCGGTGATGGGTTCGGACGGCGCAGTGAACATCATCCACCGGAAGAAGATTGCCGAGTCGGCGGACCCGGAAGGCACGCGGAAGAAGCTGGTCGAGGACTATGAAGAGACCTTCGGCAACCCGTTCAAGGCGGCGGAGCTCGGGTTCGTGGACGAGGTGATCGAGTTCGAGGATACACGGCGCCGGGTGGTCGAGTCGTTCGAACTCCTGCGGAACAAGCAGGCGACGAACCCGGTGAAGAAGCATGGGAATATGCCGCTGTAGGAAGTGACCAATTGCTAATTCCTAATTACTAATCAAACCCCAATGACGAATGACGAAGTGAAGACGAGCCGCCAAGCTTGCCCTTCTCCTTGTCATTCCGAGCGAGGGAAGCGAGTCGAGGAATCTCTCAGGGCGGAAGGCGTTGTGAGAATCGTAGCGGCTGCTCTGTTTACCATCGGTGTCGTGTTGGCTCCGGGCTGCAAGAAGCCGAACCACGCTCCGGATACGCCCGCGGTCCCATCCGGTCCGACATCCTGCGCGGTCGGGGTTGAGTACACTTTCTCGTCAAGCGCTGAGGACTCCACCGGCGAAGACGTGGCCATCAGATTCGACTGGGGTGATGGTGACACTTCTCAATGGAGCACGTGGGTCCGACCCGGCGACACAATGACGATGGGCCACTCGTGGACAGTGCCGGGGACTTGCGACGTGAGGGTTCAAGCACGGGCGCGCAGCTCAGCCACCTCGGACTGGTCGGGCGCCATTGCCGTGGGCAGGTACCACGAGTGGATCAGGGTCTACGGCGGAGCTCTGGAGGACGAAGGTTGGTCGGTGCAGCAGACACAGGATGGCGGTTACATCGTCACAGGAAGCAACCGGTCCTATGGCGCGGGCGAGTCGGATGTCTGGCTTCTAAAGGTCGACGCCGATGGTGACACGGCATGGACCCGGACCTTTGGCGGGGCGCACTATGACTGGGGCAAGTCGATACAACAGACACGAGATGGCGGGTACATCATTGCGGGAGGCACGTGTTCCCACAGTGGCAACTTCCCCGATGTGCTTCTCATCAAGACGGACGACGCCGGGAACCAGGACTGGGAAAGGGTTTTCGGCGGGAACGAATATGATCAGGGTTTCTCGGTCCAGCAGACCGAGGATGGCGGCTATGTCGCCGCGGGGTACAACAGGTCCTCAGGAGCGGGCGGCATTTGGCTGCTCAAGACCGACGCCTACGGCGATACGGTTTGGACTCGGACTTTTGGCCAACGAGGGTCTGAGGGGCGTTCGGTTCGGCAGACGTGGGACGGTGGGTACGTCTTTGCAGCGCTACCCAGTTTCGACTCGGATTCCGCTATCTGGCTTGCCAAGACCGACGCAAGCGGCGGCATGTCCTGGACGAGAGCCTTCGGTAGCTGGGCGAACGAGTATTCGGGTATGTCGGTCCAGCAGACGCAAGACGGCGGGTATGTCGTCGTCGGAACCACATGCTCCGACCGCGAGGGGCCCGGCGACGTCCTGCTGGTCAAGACCGATTCGTTGGGGGAGGATATCTGGGTCAGGACCTTTGGCGGGGAACGCGACGACTGGGGCAACTCGGTCCAGCAGACTCGGGACGGCGGATACATAGTCGTAGGAAACACCTCGTCCTACATCGCAGCAGGATTCGATGTCTGGCTCATCAAGACCGATGCCAACGGCGATACGGTCTGGACCCGGACATTCGGGGTAGGTCACGACGATATGGGCTACTCGGTCCAGCAGACACGGGATGGCGGGTACGTAGTCACGGGTAGCACGGAGTCACACGAAGATGACTTCACAGACCTGTTGCTGATAAAGACTGACCCTGAAGGTAGGGTGGACGAAGGCGGCGGGAAGTGACGGAGCGCGTATGACGGACAAGGACCGCGAGGAGTTGAGACATCTCATCGAGAAGTGGGAGCAAGAGACCGTAGCTCCTGTACTTAAGAAGGTGCCGGAGAGGACGGAGGCGGCGGAGACCGTTTCGGGCCTCCCGCTGAAACGGGCGTACACACCTGAGGACTGGGGCGAGGAGAACTACGCGGAGCAGCTGGGAATGCCGGGGAGTTTCCCGTTCACGCGCGGGGTCCAGCCGACCATGTATCGTTCGCGGTTCTGGACCATGCGTCAGTATGCGGGGTTCGGCTCAGCCGAGGACACGAACAAGCGCTACCACTACCTACTGGGGCAGGGCCAGACCGGGCTTTCGGTTGCGTTCGACCTGCCGACACAGATGGGCTATGACTCCGATTCAGCGATGGCCAAAGGTGAGGTTGGCAAAGTCGGGGTTGCCATCTCGTCGCTTGAGGATATGGAGACCCTGTTCGCCGGAATCCCGCTCGACAAGGTTTCGACCTCGATGACCATCAATGCCACTGCCGGCGCGCTGCTCGCGATGTACTGCGTGGTTGCAGAGAAGCAGGGCAAGAGCATCGCTGGCCTGCAGGGCACGATACAGAATGACATCCTGAAGGAATACGTGGCGCGCGGGACGTATATCTTTCCCCCAAGGCCGTCCTTGAGGCTGGTTACTGACATCATCGCGTGGTGTGCGGAGAATGTGCCGAAGTGGAACACGGTGAGCGTATCCGGTTATCACATGCGCGAGGCAGGCGCGACCGCCGTACAAGAGGTCGCTTTCACCATTGCGGACGGTCTGGAGTATATTAAGGCCGCCCTGAGCGCGGGGCTGCAGATAGACAAGTTCGCGCCGAGGCTCTCTTTCTTCTTCGCGGCGCACTCGAACATCCTTGAGGAAGTGGCGAAGTTCCGGGCCGCGAGACGGCTTTGGGCAAGGCTGCTGCGTGAGCGCTGGAACGCGTCGGACGAGTCGTGCAAGCTCAGATTCCACACCCAGACCGGCGGCGTAACGTTGACCGCTCAGCAGCCGGAGAATAATGTCATCCGGGTCGCGTATCAGGCGCTGGCTGCGGCGCTGGGCGGGACGCAGAGTCTGCACACGAACTCGCGGGATGAGGCGCTGGCCCTGCCGAGTGAGGAGTCGGTGCTGATTGCCTTGCGGACCCAACAGATTGTCGCACACGAGTCCGGCGTGGCGGATACGGTTGACCCGCTGGCCGGTTCGTACGTAGTCGAGTCGCTGACGGACGAGATAGAGAAGCGGGCCCGGGAGCTGATTGGCAAGGTCGAGCAGATGGGCGGGGTGGTAGCGGCCATCGAGCAGGGATTCATGCAGAACGAGATTGCCGACAGCGCGTACAAGTACCAGCAGGCGGTGGAGGCGAAGCAGCGGATAGTTGTCGGAGTGAACAAATACCAAGAAGTGGTCCAGCGGTCTAGTGGTCAAGTGGTCGAGTGCGGGGACGAGGAGGAGAAAGGACTCAAACTGCTGAAAGTGGACCCGGCGCTGGGGAAGCACAGGGCGGCGAAGTTGGCGGAGTTCAGGCAGAAGAGGGATGCTCAGACGCTGAATTCGTCCCTGGCAGCGCTACACGAGGCGGCAACGGGAACCGCCAATCTGATGACACCGATTATGGCTGCGGTGCGGGCAGGCGCAACCGTGGGCGAAATTTCAGACGCACTGCGCAACGTCTTCGGTGAGTACGACAGGCAGAGATGAACCGCCAAGGATACGGAGAGGACGAATTGAACCGCCAAGGACGCCAAGAACGCCAAGAGGACCAAGAGAGCCGGACGGCCGGAGAACCAAACCGCCAAGAACGCCAAGGACGCCAAGAGGGCCAAGAGAGTCGGACGGCCGGAGAGGCGAACCGCCAAGGACGCCAAGAACGCCAAGAGGAAACGGACCATGCCGAGGCTCGGACTCAGAACGCAGGAAGCGGAATGACGGACGCGGATAGTCGCCGAGGTGCGGAGCCGCAGAATCCAGACAGACAGAGGACGGAGCCGGATGCGGAGACTGACCGGTTGGCGCAGGAAGTCATTGGCGCGGCCATCGAGGTCCACCGTGCGCTTGGCCCGGGCTTCTTGGAGTCGCTCTACGAGCAGGCGATGAGCATCGAGCTTGGCCTCCTCGGCATCTCATTCGAGCGACAGGTTCCCGTCGCTGTGAACTACAAAGGACATTCGATTGGGGAGAGCAGACTGGACCTGCTCGTGGAAGGGAAGTTGGTTGTCGAGTTGAAGGCGGTTGACCAGTTCGCACCGATTCACACGGCACAGGTTATGTCGTACTTGAAGGCAACCGGTCATCGTCTCGGATTGCTCATCAACTTCAACGTAGTTCGGCTCAAGGATGGAGTCAAACGTGTTGTCCTTTCCTGACTCTGGGCAGTTCTTGGTCCGTCTGGTTCGAGCCCTTGGCGTTCTTGGCGGTTCATCATCTGGTGTCCGTCCGGTTCCGAGCCTTGGCGACCTTGGCGTTCTTGGCGGTTCA